>NZ_JBSFRT010000006.1:0-195467 GCF_053589375.1 Rhodococcus sp. NPDC003348
GGTCGGCGGGCCGAAGCCCGCCGACCGCACCCGGATCACGAAACCTGCAGGCTAGCTGCCGAACTGGCTGAGGATGCCGTTGAGGCCCTCGGCGCTACCGGTTCCGGGATCAACGGCCGAACCCTCGGTGACCGCCACCTTCACGGGCGTGCCGACGGACTGGTAAGAGGTGTCGCCGATCTCCTTGCACTTGGTGACCACCCAGTACTCGCCGGTGGCCAGGTCCGTCGAGGTACCCGAACCGGCGACGCCGGCGAGAACCTGGTTCTTCACCAGGTCCGTGCCCGTGATGAGGTACTCCTGGACCATGTTGGCCCGGTCGAAGGCGGTGGCGTCGCCGCGGTACACGTAGCCCTCGCAGTAGTTGAACGGCAGGGTGGTCTTCAGGCCCGTGACCGTGGTGGTGATCTGCGAGCCGGACACGGTCGCGGTCCAGGTGCCGGTGACCTGAGCCGACGACAGCGCGGGGCTGGAAACGAGAGCGAGAGCGGAGAGTCCGGCAACGACACCGGCGCCGGCCAGCTTACGTGAAACACCCATGTTGGGTCCCTTCGGATTTGGACACCGCGCTGCCTCGTGCGGCGTGGCGTGTGATCGACATCGTGCGCGGCGCCGGGTTGTCCCCTCGCGCCCTGCGCAATTGGTGAGCCAAGCTTGTTGACTGAGGTAAACCTTACTGAGGGAATGCTTAAGGGACGCTGAGTGCGCTGGTGAACCGATCTGGGAATCGACGCCTCAGCCGACACGGAAGGGCGCGAGGGCCGGCGGGTTTCAGGGTGTCGATCTCGATACGCTGTGGCGTGGTGACGTGGAACGTCGTCGGGTCCTGTCCGGATCCCTGGACTACCGGGCGGGGATGGATTCCGGGGTGGCGTCGGGGGTCGTGGCGGAAGGGCGCGCCATCTCGGAGACCGCTCGGCGTAGAGGCAGAGCGACGATGAGCAGCGCGCTGACCTGTGCGGTGAGGGAACCCCACGCGACACCGATCAGACCGACCTCCGGCACCAGGGTCGCCGTCACGCCGAGGGTGGTCGCGACGATGACGATCTGGACCGCGAGCATCAGGCGTAGGCGGCGAAGGACCTGGGCGACCAGGAAGTACACGATGACGACGGTCCCGACGAGAGACTCCACCGCCATCACCAGCACCAGTCCGGCCGCTGCGTGGAAGTAGTCGGGGCTCACGACGTACAGCACCAGCGGTCCACCGACTGCGAGGCCTGCCGCGGACACGAGGGCGACGGCCGCGAGCATGCGGATCAGGCGTTGGAACAGCGCGGCTCGGTCCGCGTCCGGCGCGGATGCCTCGACGATGAACGAGGACCCCACCCCGGATCTCAACAGCCCGACCGCCGAGCACATCGTCCACGCCAGATTGAAGTAGGCGTTCTGCTCGGTACCCAACTGGGACACCACGATCAGCGGCAGCGCCAGCGGCGTCACCGTCAGCACCAGCGTCATCGTGAAGAACACGCCCTGGAACGCCCACAGCTCCCGCACCGGCGGAAGCTGCGCGGGCACCTCGCGGCGGTCGCGGATCGCGCGCAGCAGGTAGCTCACCGAGAAGGCGGTCACCCCCAGTGCGAGTACCGCCCACGACCCGCTCAGTGCCAGTGCGGACCCGGTCCCGGCGAGCGCCACGATCGGGACGACCTTCAGGACGGACAGCGCGATGTTCTTGACCGCAACGGCTTTCGCGAGCCGCAGCCCGGTCAGGATCGGGTCGGCCAATGCGTATACGGCGAAGGCGAGCACGATCAGCGGGAACAGGGCGTACTCGGCCGGGGAGGAGAACAGTCGGTCGTTGGACGGGTTCACCACCAGGAACAGGCCACCGAGTGCCAGGGCCACCGTCGCGGTCAGTGCCAGGCCGCCGAGGATCAGCCGGTGCGACGCGCGGCCCGCGACCGGCAGGAACCGTTGGTACGCACCGCCGAGGGACAGGCAGGACACCGACGCGAGCATGGTCGCGGTGCTGATCACCGCCGAGGCCCGTCCCACCTCCGACGTGTCGAAGAACCGCTCCGCGACCGCCCAGTACACCAACCCGAGAGCCCCCGTCGCCACCGACGAGAGCATCAGTGCCGCGGCGTTGGACTCGAGGCCCGGCCCGCCGAGCCGCCGGCTCATCGGGTCACCGACCGGTCGGCCGCGAACGCCTCGATCAGCGCCCACGACGACTCGTCGACCTTCCGCGCGAACAGCGCCCGCGAGGTCCGCAGCAGCGTCTCGTCGGTGGGGCCGAGGACCCGGGGGCTGATCGCGGTCGGGTCGGACCAGTCGATGTGGTGCAGACCGTGCACCGGATCGGCGCGGAACGCCGCGACGTCGGCGGTGCCGTCGACGTGCTGGGCGATCCGGTGGGCCACCGGTGAGGCCGCCAGGATCGAGTGGACGACGATCTCGTCGGGGCACAGGGTGTTTCGGTGGAACCGCAACCACCGCGGGTGCGCGGTGAGGAAGTCGAGCACGTGCTCGACGGCCTCGTCTGTCAGCGACCACCACTGCGACCCCTGGACCAGGTCGACGGTGCCGTCCACACGGCGCGGGATGCGGCCGTCGAGACGGCGCCGCCACGGGACACGGTCGTCGGGGAAGTGCCTGCGGGCGATCTGCCGGGCCCGGGGAGTCCCGGGTTCGCGCACCCGACGGTCGATGCGCAGGTACTCGGTGCGGCCGGACCACACACGCAGCACCTCCTCGAGCGGGGCGATCAG
This sequence comes from Rhodococcus sp. NPDC003348, assembly GCF_053589375.1. Classification (NCBI taxonomy): domain Bacteria; kingdom Bacillati; phylum Actinomycetota; class Actinomycetes; order Mycobacteriales; family Nocardiaceae; genus Rhodococcus; species Rhodococcus sp. NPDC003348. The sequence continues at coordinate 2,718 of NZ_JBSFRT010000006.1, forward strand.
CAGGTCCGATCCGGACAGCAGGGTGAAGCGGGTGTACCCGCGTCGGGAATCACGGGCCGCGGCAACCAGATCCAGGGTCGCGTCGACCACGCGCAGCCCGCCCCAGCGGACCTCACGTCGGTCCCGAAGATAGGTCAACCCGTCCCGTTCGGGTGCCGCGGCGAGGAAGGGTGCGAGATCGCTCTTGGCGTCGACGTGCACGTAGACGTCAACGGCCGGATGTCGCAGCGATTCGAGCAGGGCGGCGAGCACCCGCGGTTGCCGGTGGGCGAGCACCAGCACCGCGAACCGGTCCGTCATCCCTCGTGCCCCAGCACGGCCCGCACCAGGGCTGCGGTCCGGGCGACGTGCGGGGCGCGCAGCATCCCGACGTGGTCGCCCGGCACCCGGTCCACCGCCACCACGTTCGGGGCGATGATCGGCCACCACGCCGGGTCGTCGGGATTGTCCTCGGCCATCACCACCGCGACGCGGCCGTGCCACGGCCGCAGCCTGTGCAGCAGTGCCACCCGCCGGCCCACCTCGTGGAACAGGTCCCACTGCTCTTGCGCGGGACGCGGCACGATGCCTGCGGTCAGCAGTTGGAAGCGGGTGCGCCACAGGTCGGTTCGGGACGGTGGTGCGGCCGCGACGGCGGGCGGAGCGTCCGCGGTGCGGGGCAGCTCGGGTCCGCCGACCGACAGCGGGCCGCCGAGGAGGGTGTCCAGGCAGACCACCGCGCGGACGGACTCGCCGTCCGCCTCGAGCAGGCGCGCGATCTCCACGGCGATGACGCCGCCGAGCGAGTGCCCCACGAACGTGTACGGGCCGTGTGGTTGCACCCGGCGAATCTCCTTGAGATACCGGCGGGCTGCCGCGGCCACCGTCCAGTCGGGGAGACCGCGGCGTTCGAGCCCGTGTGCCTGCAACCCGTACACGGGCCGGTCGAGTTCCCGCGCCAGCGGCAGCAGTGCGAGCGCGGTGGAGCCGGCCCCGGCGAGGGCGAACACCGGGTACCCGGTGCCGTCGGGGCGCAATGGCACCAGCACGGAGCCTCCGGTTCCGGTGGCATGGTCGTCGAGATTGGCGGCGAACCCGCGCAGCGTCGGGAAGTTCGCCAGCGTCGCGGACGAGAGCGCCACGTCGAACCGTTCGCCGACCCGGGTGAGCATCTGCTGGGTCTGCAGTGAGTCGCCGCCGAGCGCGGTGAAGTCGTCGTCGCGGCCGACCTGTTCGATACCGAGGATCTGCCCCCACAATGCGGCCAGCTCGGTTTCGGTGCCTTCCGCCGGCGGCACCAGCGGCGGACGGGACGCCGGCGCGGGCAGCGCGGCCCGGTCCACCTTGCCCCTCTCGTTGCGCGGCAGCACCGGGAGCAGTACCAGGTGGGCCGGAATCATCCAGTCCGGCAGACTGTTCCGCAGGTCGCGGCGCAGGTCGGCGGCGGACGGGGCGCGGCCGTCCGGGCTGACGGCGACGTACCCGACCAGGACGGTGCCGGTGTCCGTGCGCCGGGCGAGCACCACGGCATCGTCCACCGTGGGCAGGCGGCGCAGCGCGGACTCGACGTCCGCGGGTTCGACCAGGTAGCCGCGGACCTTCACCGCATCGTCGCCGCGGCCGACGAGGTGCAGCAACCCGTCCTCGTCGAACCGTCCGAGGTCGCCCAGCCGGAAGTAGCGGGCGCCGGTGGCGGTGACACCGAACTTGTCGACGACCGCACCGGCTCCGCCGTCGCGATCGACGTGATAGCCCTCGGCGAGGTAGTCGGATTCGACGACGATCTCACCGACCTCCCCGGCAGGTACCGGCCTGCCGTCGGGACCGAGCAGGAGGACCCGCTTGTTGGCGGCCACGACGCCGACGGGCAGGATCCGATCGGGAACGACCCGCCCGGCGGGGAATTCGTTGAAGGCCAGGTTTCCGGTCTCCGAGGATCCGGACAGGTTGCAGTAGGTCGCGTGTGGCCCGAGCAGGGCGCGCAGCGAGGTCACATCGCTGCCGTGCACGGCCTCACCGCACGTGGTGACCAGCCGAAGACGGGTCAGGGCGGTGGTTCCGTGGCAGACCTTCGTCACCGCGCGCAGCAGCGAGGGGGTGGCGTGCAGCGTGGTCAGCGCCTCGCCCGAGATCCATTGCGGGACGGTGTCGATCCCGGCCTCGCGGGGGTCGAGGACGTGCAGTGCGGCGCCGTTGAGGAGTGCGCTCATCACCACGTCGAGTCCGCCGCCGAAGCTGATCGGCAGCGCCATGCCCACGCGGTCCCCGGCGCCGATGCCGAGGGTGGCGTGGAAGTCGGCCGCCTGGTTCAGCCACTGCCGCTGACCCTGGCGCACCGCCTTCGGCCGGCCGGTCGACCCGGAGGTGAACAGGAGCACGGCGGTGTCGGTGGGGGCGCCGAAGGGCAACGGTGTGTCGGGTGCGGTGGCCACGGCGGCGAGGTCGGCGTGCCGGTACCGCACGGCCCCACTGCGCGCGAGGATGTCGGCGCGACGTTCTTCGGGAAGCTGGGAGTCGAGCAGTACCAACGGATTTCCCGACAGTAGCACCGTCACGATCGCGACCACGCAGTCGAGGCTGCACTCGGTGTCGAGTGCGATCGGTCGCCGGACCCCCTTGAGGGTGGAGACGAGTGCGCGGGCCCCGGCGAGGCCACGCTCACGCAGCCGGCCGTACGTGATCTGCTCGCCGCGGCACACCACCGCCGTCTCGCCGGACAGTGCCGCGGCCACCACCTCGAACCGTTCCCGGATCGACATCCACGGCACGTCGAAGGGCGGATAGCCGCGCGGACCCGTGACGGAGGGGGCGGTCGAGAGCTCAGACACCGGTGGTGATCCCGAGCCGGGGGAACAGCAGGTCCGCGACGATCTTCGCCTCGTCGATCAACGGCCACCCGGACAGGATCCAGATGTCGATGCCGAGCGAGGAGGACATCTCGAGGATGCGGGCGGCCACGTTGTCGGCGCTGCCGACCAGGTAGTTGCCCGTGCCCTTGCCCGCCACGTCGAACGGAGGCTCGGCGCCGGTCCACGTGGTCAGGCCGGCGGCCAGGTTCGGTGCGTACTCCAGTTCGGCCCGGGTGGGCAGCTGACCGGCGCGCAGTGCGGCGATCCGGGCCCGCACCTGCTGGTCGTCGGAGGTCAGCTGGGCCAGCGGGGGGAACCCGAAGCTGGTGAGGTTGCGGTCCGCGGTGGCGAGCACCGACTCCGGTGACGTCTGCGCGAGTTGCCACTCGAAGCGTTCCCACGCCTCGTCCTCGGTCTCGCGTACGACCACACTCGCCAGCACACCGAACCGCATCTCCCGTCCGGCGTCGGCCGCGGCCTTGCGCACCTTCGTGAACACCGCGTCCATCGCGTCGGCCGGGCTCATGAACATCAGGTACGCGTCGAGCACCTGCGCGGCGTGCGCGATGCCCTCCGGAGAGGCGCCCGTGCCCCAGATCGGGACACCGCCCGGCTGCCGTGGTCCGGCGATCGCCGGCTTGTAGCGCGGACCGTACTCGAAGTACTTCCCCGAGTACGCGTCCGTCTCGTCGAGGTAGAGCCGCTTGAACAGCGTCCAGTACTCCTCGGACACCGCGTAGCGCTCGGCCTTCGAGTGGAAGCGGCCGTACCGGGCGAGCACCGGGTCGGCGCCGTTCACCTGGTTGTAGATCAACCGGCCACCGGAGTACTGGTCGAAGACCTGTGCTTCCTCGGCGAGCAGCACCGGAGGCTTGACGCCCGGGTACTCCGGTACCACGAACCGCAGCCGCTCGGTATCGGCGACCAGTGAGATCGCCTCCCGTGCCGTGGTCAGCGCGCCGTGGAAGCCGAGCCGGTCCAGGGTGCGGGCCTGTTCGCGCAGCGCGGCGAACGACGGCTCGAAGCGGTGCCGTGGATCCCATGGCACCTCACCGTCGTTCGCCCCGATGTACCAGAGGATGTCGGGCGTGCTGGGCATGGTCGGTCAGCGCTCGTCGCAGAACTCGGTGATCGGCAGTCCGACGTGGCGGGCCTCGGTCGGCACGTAGCCGAGCAGCGTGTCGCCGGGCTTCAGTTCGGTGACGTTGTTGACCGAGCCGCCGGGGCCGAGCAACCGCACGTGCCAGTCGTCCTGGGCGATGACGTTGACGTTCTTGCCGTTCGGGGCCACCGCGGTGATGGAGATCAGCGGACGCTTCTCGATCTTGACCCGGCCGATGCGCACCTCACGGACGCTGCCGTCGGTGCGAACGGCGAGGATCGGGAAGCCGGCCTGCAACTCGCTGACGTAGCGGGTGCGGTTGTCCGGCCCGAGGACGTACGAGTGGACGGCGCCGGCGTTCCACCGGAAGGGGCGGGTCGGCATGTAGGGGAGCGGGTGGGTCTCGCTGCAGGACAGGAACATTCCGGTCGAGAACGAGCCGATGAGGCAGCCCTCGTCGAGTTCGAGCAGCGAGCAGGTGTCGATGCACGCCCGGTCGCCCATGCCGATGTGCTCGACCTTGGTGACCACGAGCTCGGACAGCTCCATGCCCTCGAGCTTGTGATCGACGATCTGGGCCAGCTTCACCACGTCGTCGGCGTTGCGCGGGGCGAGCAGCAGTCCGTCGGAGCCGTGCTCGAGCACCAGCTTGACGATCTCGGCGTCCTCGACGTCGGAGACCGTGGTGATCGTGCGGCCACCGGAGTTCTCGGCCGCCGCGATCACGATCTCGAGCGGGATCTTGGTCGGATCGGTGAACGTGAGCAGTGTCCACGGCACCTCGCGCACGACCTCGCAGGCGACCTGGAGTGTCGGGGCGTCGGAGACCACCACGTGCACACCGACGTCCGGGGTGTGCCCGATGTGCGGGGAGCGCGCGTCCTCGCGGTCGGCGACGATCACCAGGTCGACGCTGTCGTACGGAAAGTCCTCGGCGACGGGGGCGTCGACGGCGAGGATGCGGCGCACCGTCGGCGGCAGGCCCTCGAACGTCGCGATCCGGTCGGACAGGATGCCGTCGATGCGGTGGTGGAGCGCCGCCTGTACGACTGCGGGCAGCAGTGCCGCGTCGAGTGCGCGCACGTCGAGCCACGCGAAGTGGCCCTCGCGGCTGACCGGGGTGCGACGGGCGTCCGATCCCGCGCCTGCGGCCGGGACGATCTGGTCGGTGACGATGGTGCTGTCCATGTGCGGACGGGTTTCCCTTCGGGTTGTGGAGCGGTGGATCGGGTGCCGTCAGGCGCTTTCGAGTTCGATGGCAGGGGCGGGCGAATGGATCAGCCGGGCGAGTGCGGAGGTCACCGCGTAGGGGTCCCTGGCCTCGAACACGTTGCGGCCGAAGCTCAGCCCGGCGACACCGGAGTCGAGGATCTCGGCACCGAGTGCGATCGCCTGGTCGTCACTGCCTCCCGAGCTCGGCCCGCCCGCGACACAGATCGGGATCGGGCAGGACTCGACGACGCGGCGCATCGCGTCCGGGTCGCCGCAGTAGTCGAGCTTGACCAGGTCGGCACCCAGGTCGGTCGCGATCGCGGCGAGGTGCGCGAGTTCGCGCGCGTCCGGTGGGACGTCGGCGCGCAGGGGGCCGCGGGCGTACATCATGGCCAGCAGTGGAATGCCGAGGAGTTCGCACTCGCGTGAGACGGCGCCGAAGTCGGCGAGTTGCTCGCGCTCGGTGGGGGATCCGATGTTCACGTGCACGCTGACGGCGTCCGCGCCGACCCGGAGCGCGTCCTCGACGCTGGAGACCAGCACCTTCGCGTGCAGGTCCATGCTTCGGGTGGTACCGGCCGACAGGTGCACGATCAGGCCCATTCGCGCGAAGCACGACGGATCGACCAGCTTGGCTCGGCCGCGGTGGAGGACCACCGCGTTGGCGCCGGCCTTGGCGAGGGTGCGGACCGTCGTGTCGGCGTGGTCGGCGTGACCGAGCGGGCCGATCGTGACGGAGTGGTCCATCGGCACGATCAGGGTCCGGCTGGTGGTGTGGTCGGTGATGCGGGACAGGCGAATGCCCTTCCCGCTCAGAGAATGAGCGCGGCTGGGGGCGGGAAAGCTCAACAACGACCGAACTCCAATCGGGCAGCACGCATGCGGTGGATCGACCCCGGGGGCCACGCATAATTAGGGTAGGCTACACAAACGCCTGGGGGTAAGGGTAGGGGGCCTCCCGGATTGGTGCCACCCCCAGCTCGCCGGCCGTCACGCAGCCGGATGGCGCCAGGGTGTGGGGAAGGGTAGGCCCAGGTACACCTCGCCGAGGGCGGCCTGCTCGGCCTCCGACTCCACCCAGCGGCGGAGCCGGGCGCGGCGTAGCGGCCAGTCCATGGGGTCGTCGGACAGGGCGTGCAGCGTGGTCGTCAGAGTCCAGGAGAAGTGCTGCGCCTTCCAGATTCGGGGCAGACAGGTCTCGGTGTAGGCGTCGAGCAGTGTGCGGTCGCCGGCCCGGTAGTACCCACCCAGTGCGTGGGAGAACGTGCACGCGTCCGAGACCGCGAGGTTGAGACCCTTTGCGCCGGTGGGCGGGACGATGTGTGCGGCGTCGCCGAGCAGGAACAACCTGCCGTCCTGCATCGTCTCGCACACGTACGAGCGCAGCGGGGCCAGTGAGCGGTCGAAGATCTCGCCGCGCTCGAGTTCGGGGGAGTCGTCGCTGGCGCTGCGGGTTGCCAGTTCGTCCCAGATCCGCTCGTCGGGCCAGTCGTCGAGGTTCGTGTCGGCGGGAACCTGTAGGTACTGCCGGGTGATCGCGGGCCCGCGCATGCTGTGCACCGAGATGCCGTTCTCGTGGGCGCAGTACATGCCCTCCGGGGTGGTCGGCGCGGTGCGGGCGAGGATGCCGAGCCAGGCCGCCGGGTAGGTGCGGCTGAACTCCCGCAGTCGTGCCGCGGGAACGTGGGTCCGGCTGACGCCGTGGAAGCCGTCGCAGCCGGCGACGAAGTCGGCGGTGATCTCCAGTTCGGCGCCGCCCTGGTCGACCAGCAGGCGTGCGCCGTCCGGGGTGGTGTCGATCGCGGTGACCGTCGCCTCGAACAGCAGTGGCTCGCCGGACTCGAGCCGGTTCGCGACCAGGTCCTTGACCAGTTCCTGCTGCGGATAGACGGTGGCGTGACCGCCCACGAGCCGATGGAAGTCGAGGTGATGGGTGGCGCGGTCGAAGCGCACGTAGAAGCCGTTGTGTGACATCCCCTCCCGGTCCAGCCGGTCGGCGACGCCCAGTTCGCGCAGGAGCGCAACGGTCGGCTGCTCGAGGATGCCTGCGCGGGTGCGGGTCTCGATGTACTCCCGGCTGCACCGTTCGACGACCACTGACGAGATGCCCTGCATGTCGAGCATCCGGGCGAGGGTCAACCCCGCCGGTCCTGCGCCGATGATTGCTACCTGGGTGTGCACGGGGCCTCGATTCTCGTCCGATTTGTGACAGTCGTCACATGGGGCACCTGGCGCTTTGCTTAGGCTTGCCTACCTTCTACTGTATGACACGCAGTTCGACGAACTGCGGGACCCCCGAATCGGCTCGTGGGCAAGGCGATTGCCCGGCCTGTCGATGCATGGCGGGGCCGTCCCCGCGTGATCACAACTGGAGCGATCGACTTGAGTACCCCCACACCGACCGACGGACCCGGCGGCGACGCCGGGACCACCGCCCTCACCCCGGTCGAGGACCGCGCCGGGCGCGGCGCCGGTCGGCCGACGGTCTCGGTCATCATCCCCGCGATGAACGAGGAGAAGAACCTGCCGTTCGTCGCCTCGCGGATGCCCGCAGGCATCGACCAGATCGTGTTCGTGGACGGCAATTCCACCGACGACACGGTCCCGGTAGCCCGCGAGCTGTGGCCCGACGCGACGTTCGTCACGCAGACCCGCAGCGGCAAGGGCAACGCACTCGCGTGCGGCTTCGCCGCGGCGACCGAGGACATCATCGTGATGATCGACGCGGACGGGTCCACCGATCCGGCCGAGATCCCGCTGTTCGTCGAGGCGCTCGTCGGCGGTGCCGACCTCGCCAAGGGCAGCCGCTTCGTCGGCCGCGGCGGCAGCTCCGACATCACCGCGCTGCGCAACGTCGGGAACAAGGGACTCAACGGCCTGGTCAACCTGATCTTCCGGACCAAGTTCTCCGATCTCTGCTACGGCTACAACGCCTTCTGGCGCAAGCACGTTCCGCTGATCGAGCTGCCGCCGGTTGAGTACCAGCGCGCACAGTGGGGCGACGGATTCGAGATCGAGACCGTCATCAACGTGCGTCTGGCCACGAGCGGCCTGAACATCGTCGAGGTCGGCAGCTTCGAGGGCCCGCGCATCCACGGCCGGAGCAACCTCAACGCCTACAGCGACGGCATGCGGGTGCTGCGCACCATCGGCCAGGAATGGCAGCACTGGCGCGCCGCCAAGCACATTCACAAGGAGTCGGTCCGCGCCGACGTGCGTGAACTGACGCAGTGACGGCCGGGGTCGACCCCGGTGCACCGGCCGAGGTCGCCCCGGGCGGGACGGAGCGGGGAGGTGTAGGGGCCAAGAGCCTCGAGCGCAACAGCCTCGCACTGACGGTCTCCGCTGCCCTCACCGGCGTGCTGGGCCTCGCCTACTGGGCGGTGCTGGGGCGGCTCTATCCGGCTCGGGAGGTCGGTGCGGCGTCGGCGATCATCACCACCGCCACGATGCTGTCGGCGTTCGGAAACCTCAGCCTCGGTGCGCTGTTCGAGCGATTCCTCCCCCTCGCCGGGAGCCGTGCCTCCGCACTGGTGCGCGCAGGCTTCGTGGTCGGCGGGTGCGGAGGATTGCTGCTCGGCGCGGTGTTCCTGCTGTGGGGTCCGACCGACGAGATGTTCGATCATCCCCTTCAGGCCGCGTCGTTTCCGTTGATCGTGGCGGTGTTCTCGGCGTTCGCACTGCTCGATCACACGTCGGTGGGGTTGCGGGAGGCCGGCTGGGCGGCAACCAAGAACGTCAGCCATGCCGTGGTCAAACTGGTTGCCGCGGTTGCCCTCGGATTCACCGCATCCCGGCTCGCCGTCGTCTGGACCTGGACCGTGCCCGCCCTGATCGGGGCGGTGGTGCTCGGGGTCGCCGTGGCGCGGCGGCTTCGAGGACCGGAGTTCGCCGGTGCCGTGCCGCAGTTGCCGCCGCGGCGCGAACTGGGTTCCTTCCTCGCCGCGTCGTACGGCATCTACGTGGTGGCGGCGTTGGCGCCACTGATGCTGCCGCTGATCGTCGTCGCCCGCATGGGCGCGGACGCCAACGCGTACTTCGCCATCGCCTGGTCGCTCGTTTCCGCGGTCCTGGTGCTCATGACCATGCTGATGGGACCGTACGTCGCCGGTGTGGCGGCAGATCCGATGCAGGTGCGAGCGCTGACCCGCCGGTTCCTCGTGGTGCTCGCGGTGGTGACCGCCGGTGGGGTGGTGCTGTTCGCGATCGTCGGTCCGGTGCTCCTCGGGTTCGTCGGCGAGGATTACGCGGACACCGGAATCCCGCTGCTGCGGCTCGCTGCGGTCGCGCTGCTGCCCGCGATCGTGGGGTTCGCCTACAACGCGATCGCCCGGGTGCGGCGCCGACTGCGGCTGGCCATCGTCGTGCAGGTCCTCAACGCGGCACTGGTCCTCGGGCTGAGCCTGGCGCTGATCGACGGCCATGGACTGGCGGCGATGGGCTGGGCGTACATCGTGGCCGAATCGGTGTCGGCGGTGGTTCTCGCGGTGCCGCTGCTGCGTGCGGTTCGTTCACTCGGCCGGGAGAACGAACCCGTTCGGTGACTTCCGGTCAGCTGGGCCCTTCGGTCAGCTGGACGGCGTTCGGGTCGGGATCGAACACGCCGCGCTTCTGCATCGCCTCCAGATCCGGCATCACCGGCTCGTAGACGGTCACCCAGTCCACCTGCACACGCACCGAGTCAGGCCGCAGCGCGTCCGATTCGGAACACGGTGCCAGACCCCAGTCGACGCGGCGCTCGCAGGCGCCGGCCTCGGCCTGAAGTCCGAGCCACATCGGTTCGTCGGGGACCATGGCGTCGGAATGGGCCTCCGCCCAGACCTTTCCGTCGAGCAGGTAGCGGATGATACCCGGACCCCACTCCACCCCGACCGTGTGCCACTGCGAGAAATCACCGTTCACCGCCGCGTGCGACTTCTGGTTCTCCGCATCGTCGCCGACCCAGTGCAGGAACGCGTCCATCTGCGTCCGGTCACCGCTGACGGATTCGGCGAAGTCGATCTCCGGGGGCCACTTCTCGCGTTGCGGCCACAGCAGCATGTGGTACGAGATGTCGTCGCTGCGGTCGGCACGCATCCGGATCTCCCACCGGCCGTACTGCTGCGTCACCGGGTAGTTCGACACGCCGCCGCTGACCCACCCGTCGGAGGTGCGCTGCGACAGCAGGTTCAGTGCCCCACCCTCGACCCGCACCATCTCCTCGTCCCACCAGCCGTGCGGGTTGCCGCCCGGCTGACCGCTGTACGTGCCCCACTGCCGACCCAGATCGCACCGGTCGAAGTCGTCGGTGAAGATCTGCTTCCAGCCGGCCAGGTCGCCGGTGGGAACGGGTGTGCCGCCCGGCGACTGTGCCTGGCCGCAGTCGTCCGAGGTCGTCGCGGCCTGCGTCGGATCGCGGTTCTCGGTCGGGTCCGTGGCGATGGTGCAGGAGGCGCAGGCAGCGACGGCCAGCGCCGCGACCGCGGCTCGCAGTGGGCGCGAGATCATCCAACGGCCATCGTGATCAGCCGGATGAAGGTCAGCGCTGCCGCCGTCACCACACAGACCGCGAGGGCCAGCGAGATCAGTTGCGCGCGTGGACGTCGCCCGATGGTGCCGGTGCCGGGAACCTCGCGCTCGCGGATCACCACACCCGCCAGCAGGAGGGCGGCGGCGAGGAGGTAGAAGAATACGGTCAGGCTCATGAGTTCTCGAATTCGATGACGGGGGAATCGACGCGGCGCAGGATGGTGATGCTGTCGCGCTCGAGCATCGGCACGTACCGGCCGGTGGCGAGGATGGCGTCCAGCTGCGCGTCCAGGTACTCCTGGGACATGCCGTACTGCAGGCGAAGCATTCCGGTGCCCTGGGTGGTGAGATACACGTACGACGGATCTCGGGTCTTCGCGCAGTTGGCGAGGTCGTCGAGGCACGGATAGCTGTCGATGAACATCATCCGGGGCCCGAGGGGGTCCAGTGTGCGCCGGACACCGTTGCTGTGCGGCGCGTGTGACCACGACATGACGGTCGTGCCCGGGGGCACCTCGGCGATGAATTCGTCGGTGACGGTGACCTGTTCGCGCGTCGACGCCTCGAAGGAGGTGTTCAGGCCGCGGTTCGTGGTCAGCAGGGTGCCGAGCGCCACCAATGCCAGCGTGCCGGCGGCCACCGTCGTCCATCCCCCGGTCGGTGCGGCGGCATGGCGGCCGAGCCGTCCGCGGAGCCAGGCCGCCGCCCGGGCCACGGCGATCGCCGCGAACGGGGCGAGCACCGGTGAGGCGAGCACGAAGCAGCGGATGATCATCTCGCCGCCGTAGCTCTGCAGGAGCACCAGGGTGAACGGGGCGGCGCACACCGCCCCCGCCACGAGCCAGGTCCGGCGCCCGCGCGAGAACAACCATCCGATGAATGCGACACCGGCGAACAGGCCGGACGCACCCATTCGCAGGTACTGCATCTGCTGGTACGTGGGGTCGCCGGAGAGCCGTTCGCCGACACCGCGGTTGACGGAGTTTCCGATCTGGCCGATTTCGCCGAAGATCGACTGCAGGTGACCGGTCCAGAAGTCGGTCGCCCCATAGCTGAACCAGGCCGCGAACACGAGGCCGGCGGCGAGCCACAGGGTCCGGTAGCGCGTCACCCCGAACAGCGAGAAGAACGCGAGGGCGATGATCACCAGGATCGGGGTGATCTGGTGGGTGACGGTGTTGGCGACGATCAGGAGCAGCAGCACCGCGCCGATGGCGAGGGTGCGAGCCGAGTCGAAGCCGGGGACCAGCCCTGGCGTGCGCCGCGGCGCGGTGACCAGGAATCGGCCGATGCCGGGCCCGATTTCCGGGAGGGGTGCCCGGCGCAACTGCCACAGCAGGGTCGCGACGATCGTCGTGTAGAACACCAGCGCCACCGCCTGGGGCGCGAAGTAGTCCTGCTGGTACCAGTTGAACAGCTGGTACAGCACGACCGCCAGCCACGCCAGCCGGGCCCGGCCGGTGACGGCGATGGCGATCGCGTACAGCGGGAACGCCAGGAGCGCACCCATGAAGAGCGGTGCCCATGTCATGAGAGCGGACACATCGGGCAGATCCGCCACTGCGACGAGATGCGCACCGGCGGTGAAGAACCCGGCCCAGCTGAACCGCGCGTCGATGGCGTCCGGAAGGCGTTCACCGGCACCCAGCGTCGCGATGAAGCCCCGGTGCACGAATGCGGTGGGAACGGAGGTCACCCCGCTGGCGGCCGGGACGAGCATCGTCGTGTAGGTGATCAACACCAACGTCGCCGCCGACATCAGGACGTGGTCGACGCGCGAGCGGGTGAGGGCGACGACGACGGTGCCGCAGAGGACGAGCAGCCCGATCGGGTACACCACCCCGATCTGCGTGATGATCCCGTAGTGCCCCGCACCCATGAAGTCCAGGTCGGACGCGGCGGCGGCGAACAGCGCCAGCGCGACGGCGAGCGCGCCGAGACCCAGTGCGCGCGTGCGGTTCCAGGTCCGCAGGTAGTGCAGGTCGCCGTGAGGGACCTCGTGATGTGCGGGCAGGGTGCGGCGCGCGGCGACACAGCCGATCAGTGATCCTGCCGCAAGCAGGGTCTGCACGGTCAGCGGGTTCCACCACTGCGGGACCATCGTGAACTGGGCGGCGAGGATGACGGTGGCCAGCGACACCGACACGACCAGTGCGGCGAACAGTGCGCGCCCGGGTATGCGCAGCGCCACCGCGACCGGCAGGCCCGGAACGAGGGTGGCGCCCGCCAGCGCGACGAGGATCCGGACGGGTGCGGGGACGATCTCCGGGCTTCCCGTGGCGACAAGCAGGTTCAGCAGCAGCATCGCCACCGACACGGCGGCGCCGACGCGCAACGCGGCGAGCGGATTCCAGCCGTACCGGACCACACGCGGAGTTCCGACGGTCCCGGGCTCGGGCGCCCGGTGAGCGACGACCTCGGTGGCGGTCACCGGTTCGCCCCCGTCCGCCGTGCGGCCAGGTGGCTGCGGACGAACAGCACCGGACCGGTCACGTAGCCCCACGCCTCGAGGACGCGCAGGTGCAGCGGCCAGTCGGAGGGGAGGTCGGCGTTCTTGGTGGAGGCGGGGGACAGCAGCATGTGCAGTCCGCGTGGGAATCGGGACAGGATCGGCCGGACATGCCCGGACAGTACGAACTTGGTCAGTGACGCGGCCATGCCGGTGCCGTATCCGTAACTCTGCGTGCGCAGGTCGGCCATGTTGTCACGGTGGTAGTGCCGGACCACGGCGTCCGGGTTGTAGGCGATCGACCAGCCGCGCAGCAGTGCGGCCCGGAAGGCGTCGAGGTCCTCGCCACCGCGGGTCGCGGTCCCGGTGCCGAGACGCTCGTCGAAGCCGCCGATGGACTCCAGTGCGTTCGACCGGAACGCCATGTTGTTGCCCGACCCGCACTCGCCGGCCGTGTAGGGGAAGAACGGGCCGTGGGTGCCGAACTCGCCGAGGACGGCGTCCTTCTCGTGCGGACGCAACGCCCACACGGTGGCTGCCGCACCCTTGTCGAAGACCTTGGCCTCCTCGAACCACTCCTGCTGACGGTTGGTCGCCTCGGTGCCGAGCACGCGCCCCGTCACCACACCGACTGCACCGGCGCGGTCCGCACGGAAACTGTTGACGACTCCGGTGATCCAGCCGGGGTCGGGCAGGGCGTCGTCGTCGGTGAACGCGACGATCCGCCCGGACGCGGTGCGATGGCCGATGTTGCGTGCCGCGGACACACCCGGCACCGGCTGGTCGATCACCCGCAGCCGCGGATCGTCGATGTCCGCGACGATCCGCGCCACGTCGGCGCGGTGCGGGCGGTTGTCGACGACCAGCAGTTCGATGTTGGGGTGCTCCTGCGCGAGCACCGCGCGTGCCGTCGCGAGCAGCGACTCGCGTCCCACGGTCGGGATCACGACGGTGACCAGTTCGTCCTCACGGATGGTGGGTTCGTGCGCGACGAGCGCGGCCGGAGTCTCGTCGGAGGCGCTCCGCTTCCCGCGCAACCGGATCGATCCGACGGCGGTCGCTCCCGCCGTCACGAACAGCCCGAGGACCAGCACCAGGATCCGGCTCAGCGACGCGAGTCCCTGACCGGTGACGGCCTGACGCAGGTAGCGCAGCACCCCGGTGCTCAGTGTGCGCACCACGAAACTCCGTTCCGCGGACAGCCCGGCCTCGGCGCCGACCATGCCGGACAAGATGGCCTTCGACCGACCCTCGTGCCGGCAGCGACTTGTGAAGTAGCGCAGAGTGGCGCGGGAATCGGGCACGGTGTGGTCCACCGCGAACGCAGCCACCCGCACGATCCGCGACCGAGGAAAGCGCTGTCGCAGTTCGATACCCATCAGGGTTTCCTCGCAGCCTGCGGGCACGGTGCCCACCCGGCCCAGTCGGTCGGAGAACCCGCCGATCTTCAGGAGCTCGGCGCGTCGCACCGCCATCGCGGCACCGATCGGATTGCGGATCTCGGCGCCGTCCCCGGCCAGTCCGCGGTAGTCGCAACCGATCACCCAGCCGAACTCCTCGGGGAACCACGCCGGCGGTCGACCGGACTCCCACCGCGCGATCACCGCGCCGCCGACGGCGACGACCGAAGGATCGGCGAAGGCCGAACGCGCGGCATCGAGCGCGCCCGGCCGCAGCACGGCGTCGTCGTCGAGGAAGGCCACGATCTCGGCGGCCGCGGTCGCGACCGCGGTGTTGCGGGCACCGGACAGCCCGCGTTCGTGTTCGTTGGCGACCACGGTGACCCCGCTCGGGAACCGCTCGCGGAGCTCCCGTTCGAGGTCGGGATTGTGGTCGACGACGACGATCAGTTCGTCACGGACACCCCCCGTCGCTCCGCTCGTCCAGGGTCGCAATTGCGCGCGTGCCGCGTCGATCCCGGCGACCAGCAGGTCCAGGCGGTCGAGCGTGTAGCAGCTGATGAGAATGGCGAGCCCGGGGTCGGGGCGGGTCGTCGAGGCCAAGGCGAAACTCCGGGATCGTCATTGGGGCACGTCCGTCCCTTAAGTAGGGAAGGCTTGCCTATCTTACGGTGTTGATCGGCGGCCGCGGAACGGGGTCACCGCAGCAGTTCCAACGGGTCGGAGGCGGCCCGCGCGAGCCCGGCCGAAACCTGTTCCCGGTCGAACACGGTGCCGTGGAAGGAGGCCGACGTGATCACGGCGCCCTCGATCAGTGCCCAGGTGATGGTGATGCCATCCGGTCCGGTGGGATCGTTGTGGGCGACGTAGAACGGTTCCGCGGAGTCGAGCCACGGGACGGCGCCCACTCGGGGGACGGCCCCGAGGCTCGAGAACAGCAGTCGAGCCCTCGGGCTGCCGGGACGTTCGAGGGGTGCGTTCCGCGGGGCGGCCGAGCGGAGGCCGATGCGGGTGCGGGTCGCGTTCAGTGCCAGGTTCGCCACCGGGCGTCCCGACGCCATCGCGCCGGCGCTGGCCCGGTGGATCCGTTCCGGCGTCGGTGCCGGACCCAGGTCGAACTCCAGTCCGGAGACGAAGTTCCCCAGCGGGACACGCCCTTTCGGCAGGTACCTGCGGGCGTCCAGGGTCACCGTCGCGACGTCGTCGATCGGCAGGCCGGCGCTCGCGAGACCGCGGTGCAGTGCGGAGGCGACCACGGCGAACATCGACGCATCCGACGCGTGGGCATCCCGCCAGGAACGCAACTGCGCCACTGTCGCCGAGGGCATCGTGGTGACGACGCCGGTGCGCGACGGTGTCCACGGTTCCATCGCCTCCGGGGCAACGGTGGCGGCAGGTTTCCGGCGGGCCGAGTCGCGCAGTGCCCAGACCCGCCGCGGGTCCGAGCCGTAGGTGCGGGCGGCGGCGGTCGCGATCCCACTTCCATGGCGCTTCGCCGAACGCCACACGTGCGGGTCGGCCGGATCGATGGTGCCCAGGATGACGCCGTGCATCGTCAGTCCGAGCGCCACCTCGCCGAGACCGTGATTGTGATCGGTGCGCATGTAGTCGCCGGCCAGGACGATGCTGGTCGGACGATCCTCGGCGGGAGTGCCTGCATCCGAGGGGAGGTCGAGCAGATCGAGTGGTGACGACGGCGGATCGATGCGGCTCACGGTGGGGCGGTTGGCGATCGGATCGAACGTCCAGCGATTGGTACGCGACGAGGGACGCAACCCCAAGCGGGCGTGCGGCCCGACCGCGGTCATCGTCGCCAGTCTCGCTGCCACGACGTCGTCCGGCGGCAGATGGACCGGCCCGATGATCGCGGTGACCCGGGTACGGCTGTGCATCACGTCCAGGTGGCCGACCCGGACGGTGGAGCGGTCGGTCACGGGCACCTCAGACTGACACCGGCCGGGTCGGGTCGGTGGCCCGGAAGTGTGCGACGGTGCGGGCGATTCCCTCCTCGAGATCGACCGACGGGCGCCAGCCGAGGACGCTGCGGGCCAGGCCGGCGTCGAGCGCGGATCGTCGGACGTCGCCGGGTCGCTCGGGTTTCCACACCGGCTCGGTGGTCGCGCCCGTCGCGCGGGCCACGAGGCGGTTCAGTTCCAGATCGCTGGTCTCCACCCCGGTGCCGATGTTGAACCGCAGGCCGGATCCGAGCGGCCCGGACGCGGCGACCATGGCCGAGACGACGTCGTCGACGTACACGTAGTCGCGGGTGTTGCCGCCGTCTCCGAACAGGGTCGTGGGGCGTCCGGCGAGCATCTCGCGAGCGAAGATCGCCACCACTCCGGCCTCGCCGTGCGGGTCCTGGCGAGGGCCGTACACGTTGGCCGGAGCGATGTGGGAGCACTCCAGTCCGTGCAACTGCCGGAAGCTGTCGAGGTAGATCTCGCCGCTGACCTTGCTCACCGCGTAGGGCGACACCGGTTGCACCGGAACTTGCTCTGTGACAGGGAGGTTCGCGGGCGTGCCGTAGATCGAGCCGCCCGAGGACGTGAAGACGACCTTGCGGACCCCGGCCGATGCGGCCGCCGAGCCGACCCGGATCGTGCCGAGGATGTTGGTTTCGGCGTCGAGGATCGGGTCGGTGACGCTGCGCCGGACGTCGATCTGCGCGGCGAGATGGAAGACCACCTCGGGCGCGAATGCCTCGAAGGTGGGTCCGAGGTCGTCGTGGCGGATGTCGAGCGTCTCGAGGTCGACGGCGTCGGTCGCCAGCGCTGCGGCGAGGTTGTGTTCCCTGCCGCGACTGAGGTTGTCGACGACCAGGATCCGGTGGCCGTCACCGCGTAGCCGGTCGACGAGCGTCGACCCTATGAAGCCGGCGCCACCGGTCACCACCACTCGCACAGGTATGCCTTCCCTTACTTCCCGGATGTCGTTCGGCAGTTTAAGCACACGCAGGCCGTCGTGGGGGAGTCAGGTTCGCCCGCCCTCGGTCCGCGCCGCCCGCAGGGAGGGTGAGAATTTGGTGCGTGTTTTGTGGCCGCGCTCGCCCGGATAACCGGAATGGGCCGTGCTAGCGTTCATTTCTGAACACCTTTTTCGGTACCGCATGCGAACCGTCCTCCGTGCCCATCGTCATGAATGGGGAAAAGAATGGTTCATCGTCGTGTGCGCAAAATTCCTGGCGTTCGAGAAGTCGTCGGTCCCGAAAGTTCTTCCTGCCGATTCGTGAATTCCCGTCGCGGCTCCGTGACGCGGCTGCTGCTGTCCCTGGTCGTCGCGGCGGGCGCCACCGCCGGTGGGATCGCGACGACATCCCAGGCCGCGGCCGCGACCGCGGGTACCGTCCGCACCCCGGGCGGACTGTGCCTGGACAACAAGTGGGGTGTCACCACCGACGGAAACCCGGTGCAGGTGTACGGGTGCAACGGGTCGACCGCGCAGAACTGGAGCGTCGAGTCGGACGGCACCGTGCGGGTGCAGGGCAAGTGCCTGACCCCGAAGACGAACCGACCCGGTGCGGCACTGACCATCTCCGGGTGCACCGGCGCGGCCGCGCAGCGGTGGAATCCGCGCGCCGACGGATCGGTGTCGTCGCAGGCCAGCGGCCTGTGTGTGGAGAACACCGGTGGCAGGGAGGTGGACGGGAACCCGGTGACCATGCGGTCGTGCAGCGGCGCCGCCGCGCAACGGTGGGCATACTCCGGATCCGTGCCGACCACCCCGACGACCACCGCGGTCGCTCCCACCACGACCGTCGCCCCCACGACCACCGTCGCCCCGACGACGACGGTCGCGGTCCCGACGACCACGGTCGCTGCGCCCGTCTCTCCGTCCGGAGTGACTGCCCCGAAGGGCAATCTGCCCGGCTGGCGGCAGATCTTCGTCGACGACTTCACCAAGGACGCGGCGGTGGGGACATGGGCGAACGCGTGCGACCCGGACCGCATCGTCTACACCGGCGCGCAGGGGCAGAAGTGGCGCACGTACCCCAGCTGCTATCTCGACACATATCAGAAACGTCCGTATCGACCCGACGAGGTGCTCAGTGTCGGCAACGGGGTGATGAATTTCCATCTGCACCCCGTGAACGGAATTCCCGCCGGAGCGAATCCGTCGCCACTGATCGACGGCGTCGGTCAATATCAGACCTACGGCCGGTATTCGGCGCGATTCAAGGTCGACAACGCCAACCTGAACGAGTACTACGTGGCGTGGCTGCTCTGGCCGCAGTCCGAGCGATGGCCGGTCGACGGTGAATTCGACTTCCCCGAGGGGGGCCTCGCCGGCACCGTCGGCGGCTTCCATCACTACTCCGGCGCGGGTTCGTGTGTCGGCGGGTGCCAGGACGTCGCCGCCGACATCGGTGCCCGGTTCACCGACTGGCACACCTACACGATCGAGTGGTCGCCCGGCCGGATCCGATACCTGCTCGACGACAGGGTGGTCCTCGACAGCACCGCGTGGGTGCCGTCGACGCCGATGCGCTGGCAGCTGCAGACCGAGACGAACGGAACCGGTACCAGCAACGGCAACCTGCTCGTCGACTGGGTCTCGGTGTGGGCGTACGACCCGGCGGCCTGAGCATCCGAACCTGACATCCCGGAAATTCCGACAGGACCTTTAAGGTGAGCAACGAACTTTCCCTCACCTCTTGGAGTTTCGGATGTCCCGCTCAACCCGCCACTTCCGCCGCCGCGTAGGCGTAGCGGTCGCCGCGCTCACCGCACTCGGGGTGGTCGCGGCGCCCGCCGCCTCGGCCCAGATCACGCTGCCCGAGGGACTCGAATGGGTCGGCAGTGCCGACGTCGGAAGCAACGTGACCGGCAGCCTGAGTACTCCGGTGTCCGGCACCCAGGCGGCACCGCGTGAACAGTTGGCGGGCTGGAAGCAGATCTTCGTCGACGACTTCACCACCGACGCGCCGGTGGGCAGCTTCGCCAACGCCGAGTGCAACAATCCCGGCAAGATCGTCTACACCGGCACCGAGAACACCCGCTGGCGCACCTACCCCGAGTGCTACACCGACACCTTCAACGGCTTCCCGTACCGGGCCGACCAGGTGCTCAGCGTCCACGACGGCGCCCTCGACTACAACCTGCACGAGGTCGACGGGAAGCGGGCAGGTGCGAACCTGTCCCCGGTGATCTCCGGTGACGAGCAGGGTCAGCTGTACGGCCGCTATTCCGCCCGCATCAAGACCAGCCACCCGTACATCACCGGCTACCGGCTCGCGATGCTGCTGTGGCCGACGTCCGAGGTCTGGCCGAGCGAGGGCGAGCTGAACTTCCCCGAGGGCGAGTTGACCGGCCCGATTCGCGGGTACCACCACTTCGCCGAACCCGACGCGACGGCGAACTCGCAGGTCATCTCGGAGTACGACTACTCCGACTTCAGTCAGTGGCGCACGGTGACAACCGAGTGGACCCCGGACACCGTCCGGTTCATCCTCGACGGCAGGGTCCTGCTCGAGTCCCACCGCGGGGTGCCCAACACCCCGATGCGTTGGCAGCTGCAACTCGAGTCCAGCCTGTACCCCGACCTCGGCAGCGGCAACTTCTACGTCGACTGGGTGCGTGTGGACGCCTGGGACGGCGCGCGGTAGCGCCCGATCGCCACGCACCACCGCGCAGGTCCCGTCCGCGTCACTTCCTCGCGGGCGGGACCTTTGCCATCGCGAGTACGTCGAGGCGGCGGTCCAGCTCCTCCTCGGACAGGCCGTCGCCGACCAGCCCGCGGTCGATGACCGTCTGCCGAATCGTCTTGCGCTCCTTGAGCGCCTCCTTCGCCACCGCGGCCGCCTCCTCGTAGCCGATCGCCGAGTTCAACGGCGTCACGATCGACGGCGACGACTCTGCGAGCGTGCGCAGGTGTTCGGTGTTCGCGACGAGCCCCTTGACGCAGCGGTCGGCGAACAGCCGGGACACGTTGGCCAGCAACCGAATCGATTCGAGGATGTTGCGGGCCATCACCGGGATGTAGACGTTCAGCTCGAACGCGCCCGCGGCGCCGCACCAGGCGACGGTCGCGTCATTGCCGACGACCTGCGCCGCGACCTGGGTGACCGCTTCCGGCAGCACCGGATTCACCTTTCCCGGCATGATCGAACTGCCCGGCTGCAGGTCCGGCAGGCGGATCTCGCCGAGGCCGGTCAGCGGACCCGACCCCATCCAGCGGATGTCGTTGGCGATCTTCGTCAGCGACACCGCGATCGTGCGCAGGGCCCCCGACGCCTCGACCAGTCCGTCCCGCGCCGCCTGCGCCTCGAAACTGTTGCGGGCGGGGGACAGTGCATCGATTCCGGTCGAGTCGACCAGCCTCGCCACCACCTTCGGGCCGAATCCGTCCGGGGCGTTGAGCCCGGTGCCGACCGCGGTGCCGCCGATCGGCAGTTCGCCGAGGCGGGGGAGTGCGGCCATGACCCGCTCGATTCCGGCCTCGACCTGGTGGGCGTAGCCGCCGAACTCCTGCCCGAGCGTCACCGGCACGGCGTCCATCAGGTGGGTGCGGCCCGACTTGACCACGGTGCGCCACTCGGTTGCCTTGTCCACCAAGGCAAGTCGCAGATGATCGAGGGCGGGGATCAGGTCCCTGACCGCGGCCTCGGTGGCGGCGAGATGCGTCGCGGTCGGGAAGGTGTCGTTCGACGACTGCGACATGTTGACGTGGTCGTTCGGATGTACCTCGACCCCGTGCGCGAGCGCGATCGAGGCGATCACCTCGTTGGCGTTCATGTTCGAGCTGGTCCCCGAGCCGGTCTGGAACACGTCGATCGGGAACTGGTCGTCGTGGCGGCCGTCGGCGATCTCGGTCGCGGCGGCGACGATCGCGTCGGCCTTCTCCGCGTCCAGCAGACCGAGATCCCGGTTGACCTGGGCGCACGCCGCCTTGAGCAGTCCGAGTGCCCGGATCTGGGCGCGTTCGAGACCCCGGCCAGAGATCGGGAAGTTCTCCACTGCGCGCTGAGTCTGTGCCCGCCACAGGGCGTCGACCGGAACCCGGACCTCGCCCATGGTGTCGTGCTCGATGCGGAACTGCGGTTCGCTGTTCTCAGTCATGCACCCAGCTTGCCACCGCCGCAACGACCGAAGGGCCCCTTGTTGCGCGCGTGGCGCACGAAGGGACCCTTCAGCTGGAGTGTTGCGGGGAGAACTCGTCAGGGCAGCGGCGGCTGTGCGCCGTCGACGCCGGTGAAATTGATCGAGGAGAACTCGTGCAGCTTCTCGAGGCGGTGGTAGGCCTCGATCATGCGGACCGTGCCCGACTTGGAACGCATGACGATCGACTGCGTCGTCGCGCCGCCGCCGTAGTAGCGCACACCCTTGAGCAGCTCACCGTCGGTGACACCGGTCGCGCAGAAGAAGATGTTCTCGCCGGTGACGAGTTCCTCGGTGCGCAGCACCCGATCGAGGTCGTGGCCGGCGGCGAGGGCCTTCTCCCGCTCCGCGTCGTCCTTCGGGGCCAGCCGGCCCTGCAGCGCGCCACCCATGCAGCGCATCGCCGCGGCCGCGATGATGCCCTCGGGGGTGCCGCCGATGCCGAGCAGCATGTCGACGCCGGAGTCGGGGCGGGCCGTGGCGATCGCGCCGGCCACGTCGCCGTCGGAGATCAGCCGGATGCGGGCGCCGGTCTCCCGGATCTCGCGGATGATGTCGGCATGCCGCGGGCGATCGAGGATCGTCACGGTCGTGTCGGAGACCGCGCGGTTCTTCGCCTTCGCCACGCGGCGGATGTTCTCGGCGACACCGGCGGCCAGGTCGATCACGTCGGCGGCCTCGGGGCCGACCGCGATCTTGTCCATGTAGAACACGGCAGACGGGTCGAACATGGCGCCGCGCTCGGACACGGCGAGCACCGCGATCGAGCCGGGCGCGCCCTTGCTCATCAGCGTGGTGCCGTCGATCGGGTCGACCGCAACGTCGCACAGCGGACCGTCGCCGTTGCCGACCTCCTCGCCGTTGTACAGCATCGGGGCTTCGTCCTTCTCGCCCTCACCGATGACGACGACGCCCTGCATGGACACCGAGCTGACCATGTGGCGCATGGCGTCGACGGCGGCACCGTCGCCGCCCTCCTTGTCGCCTCGCCCGACCCAGCGGCCGGCGGCCATCGCGGCAGCCTCGGTGACCCGCACCAACTCGAGTGCGAGGTTCCGGTCCGGTGCTTCGCGGTGACTCGTGCTGGCCGTCATGGGCGGTGCCTCCTCGCTGGCGACCGGAAAGCCGCCCTGGGTGTGTTCGTGGACGCGAAACGAATCGCGCGGCGTAATTGTCTCATCCGGCGCCCGCGTCCACCCGAGCCGGTCTACTGGCCCGCGACCACGGACCACCCGGTGGTCAGGTCGCGGATCAGGGCCGGTGCGCGCGCCACCACCCGCTGCTGATCGGCGAAGGTCGCGAAGGGCAGGCCGAGGAGCGCCCCGATCTCGCCGGGCCGTTGCTCGGCGAGCAGACGGTAGGCCGGCGCCGTGTCCCCTGCGATGTACCGCCAGCGTGGTCCCCGGTCGGCCCAGTTGAAGTCGGGCAGCGGCGCCTGCACCCGGACGCCGGCCCCGCCGGGCACCGTCGCCGCGTACACGGTGAGCGGTGCGAAGACGCCCGGCGCGCGGGTGCCGGGGATCGACGGCTGCGCGGCGACGGTGGTGACGTAAGCGAGCACGCGCCCGGCGCCGTCCCGGCCGCGAGCCGTCGCGTCCCACTGGTCGGCGACGATCGTGTTCTGCTCACGGTCCGCCATCCGTACGACCGCGTCCGCGCGCCCCTCGGGCGAGCCGGTGAAGATCGCCTCCCAGGCGGCCTCGGTGTTGGCGTCGAGCAGTCCGGCCGCGCGCATCTCCTCGATCGCGGGCCGCCCCTCGGTCAGGTAGGCCTCGTGCATCGGCACCATGTCGAAATAGATGTGCTTCTGCATCACGAGCAGTCGCTGCTGGTACCAGTCCAGATCGTCGGCGGTCAGGGTGGGCGCGACGGTGGCCAGGGCGCGCACGTCGTCCGGCAGTCGTTCCGCCGCGTCCGTGGGCAGCGTGCCGACCGCCGCCGCGACGGCTTCGCCGATCCGGTGCACCGCGTCCACGGACAGCACGCCCCGCCCGGTGTCGATGTCCAGGAAGCCGGCGGTGAACGATGCTCCAGCCATCCCGGCCATGCCCGCCCAGTTCAGTTCGGCCCGCTCCTTCTGATAGCGGCCGTAGTTCGCGTACACCCGGTTCACCAGTTCCGCGTTCGCGGCGAAACCGGCGCGGGGATCCCAGGTGCCGAGGTCGATGCCCGATGCCTCGGCGCCCCGCGCCAGCCAGTACTGGTGCAGCAGCGTCGCGTAGCGGACGGGCGCGAGTCGGTCGGCGCGGGCCGCGGCGACGGCCCGACCGAGAACCCGGGAGTCGGTGGGCAGTCGCGGGTCCAGCCCGCCCGGATCCTCGGCGTCGGCGTTGGCGGGCACGAGATCGAGCAGGTCGTGGTACCCCACGCCGCCCGGCACGTGTGGGGTCGCGGTCGCCGGCGCCGTCGTCGCCGCCACGGCCAGAGCCACACCGGTGATCGCCAGGGCCAGACGGTGTGGCCGGGGGAGTCGGCTGCGAAGGCTCATGGTCCGACAACTAACCACATGTGTGTAACTTCGCGTACGGGTTTCGGTGGTGGTCCCGACCGCCGTCACCGCGCGGCATGCTGGGATACTCGTTGTCGTGGCAGCTGGCGACAAACCCCGAATTCTTCAGAACAACCGCGACATCATCTGGTCGTTGATCCCGCTCGTGTTGTTCGCGGTGATCATCGCGGGGGTCGCCCGGTCGTGCTCGTTCAGCCCCGGCGGCCCGACCGCCGGACCGGTCCCGCAGTTCGACGTGAAGGCGGCGCTGGGTTTCGACGCGGCCGAACTGGACTTTCCGATCCGCAATCCCGCCGTGCCCGACGCCTGGCAGCCGAACTCCGGTAGCCGGGGCACCGTCAGCGGCGACAACGGCGGCGACGTCAGCACCGTCGGCTACATCACCGACGCCGGCCGCTACCTGCAGTTGAGCCAGTCGGCCGCCGCGGAAGAGCCCCTGGTGTCGTGGGTGGCCGGTGGACCGCGTACCGCGAGCGGCGCCGAGCAGTTCGCAGGCAACTCCTGGGTGCAGTTCAGCGAGGAGGGCAGCGAGCCGATCTGGGTCACCGATCTCGGGGACGTGCGGGTGCTGATCACCGGCAGCGGCTCGACCGAGGAGTTCGGCGAGCTCGCCGACGCGGTCGGACAGGCCCAGCCGCTGTCCTGACCGCCCCGATCGCGGCGGCTAGTCCTCGTCGGTGTGCGCGAGGGCCTTCTCGACCCGGGCCCGCGCACCCGCGAGGTGCTCCTCGCACCTCTTGGCCAGTGCCTCGCCCCGCTCCCACAGTGCCAGCGAGTGATCGAGGTCCAGGCCACCCTGCTCGAGCAGTTTGACCACCTCCGCCAGCTGGTCGCGGGCGGCCTCGTAGCCGAGCTCGGACACGGGTTCGTTCACTTCTGTTCTCCTGACTTGTCCCTGCCCATGACCGCGGCGATCACCGCGCCGTCGGCGACGCGCACCCGCAGCTGGGTGCCGGGCGGAGCGTCCTCCACCGACCGCAGCACCTCCGGATCCGAACCCGGCACGACCCGCTGCACCACCGCGTAGCCGCGGGCGAGCGTCGCGGCCGGGCCGAGCGTGGTCAGCCGCGCCGCCATGTGTTCGAGCACTGTCGACTGGCCGTCGACCAGCCTTCGGATGTCGCGTCGGCCCGCCTCCCGCAGGCGCGTCACGTCCTCGGCGCGACGTTCCACCGCCGCGAGCGGGTCCGCGAGCACCGGCCGGCTGCGCAGGTCGGCCAGCGACCGGGCCTCCCGCGCCACCCAGTTCCTCAGCGCCGCCGCGCCGCGCGCCCGGAAGTCCGCGACCAGCGCCTGCTCGGCAACCGCGTCGGGCACCACCTTCTTGGCCGCGTCGGTAGGTGTCGCCGCCCGGACGTCCGCCACCAGGTCGCACAGCGGGTTGTCGGGCTCGTGGCCGATGGCGCTGACGACCGGGGTGGTGCACGCGACGATCGCCCGGCACAGCGTCTCGTCCGAGAAGGGCAGCAGGTCCTCGACGCTGCCGCCGCCGCGAGCCAGGACGATCACCTCGACCGCCGGGTCCGCGTCGAGTTCGGCGAGCGCCTCGACGATCTGCGCGGTCGCGGTCGGACCCTGGACTGCGGTGTTGCGGATCGCGAAGTTCACGGCAGGCCACCGGGCGCCGGCGACGCTGAGCACGTCGCGTTCGGCCGCGCTCGCACGGCCGGTGATCAGCCCGATGGTGCGGGGCAGGAACGGCAGCGGCCGCTTCAACCGGGGGTCGAACAGGCCCTCCGCCGCGAGCAGTCCCCGAAGTCGCTCGATCCGAGCCAGCAGTTCCCCGATCCCGACCGGCCGGATCTCCGTCACCCGCAGGGAGACGGTGCCGCGGCCGGTGTAGAACGACAGCTTGCCGAACATGACGACCCTGGTGCCTTCGGTCAGCGGAACCGGGCTGTCCCGGATCAGGGTCGGGGAGCAGGTCACCGACAGCGACATGTCCGCGGACGGATCCCGCAGGACCAGGAACGCCGTCCGGGTGCCGGGCCGGACGTTGATCTGGGTGATCTGACCTTCGACCCAGATGCTGCCGAGCCGGTCGATCCAGGCCGCGACCTTCGTCGACACCGACCGGACCGGCCACGGGTTCTCGGCGGAGTTCGACGTCTGGGCCGAGGGCCGGGTGCTCGGCGGGGTGGGGCTGGCAGCGGTCACTTGGCGCTGGCGGAGGTGATGCGGTTGCCGAGCATGGTCTGGAACGGGGCCCGGTTCCGGGTGCCGTTCTCGTAGTCGAGCAGCGCGGTCAATTCCTCGATGGACAGGGTGCGCAGGCGCGCCCGCAACTGCGCGAGGGTGAGGTTGTCGTAGTCCAGGTACTCGGCGATCTCGGGGCGCTCACCGTCGGTGGCCGGTTCCTTCGTCGCCGCGGCCTTCGGGGCGGTGGCCGTCGCCTTGGGGGCTTTCGGCTCCGCCGTGGTGGCGCCCTCGGCCGGGGTCATGGAGTACAGCTCGAATCGGCCCTGGTTCGCCGGGGCGGCAGGTGCCGGCGCGGACCGTCCGGTGCCGTTGTGCTGCGGGGACGCGTCGGCGTCCTCGTCGAATGTGGCCCACGAGGGCTGTTCCTCGGACTGCGGGAACAATCCCGACAGTGCCTCGTCCCCCTTGATGGCCAGGGCGGTGACGGCCTGCTGCACGTGCATGCCCGTCTGCAGCACCGTGCTGACCGCGGTCATCGGCAGCGTGACCGCCGTGGCAGGCAGTTTCTGCACCTCTTCGACGATCGTTGCCGCGATACCGGCAGCCACGCGGGCGGCGAAAGGGGGACGGAACATGGTCCTAGAGTGCCCTACCGGGGCGTCATTTGGTAGCCGGGACACGGGGCGCCCCCGGCTGGCGGGGCCCCACCTCGCCGACCCCCGTACCCTGGAGGCATGTCTTCCGCTGTCCCCCTGAACCTGGGAATCACCGGCACCGGCGCGTCGAACTCGGCGACCGGCAAGCGGGTCCTGCTCGCCGAACCTCGCGGCTACTGCGCCGGCGTGGACCGTGCGGTCGAAACGGTCGAGCGGGCGCTCGAGAAGCACGGCGCGCCGATCTACGTGCGCAAGGAGATCGTGCACAACCGGCACGTCGTGGACACCCTCGCCGAGCGGGGCGTCGTCTTCGTCGACGAGACCGACGAGGTGCCCGAGGGGTCGGTGCTGGTGTTCTCCGCGCACGGCGTCTCGCCGGCCGTGCACGAGGCCGCGGACGCCCGCAGCCTGCACACCATCGATGCCACCTGCCCGTTGGTGACCAAGGTGCACCAGGAGGCGAAGCGATTCGCGCGCGACGACTTCGACATCCTGCTGATCGGCCACGAGGGGCACGAGGAGGTCGAGGGCACCGCCGGTGAGGCGCCCAACCACGTGCAGTTGGTGGACGGCCCCGAATCCGTCGACGCGGTGACCGTTCGTGACGAGAACAAGGTCATCTGGCTGTCGCAGACGACATTGAGTGTCGACGAGACGATGGCCACCGTTTCCCGACTGCGGGAGAAGTTCCCCAAGCTGCAGGATCCGCCGAGCGACGACATCTGCTACGCCACCCAGAACCGGCAGGTCGCGGTCAAGGCGATGGCGCCCGAGTGTGATCTGGTGATCGTCGTCGGTTCCCGGAACTCGTCGAACTCGGTGCGACTGGTGGAGGTCGCCCTCGGTGCAGGCGCGAAGGCGTCGCACCTGGTGGACTACGCCCGCGAGATCGACCCGGCATGGCTGGAGGGGGTGCGTACGGTCGGCGTCACCTCAGGGGCGTCGGTGCCGGAGATCCTGGTCGGCGGGGTCATCGAACTGCTCGCCGAGCACGGCTTCGGTGACGTGCAGACCGTCACGACCGCGAACGAGACGCTGGTGTTCTCGCTGCCGCGTGAGCTGCGCAAGCCCGCTCAGCGGTAGCGGTACGGGGGGTCCTGCGGGGTGTCACCGCGGTCCCGGTACCGCACCTGCGGGATCGGGTGCAGCGGGACCTCGGGCTCCGATCCGTACTCGTGGCCCTCGGCCCGGGCGGCCGGGCGGGAACCGGTGTACGCCGGACCGGGCTGTGCCGGCGCGGCCTCGTAACGGCGTCCCTGGGTGCGGTCCGGCCGGTCGTGCTGCGCCGGCCGATCGGGGCGGGGTGCCCGCTCGTGGGGGCGTGCGAACTGCTGCGGGCGGTCGAACGATTCGGTCCGCTCCTCGGACGATTCGCTGTGCGCCGCACGTGCCGGGTAGCGGCCCGTCGGGAAACTGCCCGGTGCATGTGCGGGCTGGGACGGGTCCGCCGACCGCCCGGCGGGGCGGCGGACCGGCCGCTCGGACCGTTGCTGCTCGCGTGGCCGGTCGGGTTCGGCGACAGTTTCGGTCCGATCCGCCACCGTCCGCGGTTCGGTCTCGGTGCGCCGCGCACTGCCGGATCGGCGCGCGGGCCGGGCGATGATGCCGGCCGCCTGGTGCCGGATGTACATGCGTCCGGCACCGATCGCGCAGACGACGAGCGTGGTCGCCAGCATCAGCGGGAACCGGTTGACCAGCGGGATCGCGACATTGAGCAGCAGATCCTTCAGGCCGCCGCCCCCGGGCGAGAACTGCTGGTACGCGAGCGGCACCGCGACCACCAGGATCAGCGGGGGCTGGACCATCGCGGTGAACAGTCCGCGGTTGCGGACCGCGAGGATCGCGGCGAGGCAACCGAGGAAGAAGAAGACGGAGAACGCCGCGGTCAGTTCGTTGCCACGGACCGCGTCGATGACGAACCCGACGAGCGTGGCCGCCACCGCGATCGCGACGGCGCCCCAGGCAGGCACGCCCGGGACTGTGGCCAGCGCCGATCGCTGCGCGAGCGGCACCCCGGATCGAGCACGTTGGGTTGCAGACACGTCTAGACATTAGCTGCTGCCGGCCCGATCCCACCGTTGGCGGGACCGTTTGTGGGAACGATCTCCGTCGACGCGTGCCGGGGGCCTGGCGTCGGCGGCGGTGTCGGTGCCCTCGTCTACGGTCGGCACATGCGAATCCTGCACACCTCCGACTGGCACATCGGGCGCACCTTCCACGGCGTCGATCTGCTGGCGGACCAGGCCGCCGCGCTGGACGCGATCGCGCGGCTGGTGACCGAGCACGGAGTCGACGTCGTCGTCGTGCCCGGTGACGTCTACGACCGGGCCGTCCCGAGCGCGGACGCCGTCACGGTGTGCAACAGAGGGTTCGAGGCGATCCGGGCCGCGGGTGCGGTGATCGTCGCGACATCCGGCAATCACGACTCGCCGGCCCGCCTCGGTGCCGGCGCGGCGTTCGCCGCGGCCGGTGGCCTGCACCTGATGACGAGGGTGGGTCAGGTCTCGACGCCGGTGGTGCTGTCCGACGAGCACGGCCCGGTCGCCTTCTACGGCATTCCCTATCTCGAACCGGAGACCACCCGCGCCGAACTCGGCGTTCCGACAGCACGCACCCACGCCGACATCCTGGACGCGGCGATGACCCGGGTCCGCGAGGACCTGGCCGACCGGTCACGTGCCGGCACGCCTGCCCGGTCGGTGGTGCTCGCCCACGCCTTCGTCGTCGGTGCGGAGGCGACCGGATCGGAACGGTCGATCTCGGTCGGCGGGGTCGAGACGGTCTCCGTCTCGGCGTTCGACGGTGCCGACTACGTCGCGCTCGGTCACCTCCATTCACCCCAGACTCTGACCGACTGCGTGCGGTACTCGGGTTCGCCCCTGCCGTACTCGTTCGGCGAACGGACCCACCGCAAGGCGGTGTGGATCGCCGACCTGGACGCGGACGGGCTGGCCCGGGTCGACCGCCACGACCTTCCGGTGGTGCGCGGGCTGAGCCAGCTGACCGGCACCGTCGAGGAACTGCTCGGCGACGACGCGTTCGCGTCCGCGATCGGCGATTACGTGTCGGCGGTCCTGACCGACCCGGTCCGCCCGGTGGACGCGATGCGGGTGCTCCGGGACCGATTCCCGCATCTGGTGCACGTGGAATGGGTACGCCCGCAGGATGATTCGGACCTCAAGTATCGGGACAAGGTCCGCGGGCGCACCGACCGCGAGATCGTGACCAGCTTCCTCACCGACGTCCGCGCCGAGCCGACCGCGAGCGAGCTGCGGTGGGTGGAACAGGCGCTGGGCGCGGCGGACCGGGAGGTCGACGGTCCGCCCTCCGGCGACGTGGAGGCCGTCGCGTGAGGCTGCACGAACTCGAGGTGACGGCGTTCGGCCCGTTCGGCTCCACCGTCACCGTCGACTTCGACGAGCTCGGTGCGGACGGGCTGTTCCTGCTGCACGGCCAGACCGGCGCGGGCAAGACCACCATCCTCGACGCGGTCGCATTCGCGTTGTACGGGCGGGTGCCCGGCGCCCGGCAGGAGGGCAAGCGGCTGCTGTCCGACCACGCCGCCCCCGGAACGCCACCGAAGGTGGTGCTGGAGGCCACGATCGGCGGCCGGCGACTGCGGATCACCCGCAGCCCCGAGTTCCAGCGGCCCAAGCTGCGCGGCACCGGCACCACCAAGGAGAACGCCAAGGCCACCCTCGAATGGCTGGACGGTCACGGCGAGAATCTGACCCGGCTCGACGAGATCGGTGAGGTGGTGGGGCGGCTGCTCGGAATGAGCGCCGATCAGTTCTTCCAGGTGGTCCTGCTGCCGCAGGGCGACTTCGCGCGGTTCCTGCGGGCGGACACCGAGGAGCGGGGCGTGCTGCTCGAGCGGCTGTTCGACACCGGGCGGTTCGCCACCGTCGAGGAGTGGTTCGCGAATCGGCGTCGTGAGACCGAGACCGCGGTGTCCGGCAAGAAGGCCGCGGTGGACCGGTTGGCGGCGCAGGTGTCGGCGGCGGCGGGCATCGAGGCCGGCGCGGACGCCGATCCGGTCGCGTGGGCGGCGCGGCTGGTCGACGAGGCGCGAGAGGTGGGCGAGTCCGCGGCCCTCGCCCTCACCGCGGCCCAGTCGGCCGCGGTCCGCACCGAGAACGCCCTGCGCCGCGCGCGCGAGGTGCGGCAGCTGCAGGACCGGGCCGCCCAGGCCCGGACCAAACTCGACCAGGTGGCCGCGGGACGCGAAGCGCTGGACGCGCTCGCCCTCGAACACGACCGCGCCGTGCGCGCGGTGCCGGTGACGGCGGCCGACGCGCTCGCCGAACGCGCCGACCGGGCGGCCGCGACCGAGCGGACCCGCGTGGACGAACTCGCCCGCGCCGTCGCCCGGGAGCCGGAGGGAGCGGCCCTGGTCGGGCGCGTCTCCTGGCCGGACCGACCGGGGGACGCGGAAATCCTGGCGGTGGCGGTCGGGGACTGGGGGGCGGAGGCCGCCCGCCTGCGTGATCTGATCGACCGGGACGCGCAGCGTCGCGCGGCGCGTGTCGAGCACGAGGGCGTACGCGCCCGCCGTGCCGAACTGGCTTCTGCCGCAACCGCGGTCGCGGATCGTCGGGCCGCGGTTCCGGCGGAGATCGAGCGGTGCGAGGCGGACCTGAGCCGGGTTCGCGACGTCGCCGCGACGGTGCCGTTGCGGGCCGAACAGCTCGACGCGGCGCGGGAACGGGTCGCCGCGGCCACCGAACTCGACCGGGTGCGTGCCGCGCGCGCCGTCGCCGGCGAGCGACACGAGCGGGCCCGCCTCGCCCATCTCGACGCGCGGGAGGCGCTTGCGGACCTGCGGGAGCGGCGGATCGCGGGGATGGCCGCGGAACTGGCCGCCGATCTCGCCGACGGCGACCGGTGCCCGGTGTGCGGGTCCGGGGACCATCCCGAGCTCGCCCGCCCCGCGGACGGGGCCGTCACCAAGGCCGACGAGGACGCCGCGCGGGCCGTCGAACAGCAGTGCGGCCGGGACGTGGACGACGCGGGTGCACTGCTCGCGGACCTGGACCGCAGGGCGCAGGTGCTCGCCGACCGCGCCGGAGACACCGACCGGGACACGCTGCTCGCCGCGGTCGCCGCGGCGGAGGACTCCCACACGGCTGCGAAGGCCGCGGCCGCCGCGGAGCCCGCGGCGGCGAAGACACTCACCGGACTGCGAGGGGAGAGCGACAACCTCGCCCGCCGCGCCGAGGTGCTCGCCACCGAACTGGCCGCACTGGACCAGCGGATCGCCGACGAGACCCGTCGCCTCGCCGAACTGGACGCGGAGATCGCGCAGGCCGTCGGGGCGGAGACGGACCTGCAGTCGCGTCGTGACCGGCTCGAAGCGCTCGCCGCCGCGACGACGGCCCTGCGCGACCAGCGGGCGTCGGCGTCCCGTGCCGCGGCCGCCGCGCTGGACGCCGGCGCGCACGCCGCGCGCGCGGCCGTCGACGCCGGCTTCGACACCCCGGAGCAGGCCCGCGCCGCGGTCCTCCCGCAGTCGCGGATCGACGAGATCGAGGCGGTGCTGACCGCCGCCCGCGAGGAGCGGGTGTGGTCCGAGGCGGTGCTCGCCGAACCGGCGGTCGTCCAGGCACTTTCCCTGGACCCCGCCGACGTGCCTGCGGCCGAGGCGGCACACGCGGCCGCGGCCGCCGCCCGCGACGACGCCATGAAGGCCGCGACCGCGGCGGACGACCGCGCCGCGAAGGTCGAGCACTACGCACAGGCACTGGCCGCCGAGGTCGAGGCTCTGGGACCCGCGCTGCGCCGGTACGAGGAGCTGGCCGCGCTGGCCGAGGTCATCGCCGGCCGCGGGCAGAACGCGCGCAAGATGTCGCTGCGCTCCTACGTCCTTGCGGCGCGGCTCGAGGAGGTCGCGTTGTCGGCGTCGGTGCGGCTGCGCCGAATGTCCTCCGGCCGTTACGAGTTCGTTCACGAGGACGGCGCCGGTCCGCGAGGCAAACGCGGCGGTCTCGGTCTCGACATACGTGACGACTACACCGGTGTGGTGCGGTCCGCGAAGACCCTCTCCGGAGGCGAGTCGTTCCTGGCGTCGCTGGCGTTGGCGCTCGGGCTGGCGGACGTCGTCGCCGCCGAGTCCGGTGGCGTGGTCCTGGACACCATGTTCATCGACGAGGGCTTCGGCACCCTCGACGCCGAGACCCTCGAGTCGGTGATGGGCGTCCTCGACGAGCTGCGTGAGGGCGGCCGCGTCGTCGGGATCGTCAGCCACGTCGACGAGATGCGGCAGCGGATCCCGAGCCGGCTGCACGTGGTGCGGGGCCGGGCCGGGTCGACGCTCGAGGTGGTGGTCTAAGCCGGGTCGGGGAGGCCGGGCAGGCTGCCGGTGCCGGTGCCGTTGCTTCCGGCGCTGTTGTCGGCGGCCGCGTCGCCGACATCCGGTGGTCCGGCTGAGGCGGCGTCGGCCGCGTCCTGTTCGTCGAGTCGCCGGTCGATCTGTTCACCGATGTACCGGATCACCACCGCGACGCAGGCGGCCACCGGGACCGCGAGGAAGGCGCCGACGATGCCGTACAGCGAGCTGCCTGCGGTCACCGCCAGCAGCACGATCGCCGCGTGCAGGTTCATGCTGCGGCTCTGCAGCACCGGCTGGAGCACGTTGCCTTCGAGCTGCTGCACCGCGAGCACGATGATCAGGATGATCAGGGCGGTGGTCCAGCCCTTCGCGACCAGGGCGACGAGCACCGCCAGTGCGCCGGCGACGAAGGCGCCGACGATCGGGATGAAACCGCCGATGAACGTGAGCACCGCGAGCACCGGCGCCAGCGGCACACCCAGGATCACCAGGCCGAGTCCGATGAAGAACGCGTCGACGAAGCTGACGAGCGCCTGGGTGCGGATGAAGCCGCCGAGGGTGTCCCACACCTGCACCGCCACGGCCTCGAAGTGGCGACCGGCCCTGCCGCCGCTGACCGAGTGCAGCCACGGCAGGAACCGCGGCCCGTCCTTGATGAAGAAGAACGTCAGCACCAGGACGAGGGCGATCGCGATCAGCATCGAGGCGGTCGCGCTGACGCCGCTGAACACGCCGGTCGCGATGGACTGCGCACTCGACTGCAACTTGGAGATGATCGCCTGGACGGCGGAGTCGATCTGATCGTCCCGCAGGTTCACCGGCGGGCCCTGCAACCAGTGCTGGACCGTCCGCAGGCCCTCGCTGGCCTTGTTGGCCAGTTCCGGGGCCTGGTCCACCACCGACGGCACGATCAGCGCGATGACTCCGGAGAGCACGGCGAAGAATCCGGCGATCGTGATGCCGGCGGCCGCGGCGGGCGGCACGCCCCGCTTCGTCATCGCGCGGGTCGGCGGCCACAGGACGGTGGACACGACGATGGCCATCAGCACCGGCAGCACCACGACCCACAGCTCGCCGAGGATCGCCCACACC
Source organism: Rhodococcus sp. NPDC003348 (assembly GCF_053589375.1). NCBI lineage: Bacteria > Bacillati > Actinomycetota > Actinomycetes > Mycobacteriales > Nocardiaceae > Rhodococcus > Rhodococcus sp. NPDC003348. Next base: position 37,035 of record NZ_JBSFRT010000006.1, read on the forward strand.
ACCCAGGCTCCGGCCGCGATCGCGACCAGGCACAGCGACCACTTGGCTAGCCACATGCCGCCGGCGCCGAGCACCTCGCCGCGGTCGATGAAGCGGCGCCGGGGCGGTTTCGGGTCGGCGGTGGTGGGCGTTTCGCTCACGGGCGGTCCTTCCTGGCGGGGCACGCGCCGAATCTACCCCTCGGACTGCTCGTGGGAGAGGAGCCAGCGTTTCGTCGGCAATCCCCAGCGGAATCCGCCGAGGGCGCCGCCGACCCGCACCACCCGGTGGCAGGGCACGAACAGGGCTGCTGCGTTCCGCGCGCACGCCGACGCCGCGCCGCGCACCGCAGCCGGACGTCCGGCGAGCGCGGCGAACTCGGTGTACGTCACCGGCTCGCCGGGCGGGACCTTCCGCAGCACTTCCCAGGCGGCCTCGAGGAACTCGCCCGAGTGTTGTTTCACGGGAATCGAATCGATGCTGTGCAGGTCTCCTGCGTGGTAGTCGGTGACGGCGCGGGTGACCTCGCCGAGGTCGGCGCGCGCCGTCGATTTGGTCGGCCGCAGGCTGGGGTGGATCAGGGGGAGTAGGACGTCGACGTGGGGCGTCCAGCCGGACGCGAGCACCGCACCGTCGCGGTCGGCGACGACGGTGAACGGTCCCGCGGCGGTGGGCACGGTGCAGTGGTGGGCGGTCATCGGGGTTCCTTCGGATCGGGGTCGGGTGTGGCCGCGAGCGCGCCGCGGGCGGCGAGTGCCGTGTGCCACAGGTGCATCGAGGCGTACGAGCGCCACGGCGTCCAGCGGTCCTGGGCGCGGAGGTCCACACCGAGGAGGTGTGCGCCTCGGGCGGCGACGAGGTCGGAGTCGAGCAGGATGTCGGGGTCGGCGAGGGTGCGCATCGCCACGTAGTCGGCGGTCCACCTACCGATCCCCTTGTGGGAGAGCAGCTCCGCGCGCAGGTCGGCCGAGGTCCGGCCCGCGTGCAGCGTCAGCGATCCGTCGGCGAGTGCAGCCGCGACCGCGATCACTGCGTCGACCCGGCGAGCGGGCCCGGTGAGCACTTCTCGGCCACGTGCGGCGATCGTCGCTGGGGAGGGGAACGCGTGCGTCAGGTGTGGGTCCTCGATCGGATCGCCCAGCTCCGCCACCAGCCGCGCAGTGTGGGTCGCCGCCGCGGAGACCGAGATCTGCTGCCCGATCATGGTGCGCAACAGCAACTCTCCAGGGTCGACGCATCCGGGAACCCGGATGCCCGGTGTCGTCACGATCGCCGGGGCGAGCGCGGGGTCGCGGCGCAGCGCGTCGTCGACGGCCTGGGGGTCGGCGTCCAGGTCGAACAGGTGCCGCAGCCGGGCGACGGCGGGGGCGAGGTCACGCATGTCGTGCAGAGTCAGGTCGGCGCGTACGTGGTCGTCGGCGAGCCGGGCCGCCGCAACCCCGGCGCCGTGCGGGAGCCGCAAGACCCGCCGGTACTGCCCGCCGACGACCTGTTCGAGGCCCCGGACCGCATGGGCGGACAGGAACCAGCCGAACCAGGCGCGGTCGAGGGGCGGACGGTACGGCAACCGCAGCGAGACGGTGCCTGCGGCCGAGGGCGGGCCGGAACCGCGGCGCGCGGCGTCGGCCCGCATCTGTGTCGGTGTCGCTGCGAACACCTCGCGGACGGTGTCGTTGAACTGGCGGATGCTGGAGAACCCGGCGGCGAAGGCGATGTCCGACATCGGCATTGCGGTGGTTTCGACCAGCAGGCGCGCGGTGTGTGCGCGGTGCGCCCGGGCAAGGGAGAGTGGACCTGCACCGAGCTCGACCGTGAGTGTGCGTGTGAGCTGCCGAGCCGAGTAACCCAGCGCGGCAGACAGCCCCTCCACCCCGCCGCGTTCCACCTCGCCGTCACGAATCAGCCGCATCGCCCGGGCGGCGAGATCGGAGCGGACGTTCCACTGTGGGGAGCCGGGTGCGGCGTCCGGGCGGCAGCGGCGGCAGGCTCGGTAGCCCGCCTGCTGCGCGGCGGCCGCGGTCGGCAGGAACGTGACATTGGCCCGCTTCGGGGTGATCGCTGGGCAGGACGGGCGGCAGTAGATGCCGGTGGTGCGGACGGCGGTGTAGAACTGCCCGTCGAAGCGCGTGTCCCGGGACGAGACGGCCCGGTAGCAGCGGTCGAAGTCGAGGTTCATGTCCTCCAGGGTGTCAGCGCCCCGCCTCCGACGCTAGCGGAAATCGGCCATCGCCGTCGCGCGACCGGTTCGCCTGTCAGCAGCAGCGGGCGCCGGGGTTGCGGTCGGCGGCCGCGTGCCGCTCGCGCCAGTACTCGCGTTCGGTCGGCACCGGGACGCCCGGGTGCGCGCGGTGGTGGTGCGCCACGAACCGCTGGTAGTCGTGGTCACCCATCACCGACGTGAGCCACCAGAGCACGCCGCGTACCACGCCGGGCATCAGTGGTGTCCCGTCGTGTGTGCGGCGCCGGGCGCGCGGACCTTGCCCTCCGCGATCAGCGTGTCCCACTCGTGCTGGATCTGCCGCTCTGCCTTGGTCGGGACGAACCCGGCCGGCCCGAAGATCTTCGACGGGACCGTCGGCGCCTCGGTGTCGGGGAGGCCGCCCGCGCGATACGCCTTGACGCACACGATCACTCCGACCACTGCCACGATCAGGACCAGAACCGCGAACACGATCGACAGCGTGCCCTGGATGAAGGTGTTGCGGATGACCGCGTCCATGGCCTCTGGGGTCTTCGCTGTCCCGAACGACGTGTCGCCCGCTGCCTTCGCGTCCCGGAAGGCGTTGTGCTGCGCCCAGTATCCGATCGCGGGCACGTCGGAGAAGATCTTCTCCCACGACGCGGTCATCGTGACGATCAGGTCCCACACCAGTGGTATCGCGGGTATCCAGGCCCACTTGAACAGGCCCTTCTTCATCACCACGACCAGGACCACGGTCAGCGCGATCGCGGCGAGCAGCTGGTTGGCGATGCCGAACAGGGGGAACAGGGTGTTGATGCCGCCGAGCGGATCAGTCACGCCCATCAGCAGCACCCCGCCCCACAGCCCGACCACGATCGCGGAGCACAGCCACGCGCCGGGGCGCCAGGACGGATCCTTGAAACGTCGTGCCGCGCCGCCGAAGTTGCCGAGCGAGTCGGAGAGCATGAACCGGGCGACGCGGGTACCGGCGTCGACGGTGGTGAGGATGAACAGAGCCTCGAACATGATCGCGAAGTGGTACCAGAACGACCGCAGCGACTCGCCGCCGATGACCTGGTGCATCACCTCGGACATGCCGAACGCCAGGGTGGGGGCGCCGCCGGTGCGCGAGATTATCGACTCCTCGCCGACGGCCGCGGCCGCCTCGTTCAGTTGCGCGGTGGTGATGTCGGCGCCGGGAAGGCCGAGGCCGTTGAGGTACGCGGGCGCGGCGTCGGCGGTGCCGCCGGTGAGGGCGGCCGGAGCGTTCAGTGCGAAGTACAGGTGCTGGTCGAGGATGCACGCGGTGACCAGTGCCATGATCGCCACGAACGACTCGGTGAGCATGCCGCCGTACCCGATCATCCTGGTCTGTCGTTCCTTCTCCAGCAGTTTCGGGGTGGTGCCGGAGGCGATCAGCGCGTGGAACCCGGACAGCGCGCCGCAGGCGATGGTGATGAACAGGAACGGGAACAGCGAGCCGGCGAAGGCAGGTCCCTCGCCGTTCTTCGCGAACTCGGTCATGGCCGGCATCTGGATCGCGGGCTGCGCCACCAGGATTCCGGCAGCGAGCAGCAGAATGGTGCCGATCTTCATGAAGGTGGACAGGTAGTCGCGCGGGGCGAGCAGCAGCCAGACGGGCAGCACCGAGGCGGCGAATCCGTAGGCGATCATCAGCCACGCGATGGTCACCTTCGACAGGGTGAACCAGCTTGTTCCCCAATCGGTCTCGGCGACCCACCCTCCGCCGACGATGGCCAGCAGGAGCAGGACGACGCCGATCAGCGACACTTCGGAGACCTTGCCGGGCCGCAGGAATCTCAGGTAGACGCCCATGAACAGTGCGATCGGGATGGTCATGGCGATCGAGAACACGCCCCACGGGCTCTCCGCGAGCGCATTGACCACCACCAGCGCGAGCACCGCGATGATGATGATCATGATGACGAAGACGCCGATCAGGGCCGCGGTGCCGCCGACCACGCCGAGTTCCTCGCGGGCCATCTGACCGAGGCTGCGGCCGCGGCGTCGCGACGAGATCCACAGCACAAGGAAGTCCTGTACCGCGCCGGCGAAGACGACGCCGATGATGATCCACATGGTGCCCGGCAGGTAGCCCATCTGGGCCGCCAGCACCGGACCGACGAGGGGACCGGCGCCGGCGATGGCGGCGAAGTGGTGGCCGAACAGCACCCGCCGATCGGTCGGCATGTAGTCCTTGCCGTTCTCGAGCACCTCGGCGGTCGTCGCGCGGTCGTCGCGTGGCTGGACGATCTTGTTCTCGATCAGCCGGGCGTAGAACCGGTAGGCGATCAGGTAGGTGCACACCGCCGCGATGACGAACCACACGGAGTTCACGTGCTCGCCCCGCACGATCGCGATCATCGTCCAGGCCACCGCGCCGAGGAGGCCGATCGCGGCGAAGATCAGCTTCTTCGCCGGGGTGATCGGACTCCGATCGACGACACCGACGGGAGGCAGGTCCGGATCGGTGTACAGGAACTCGATGTTCGGGTCGGCACTCGGCTTGCCGGGACTCGTTGCCGTCGTCATGGCGGACCTCCCTCCGGAGCGGATGTGGCTGTCCTCACACTAGGACTCCGGTGCCGAGGCCGCCCGGTGGAGAAGACCGACCGCGCGGCCTTCAGAAGCGCTTCGCGGAGGCGTCAACCCAGTCGCTGCGCCAGCTCTGAGGGGGATCGTCGAGCAGCTCCCCGTCCTGCAGCCACTCGTACAGTTCGGCGTAGGTCCTGGAGGTGTGCGCGTCGACCCGACGGTTCAGCATCGACGGCCGTAGTTTGTGGAAGCCGTCCAGCCCCATCGAGGCGACCATCTGCGCGGCACTGGCCACGGTGGACTTCTGGAAGTTGTGTACCCGCGCCGCCTTGTCCGGCACCACCAGCGCGCGGGCCCGAGCCGGATCCTGGGTGGCGATGCCGACCGGGCAGTGGTTGGTGTGGCAGGCCTGTGCCTGGATGCAGCCGACCGCGAACATCATCGCCCGGGCGGCGAGGGTGAAGTCGGCGCCCTGGATGACGCGTTTGACGATGTCGCTGCCGCTGGCGACCTTGCCGGACGCGCCGATCCGGATCCTCTCGCGCAGACCCGTGCCGACGAGCGAGTTGTGCACGAGCATCAGGCCCTCGGTCAGCGGCATGCCCATGTGGTCCTCGAATTCGACCGGGGCCGCGCCGGTTCCGCCCTCGGATCCGTCGACGATGATGAAATCCGGGGTGACGTCGCGGTCGATCATCGCCTTGCAGATGCCGAGGAACTCGCTGCGGGACCCGACACACAGCTTGAACCCGACGGGCTTGCCGCCGCTGAGGGTGCGCAGGGTGGCGACGAAGTCGATCAGCTCGATCGGTGTGCCGAACGCGCTGTGCGCGGGTGGCGAGATGACGGTCTGCCCGACCGGAACCCCTCGGGTCTCGGCGATCTCCGGGGACACCTTCGGGCCCGGAAGGACGCCGCCGAGACCGGGTTTCGCGCCCTGCGAGAGCTTGATCGAGATCGCCTTGACCTGCGGGTCGACGGCCTTCGCCGCGAAGGCGTCGGGGTCGAACCTGCCGTCGGGGGTGCGGCAGCCGAAGTAGCCGGACCCGATCTCCCAGATCAGGTCGCCGCCGTGCTTGCGATGGTAGGGGCTGATGCCGCCCTCGCCGGTGTCGTGCGCGAACCCGCCGAGGGCGGCGCCCGCGTTCATCGCCTCGACCGCGTTCGAGGACAGCGAGCCGAAGCTCATCGCCGAAACATTCAGCAGCGCAATGTCGTACGGCTGCGTGCAGTGTGGGCCCCCGAGCCGCACCGTCGGCGCGAGGTCGGTGGCGTGCCGGGCGCGCAGCGAGTGCACCATGAACTCGTAGCCGGGGGCGTGCACGTCCCGTTCGGTGCCGAACGGCTCGTCGTCCTTGGTGCCCTTGGCGCGCTCGTAGACCAGGTCCCGGGTTTCCCGGTCGAACGGTGTTCCGTCGGTCGATGATTCGATGAAGTACTGCTGGATCTCCGGGCGGATCTTCTCCATCAGGAACCTGGCGTGCCCGAGGATCGGGTAGTTGCGCAGGATGCTGTGACTGCGCTGGGTCAGGTCCCGCGTCCCGACCGCCGCGAGGGCCAGCAGGATCACAGCAAGGATCGACCACCCCCAGCTGGCGGCGACGGCGAGACCGGCCAGGGCGAGCCCGGCCACCCACATGACCCCGACGATCAGGAACCTCGTCATGACTGTGTGCCTCCAGGTGAGTGTGTCGGACGGTGGTACCGAAACGGCCCCGACCCGGTTCGGGGTCGGGGCCGCTCAGTGGTGCAGATCAGGCCGGGATGTTCAGGACCTGGCCGGCGTTGATCAGGTCCGGGTTCGCGATGCCGTTGGCGTCGGCGATCCGCTGGTACTGGTTGCCGTCGCCGTAGTACTGCTCGGCGATGACCCACAGGCTCTCGCCGGAGGCGACGGTGTGGGTGCGCGGCGCCGGGGCGGCCGGGGCGGGCTCCGGAGCGGGGGCCGGGGCCGGCTCGGGCTCGGCGGCGGGCGCCGGGGCGGCCTCGACGGCGGTGTCGCTCGACCACACGGCCTTGTCGCCGGCGTACAGCACGACGTTGCGATCGTCCTGGACAACCAGGCGGACGCCGGAGTTGCCGGACGTCTGCGAGGCCCAGACCGCGTCGTCGTCGCCGGTGTACAGCACGAAGTTGCCGTCGTCCTGCACGGTGGCCTTGGCCACGGACTTGCCGTTGGTCATGGTGGCCCACACCGCGTTGCCGCCCTCACTGAGCACGAGGTTGCCGTCGTCCTGCAGGGAGAGCGTGTAAGCGCCGTTGTTCGACGTCAGCGACTGCCCGGCCGTGAGGGTGGAACCGGCCTGCAAGGTGTCAGCCACAGTGTTTCCTTTCGAATGGTGAATTCTGCGTGGAGCAATGGTGTTCGGAATGCCCGTGACCGGCGGAGCCGGTGCGTGCATCCGGGCGAACCCTACGGTCCGGGGCCGGATCGGCGCGGGCGCCACGCCGGAGCATTCGGTGTGACGCCTAGGGTGGTGGCGTGACGAGATGGCAGGACGAGCGAGGAGTCGAGGGCGCGCGTGACTACGTCCGCCGGTTCGAGGAGTTGGCCGCGTCCGGCGTCGACCTGCACGGCGAGGCCCGGGCCGTCGACGCGTTGATTGCTCCGAATTCGCGGGTCCTCGACGCGGGGTGCGGAACCGGGCGCGTGGGAGCGGAACTGGCCCGCCGTGGCCACCGGGTCACCGCCGTGGACCTCGACCCGGTTCTGCTCGACGCGGCACGCGCGACCGGTGTGCTGACCGTCGTGCAGGCGGATCTGGCCGAGCTGGACCTCCCGGGTCCCGGGTTCGACGCCGTCGTCGTCGCCGGCAACGTGATGATCTTTCTGGCGCCGGGCACCGAGGCCGCGGTGTGCCGCCGGCTCGCCGACCAGCTGGCCCCGGGCGGGGTGCTGGTCGCCGGGTTCGCCACCGACTACCGCTACTCGGTCGACGACTTCGACGCCGATCTCGCGGCCGCCGGACTGGTCCACGAGCACCGCTTCGCGACCTGGGATCTGCGTCCCTGGCGACCCGATGCGGGGTGGGCGGTGACCGTCGCGCGCAAACCCGCGGCGTGACGTGGGGGCGACCGGCGTGACCAGGGCGGGACGCGGTCCGTAGAATCTGTTGACCGTGAGCCTTACCCTCGGAATCGTCGGACTGCCCAACGTCGGCAAGTCGACCCTTTTCAACGCCCTGACCAAGAACGATGTGCTCGCCGCGAACTACCCGTTCGCGACGATCGAGCCGAACGTCGGCCTGGTCGAGCTGCCGGACGAGCGGCTGGTCAAGCTCGCCGAGATCTTCGGTTCCGAGCGCATCCTGCCCGCCACGGTGTCGTTCGTGGACATCGCCGGCATCGTCAAGGGCGCGTCCGAGGGCGCCGGCCTGGGCAACAAGTTCCTCGCCAACATCCGCGAGGCCGACGCCATCTGCCAGGTGGTCCGGGTGTTCTCCGACGACGACGTGGTGCACGTCGACGGCCGCGTCGACCCGGCGTCGGACATCGAGATCATCGAGACCGAGCTTGTCCTCGCCGACATGCAGACCCTCGAGAAGGCGCTGCCGCGTCTCGAGAAGGAAGCGAAGAAGAACAAGGAACTCAAGCCCCAGCACGAGGAGGCCGTCAAGGCTCAGGCCGTCCTCGAAGAGGGCAAGACCCTGTTCAGCGTCAAGGACACCCTGGACTTCGGTCTGCTGCGCGAGCTGCACCTGCTGACCACCAAGCCGTTCCTGTACGTCTTCAACGCCGACGAGGCGGTGCTCACCGACGAGGCGAAGGTCGCCGAGCTGCGCGCGTCCGTCGCACCGGCCGATGCGGTGTTCCTCGACGCGAAGGTCGAGCAGGAACTCCTCGAGCTGGACGAGGAAGATCGCCAGGAGATGCTGGAGTCGATCGGCCAGTCCGAGCCCGGCCTGCACGCCCTGGCCCGGACCGGATTCCACACCCTCGGCCTGCAGACCTACCTGACGGCCGGCCCGAAGGAATCGCGTGCCTGGACGATCCACAAGGGCGACACCGCCCCGCAGGCCGCCGGCGTCATCCACACCGACTTCGAGCGCGGCTTCATCAAGGCCGAGATCGTGTCCTTCGACGACCTCGCCGCCGCCGGCTCCATGAACGCCGCCAAGGCCGCAGGCAAGGTGCGCATGGAGGGCAAGGACTACGTCATGCAGGACGGCGACGTGGTGGAGTTCCGCTTCAACGTCTAGAACCCGCGAACGGGCGGTTACCGTGACCAACGCCGAGTGCGCGTCCCGGTAACCGCCCGTTCGTGTTCGGTCCCCCCGCTCGTCCTACGACAGCGACTGCGGGAGGGTGAACGAATGGCCGAACACGACGCAGGTCCAGGGCGTTGGCGGGTACTGCATGCTCTTCCCGCAGTAGAACGGATTCGCCAGCGACTCGGCGGAGGACGTGTCCGCTGCGGAGGCGGTACCGGTCCCAGCGACAAGACCGGCGGCCAGCAGGGCAGTGGCGGCGATGGTGGATGCGATACGACGGTTCGTGACACGAGGCACGGTGGAACCCTCTCTGATTCGTGACGCCCGGCGAGGCTTCCGGTTCCTCAGCCGGGAGGGCGACTCGACCCTGCGGACACCGTAGCGTGGCGGTGCGAACGCTGAGGTGGGGTTCGTCTCTGGATTAATCTGCGGCACTTGATGATTCGTATGACACTACCCATGGTTCGTGGGTGCCGGTGGGAGGATGCTGCCGCCCCCGGCGCGGGAGATGGTCGCACCGGGGCAAGGGCAAGGGGCATGGGGCAGCCCTGCTCGCTAGCCTGAGCGGATGGCCATCAAACTCGAAAACGTCGGCATCGCCGTGGACGACCTCGATGCGGCGATCGCCTTCTTCGTGGACCTCGGTCTCGCTGTCGTCGGACGCGACACGGTCAGTGGGGAGTGGACCGACACTGCCGTTGGGCTCGACGGCAACCACGCCAAGATTGCGATGCTCCAGACGCCGGACGGGAACGGTCGCATCGAGCTCTTCGAGTACATCCATCCCGAGGCGATCGAGACGAGCCCGACCCTTCCCAACGAGATCGGCATGCACCGCGTCGCATTCTCCGTCGACGACATCGACGAGGCCCTCGCGATCGCCGCGAGACACGGCTGCCATCCGCTCCGCGGCGTCGCGAACTACCAGGACATCTACAAGCTCACGTACGTCCGCGGTCCCAGCGGGATCATCGTGATGCTCGCTGAGGAGTTGACGAAGAGCTGAGGGCGGCGATCGGTGAGGCGGAGGTTCCGGGATTGAGCGCGATCGTCTTTCGTACCGTCTACGGCGGGCCGGATCCGGACGTGGTGGAGGCGACGACCGCGATCAAGCAGGAGTTGCGTGACGTCGAGCTGCCATACGAGCTCGACATCCTCCTGCACATGGGCGGGACCATCTCCTCGACCACGGACCCGACTGGGCTGTACGCGCCGCGCGTGTCGGTGGCGCAGCGCAGGATGACCGCGCAGATTCGTATCAACCGCGCCGACGTCCTCGATGCGCCGGACCTGCGTGGATTCCTGCGGCAGACGATCCATCGCGCGGTGCAACGGATGATCGAGCGGGTCGCGGCCAAGGACAAGACCGTCGACGCGGACGCCGAGATCCGCAAGCTCGCGTTCCTTGTTCAGCCGTAGGAGCTGCCGCTCATAGGATGCGGTCATGTCGCTGTTCCTCGTGCCGTCGCTCCCCGATCGCGCGGACGGTGGGCACCGCTTCCTCTTCCAGATCGACGAGGAAGGATGGCCCGTCGACGGTGAGTTGGAGGACGTGCTCGACGAGTACCTGTGGGGGTACGGATCGGTGTACTTCTATGGGACACCCGAAGCGGGCGGCGTCGTTCGCGACGTCGTCGCGGGATTCATCGACTTCTGATGACAATCGCAGGCGCATTCATCGACCGCCTCGTGGCGGCCGGGTGGACGTTCGAGCCCCCACGCGACGACAATCTGTCCGCGCTCGCCGCGGTGGCCGATGTCGCGATTCCCGCCGGCCACGTCGAGTTCTTCCGGCAATTCTCGGTTCTCGCAAGTGGCGACGACTCCCGTTGGTTCCTCTCGGCCCTCGACTATGCGGGTCTGTCCGACAGTGCCTTCGCGTGGGACGAGTTCCGCGCGATCGGACTCGACGCGGCAGGGACTGCCGCCGACCGTGCGGGGGTCGAGGCGTTCTGGACGGAGTACCTGCCGATTCTCGTCAGCGTCGCCGGTGACTACGAGTTCCTCGCGATCAGCAGGACGAGCGGTGTCGTCGTCCACGGCGCCGAACCGGACTTCGAGGACGCTACGGTGGTTGCGTCGGGTCTCACCGCGCTGATGGAGGGCGTCGTGCAGCGGACGCTCGACGTGCCGCTCCTGCGCCACTGACGACGGCTCTACGCTGGCGGCATGGACGCAGCCGAGTACCGCGCTGAAGTGAAACGAATCCTGGGCGCGGCGTCGGCTGACGTGGCCACCCGGCTCGTGACGATCCACGATGCCGCGACCGAACGGACCGATGCGGTCGTGATCGACGTCTTCGTCGGCCAGGACGGCGAAGGCCCGTTCGACGTCTGGGCGCGGTTCGAAGGTACCGACGGGTTCGCGCTCGGCCGTCGGCTCGACGACGAGCGACAGCTCTTCGGGGTGACCTGGGGCGAGCGGGGCTGGAAGCCGGAGGTGCCGCCTTGCCCGCGGGAATGGACTCGTGACCAACTCGAGGAGATCATCGTCGAGGTCGTCGCCGAGTGGCTCGCCCCGCTCATCCCGACGTCGTCCCCCGGCCTTCGCTGGGAGGTCACTTCGCCGGAAGGCACGGTCGACCCTCGTCCACTCGGAGTGCGCCACCAGTCGACGTCATGAATACTGCACCGGTGACGCTCACCAAGCGAAGCTTGTACGCCGTATCGATGGTGATGCTCGTTGTCGCGGGCTTGTTGGTCGCGGCCTCGGGGAGCAGTGGCGCCGCACCGCCGCCGGACTGGCGATACACGATGGTGGCGTTCAGCAACGTCAGCGACCGCGACATGGATGTGTACCAGTCGGGGGACGGCACTCAGTTCCAGCCCCTCCGACTGTCGGCGTATCGGCCTCCGTCAGGGGTGGTGCGTGACCCGAGCATCTTCCGGCACACGGACGGGTTCTACTACGTCACCTACACGACAGTGGACGGGGCGAACGTCGGCTTCGCGCGCAGCAGCGATCTCGTCAACTGGACGCATCTGGCGAACTGGCCGGTCCCGTTCTGCTGCGCCTTCCTGCCGGGCACGGGGGACGGCACCGGTTCGGCGAGCCCGCCTGGCTTCTCGGGGTCGGCCGGGTTCAGCGACGGACCGTCGCTGTCGCCGTTCACCACGAAGGCCTGGGCGCCCGAATGGTTCGTGGACGGTGACCGCGTCAACGTCATCCTGTCCATGTCGACCGGTGGCGGCTTCGTGCCGTATCTGATGACGGCGCTCGAGCCGTCGCTCCGGTTGTGGAGCCTGCCCGTTCCGCTCGCCGGGATCGGCGCCGACCACATCGACACCACCGTGGTCAAGGTCGGATCGACCTACCACGCGTTCACCAAGAACGAGACGAAGAAGGTCATCGAGCATGCGGTCGCGCCGTCGCCGACCGGACCCTATTCGTTCGTCGCACCCGGAGATTGGGGCACGCTGGTCGAGGGACCGGCCGTCGTCCAGTTGCCGAACGGCACCTGGCGGATGTATTTCGACGCCTACACCGAGGGAAAGTACTTCTACTCCGACAGCACGGATGGGCTGAACACCTGGTCGCCCCGGCAAGAGCTTCCCGGCCTGTCCGGGACGGTGCGTCACGTCGGCGTGTTGCGAGAGCCGGCATGACGCCGACCAGGTGACAATCACGGTCGCTCGTCGCGGGCGGCCTTCTCGACGATGCCGGCGATTCGCCTGGTCTTGGTCGCCGGCTGCTTGGCGAACGCGATCTGGCTGAGCGCGAACTTGCGGACACTCGGTGGCCATGCGTCCCAGTGGGTACGTGCCTGCGGGGCGGCGTCGAGGGCCGCGGCGAGTTCCGGTGACTCGACGAGCGCCTCGGCGTCATCCAGCAGGGTCCACAGACCACGTTGTTTGGCGTCGTCGATGACGGCCTGTCCTGCCGGCTGCATGCGTCCCTCGGCGAGCAGGTCGGTCACACGTGCCTTGTTGGACGCGGCCCACGCGCTGTTGCGGCCGCGTCGGGTGAACCACATACCGCGCCGGTGCTCGTCGATGGTCCGGGTGTGCCCGTCGACCCATCCCCAGCAGAGCGCCTCCCGCACCACCTGGTCGTAGTCGAGGGGCGGGTTCCCGGACTCCTTGCGCCAGAACACAAGCCAGACGCCGTCGGATCCGTCGTGATTGTCTCGCAGCCACGCGTGCCACTCGTCGAGGGATTCGGGATGCAGGTGTTCGGCGTTCGAGTTGGCCATGGGGACAAGGTTAAGCGCCGGCCGTCACGCGACCTCCGGTCTCGGTGCCGGCGGGGCGAGGCTGTGGTGGATGTGTCCGGTGGGGGTGGTGATCCGGACCAGGTGTCTGCCATCGGGTGAGTCGATTGTCTCGGCGATCCATCCGGGTGCCTGTTTGGCGTAGTTGCATGCCTCGCACAGTCCCTGGCCGTTCTCGAACGTGGTCGGTCCGCCGTCGGCGACGGGGTGGATGTGGTCGGTGTGCCGCACGGGTGCGTCGCACCAGGGTGTTCGGCACACGGGGTCACGCAGCCGGATCAGCTCGGCCAGGGAGTTGGGGAACAGGCGGGTGCTGCGGTCCATCGCGACCACCGCGCCGGTGTCGGGCCGCGTGTAGACGCGGCGAAGTTCGGCGAGACCGGCGGTCGCGGCGGCGTGGACGAGTTCCCTTGCCACGTCTGCGGGAATCGGTCCGTAGCCGCGCACCTGTGCCGCCTCGTCGGCGCCGCCGAAGAGTGTGCGATCGGACACCGTCAGATGCACTCGAACCGGTGGCGCCGGCGCGGTGGTGTCGTCGGTCGGTGCGGTGACGATGCGGGCGACAAGGGTGTCCGCCATGATCTGCCCGCGGGTCCGCTCGTCGCCGGTGGCGGTTGCCGACGTGGCCGCTGCTGAGAGAGCGGCGTGGCAGGCGACGCCCTCCGCCATGGGCAGCAGTGCCGTCACGTAGGCCATCGTGTCCGGGGCGGGGCGGATCGAGACCCGCCGCTCGGTGTGCGCCTTGGCTTTCCGTCGAACCCAGACCTGCTTGTCCGCCTCGTACGCCATCTGGCGTGCGCTGGCGACGGTGTCCCTGTCGCTCATCTTCTCGAGTCGTTGGGGATCGGCGGCGAGCTTCCGGTCGATCTCGGCTCGGTCTTCGATTGAGAGGCAAGCGGTTTCGCGTGCGATCTGGGTGGCGCGCCACTCGGTGATCCGCCCTTCGCGCAGCGCACGAAGGGTGTGGGGTAGCTCGGAGGTGAGGGTGGTGGCCAGGCCGAGGTGGATGCCGCCGCGGTGCGGGGACTCGCGGCGGGCCAGCGCGATCTGGGAGGCGATGCCCCGGTCTCGACGCTCGCGTGCCACGCCCGCATCGGTGGCCGTGCGGCGTTGTTGCGCAGCGAAATCGGCGGTGACCTGGGCCTGAAGGCCGGCCGCGGCGCAGGCGAGCCGTTCGAGGGCGCGGAGCAGGTCGATGCGCTCGGCTTGGTGGTCGGGGCAGGCCGCGGCGGCGAGGGACTGGACCCACTGTTCGACGTCGGTGGTGGTCACCGTGTCGGTCAAGCGCCCCTGTTCGCTCATGTGTTCGATTGTATCGAGCGCCACCGACAGATTCGGCGGTTCCGTGGAACTCTCGCGGTGGCCTCAGGCGACAGGCGACACGGGTGCCTCGCTCAATGTCCGGCGGGTGACGAACCGTCGCGGCGTCCCCGACAGCGGATCGGTGAACTCCAGTTCCCGCGCGAGCAATTGGAGTGGGAGGGAATGGTCGTCCGGCGTCTCGGGGAGCAGGTCCGGATACCAGCGGTCGCCGAGGATTCCGATGCCGAGCGCTGCCAGATGCACCCGCAACTGGTGCGTCCGGCCGGTGCGCGGACGCAGGATCGTGTGCAGCACAGCGCGCCCGGAGACGCTCACGCCGGTCCCGTGCACGTCGACCAACGTCTCGGCGTTGGGCTCACCGGCGTCGTCGACGACGACCCGCAACTCGCCGCGCTTGACCTCGATGTGGTTGCGGTGGACGACGGGGACCGCGCGCCCGGCAAGCGCCGGCGCGCTCGGGTCCCACCCGGGCGGTCGCGCCGAGACCGCCTCGTAGACCTTCAGGACCTGCCGCTTCTCGAACAGCGACTGGTATGCGCCGCGCGTGCTGGGACGGGCCGAGAACATCACCAGGCCGGCGGTCGCGCGGTCGAGTCGATGGATCGGCGTCAGGTCCGGATTGTCGAGGCGATTCCGCAATCGGACGAGCGCGGACTCGCGCACGTAGCGCCCGGCCGGGGTGGTGGGGAGGAAGTGAGGCTTGTCGACCACGACGAGGTCGTCGTCGACGTGCAGGATCTCCTCATGGAACGGGATCGGGTCCTCCACCGGCAGGTCGCGGTGGTACCAGACGAACCGGTGTTCGCCCAGCGCCGTGCCGCGGCCGACCGGGCTGCCGTCGATGCCCACGATCTCGCCGGCGTCGAACCGCCGGTGCAGGTCATCCGCGTCCAGGTGGTCGAACCTCTCGACGACGTACTCGGCGACCGTCGCCCACGGCCCTGACGTCGGGACGCGCAGCCGCGTCGGGCCGACCCCGTTCTTGACGGGCAGCGGTGAGGGCATCGGCACGCGCTTCATCATTCCACCGGCTACTGGCACGGCCGCGCCGCGGGCCGCGACGTGACGCGCTTGGTGCGCCCGGGTGGCCTCAGTCGACCGGCGCCGCGGACCGACTCTTCCACCAGTGCCATCCGGCGGTGACGATGATCGCGCCGGCGAGGGAGCCGATGATGCCGCTCGGGCGCAGCTCGAGGCCGTCCCCGGCGAGCAGGCTGATGAGCAGGCCGCCCACGAACGAACCGCCGACGCCTGCGGCAAACGCCAGAGTCCAATCGATTCCGGACTTGGACTTCCCCAGAATGAGCTGGGCGACAGCGCCGACGAGCAATCCGAACAGGATCATCCCGATGATCAACATGGCGGGAGTATAGGGCGCAATACCCGCCCATCCCTGGTAGCCGGGCGCCCGCGCTATCCGTGCCGCGCCACGTCCTCGCACAGGATGCTCGGCCAGCGGGCGAGATCGGCCGGCGTGTGCGCCACCTCCAACGTGGCCCTGGGCAGCAGATCCAGCAGCGCCTCGGCGGTGGACACCGGGTGACCGGGATCGTCGGTCCAGGCGAGAATCGTCGTCGGAACGTCGATCTTCGCGACGTCGTCCGGGTCGGGCAGGTCGCTCAGCGCGGCCCCGCGGAACAGCGAAGGAAGCAGGTGCTCGGTGACATCCGGCACGGTGTCGGGCGCCCCGCTGGTCGCCGGGGGACGCGGGGCGGCGAGGTCGGCTCCGAGGAAGGCGTCGAGCCCCTGCTCCTCGATCACCGCGGCATTTCGGCGGTAGGTGTCGGCCTTGGCTGCGCGGGTGTGCCAGGCGGTCGCCGGCACCAGCAGGGTGAGGCCGGCGAACCGGCCCGGATCACGCACGGCCGCGTGCAGCAGGGTTCCGGTGCCCATCGAAGGGCCGACGCCGTGGACCCGCTCGCCGGGGAACCAGTGGTCGAGCAGCCTCAGCAGGTCGTCGGCCAGAACCGGCCAGCAGTAGTCGTCAGGGACCGCACGCCCGCTTGAGTGGCCGTGTCCGCGCGCGTCGTACCGCAGCAGCCGGGTTCCGCTGAGCCCACGGCCGAGATCGAGGTCCATCAGGCGGTCGCGGTGGCGGCTGGAGGTGAGGCCGTGGAGTTGGACGACCGGGTGGCCGCCCTCGTCGCTCAGCTCCACGTCGAGCTCGGCGCCGGGAACACTGAACGTCGGCACGGCGGCTCCTGTGGGTTTCGAAGGGCGCGGTGGCTGGGAAGGCGCCTAGGATACCGCCATGCGGCTGACCAACGTCGCGCACCTGCGCCTCCCGTTCGGCCGGCTGCTGGGCTACGACGTGAATGTCGGACAGCCGGGCCGATCGCTTCCTGTCTCCTTCGACCAGCGGCGTCACGTCGGAGCAGGAGACCGGGCCGGATCCTGGATGGCCTTGTCCCTCAGACTCGCCGAGCCGGTGCCTTCCGACGAGCTCGCGGCGGCATGGTTGGCGGTGATCGCGCGGCACGGCACGCTGCGGTCGGTGTTCGTGCCCGGCGAGGACGGCGAGCCGCGGCTGCACGAGGTCGAGGTCTTCCCCGGTGACTGGATCGAGCACTCGATCGCCCCCGGGCAGGCCGTCAACGATGCGCTGCGGGAAGTGCTCGACCGCGCGTGCACGCCGTACGGTCGTCCGTCGCACCGGCTCTGCGTGCTCGAGACCGCGGTGGGGCCGACCGTGGTGATTGCCGCCGACCACTCTCACGTCGACATGTGGTCGATGCTGGTGATCGCCCGCGACCTGCTCGCGGCGCTGGCCGCGGTGCAGGAGGGCCGAGTGCCGTCGCTGCCGCCCGTCCCCGCCTTCGCCGAGCACACCCGCGCGCTGCGGGGCCGCCCGTCCGCACCCGACGATGTACGCCGCCGGTGGGCGGAGGTGCTGGCTGCCAGCGGTGATGTGATGCCTCGGTTCCCGTTGCCGCTGGGCGCGGCGGCGCTGCACGAGGAACGGGTCGAGGTGCGCGACGTGCTTGACGTCGACGACAGTGCCGCGTTCTCGGCCCAGGCCCGGGACGACGGTGTCTCGACCCTGGCACTGGTGGTGGCCGCGATGACCGAGGTGACCCGCGAGTTGGCAGGCAGCCCATTGCGGGCGGTCTTCCCGGTGCACAGCCGGTACGACGCCACCTGGCACGACTCCGTCGGCTGGTTCATCACCAACTCGGTGCTGGAATCGACCGTTCCCGAGCCGCGCGCCAGTGCGGAGGCGGTCAAGGAGGCCGTCCGGATGGGGTCCTGGCCATTGGAGGACGTTCTGCGTCCATGGGGCGGGATGCCCGAGGCGCCAGGGATGTTCGCGATTTCGTGGCTGGACCTGCGCCGGCTACCGGTCCGGGTCGACGCGACCGGGTTGGAGGCGCAGTACGTCGGGGCGACGATCCGGACCGACGGCGTGATGCTCTGGTTCATCTTCGACGAGTCCGGACTGCACCTGCGGTGCCGCTACCCCGACACCCCCGAGGCTCGGCGACATGTCGGCAGCTGGCTGGACACGCTCGTGGCCCGCTTGCGTTCGCGGGCACGGGCATCGGTCGGTGGGCGGCTCCGACTCGGTGACCGGACCTATCGGGTGCAGCGCGCCTGCCGCGCCGACGTGCCGGCGCTCGTCGCACTGCTCTCCGATGACGAGATCGGTCGCACCCGCGAGGGCGCCGAGATCGCCCGGTACGAGGAGGCGTACGACGCTGTCGCACGGGACCCCTGGCAGTACCTGGCCGTGGTGCGCGAAGAGGACGACCGGATCGTCGGCACCATGCAGCTCACCGTCATTCCTGGGTTGTCCCGCGGCGGCACCACACGTCTGCAGATCGAGGGGGTTCGGGTGGCGGCCTCCGAACGGTCCCGCGGAGTCGGCACCGCAATGCTCGAGTGGGCGCACGACCACGGCCGGCACCGCGGCGCGACGCTCGCGCAGGTCACTACCGACCAGGCCCGCGAGCGGGCGCACGCCTTCTACGCGCGGCTCGGGTACGACAACAGTCACGTCGGGCTCAAGCGGGCACTCTGACGCCTGGCCTACGGCACGTAGAACGTGGCGACGCCGGGGGTGATCGGTCCCGGCACCGTGGAATTGACGACGATGGCCACCTGCCCGGTTCCCGTGTGCACCGTCGCAGCGGCGGGTATGCCGTTCAGCCCGTCGGACAAGCGAGCGGTGCCGGAGGTCCCGGTCGACAAGTTCACCCAGAACACCTCGGCCGAGAGCAGGCAGCCCCACCGACCCGGCTTCCCACCGGTGATCGTCACGCTGCCCGGCTGGTCACCGACGACGGCCGCGCAGCGAACCGGTGGCGCGTCGAAGCTCCCGTTCGGGTTTCCGAACGGCGCGGGGTCGATCTGGAACGGAATGGTCACCGCCGCGGCGGCAACTCCTGCGGTCGACAAACCCGATGCAGCAACGGCAATTGCGCAGATGCCGAGTCTGCGAGCGAGATTCATCATGGAGACCTCCTGTGGTGCAGGGGGCCCGACCCGGTGTCGACCCCATCCTCCCCTTGGAACCCGATCGTTGCACGGTTCGGCCACTATCGGAGGGTGAGTGGCGAACGCGGCGTGGCGGCGGTCGGCGCTCCGCTGCCTGCTGCGATACGCTCCGGCGTCAGCGGTGGATGTCGCGGTACCTGTTGCGGAGAAGTTCACGACTGCCGAGGTGGTGGGGTGCCATGACCGATGGGGTGATTGCCAGCGATTCCGATCGCGCGTCCGGGCACACGCGATTGCTCGCCGTCCTGCTCGCGATGGCAATGTTCGTCCTGGTCGTGGACACGTCACTGATGAACGTGTCGATCTCGGCCGTGGTTCGCGACCTCGACACGACCGTCAGTGGGGTGCAGACGGCGATCGCGCTCGAGGCGCTGGTGTCGGCGGCCTTCATCCTGATCGGCAGCAAGGTCGGCGACCTCATCGGCCGCAAACGCGCCTACGTCCTCGGCCTGCTCGGCTACGCGACGGGAGCGGCGGCGATGACATTCGCACAGAGCCTGACCACGGTGATCGTGTTCTGGGCCGTGGTGGGCGGAATCGGGGCGTCGCTGCTGCTGCCCGCGATGCAGTCTCTCGTGCACGGCAACTTCGAGGGCGACATGCAGAAGAAGGTCTACGCACTGGTCGGCGCCGCGGCCGCGATCGCCGCCGCGGTGGGACCACTGCTCGGCGGCTTCGTCACCACCTACCTGTCGTGGCGGATCGCGTTCGCGCTCGAGGTGGTGATCATCGTCGTCGTGCTCTCGGGTATCGGTCTCGTCCGCGACGTGCCGTACACCGGTCCCCGGGGTGTTGATGTCGGGGGTGCGGTGCTCTCGGTCGTGGGCATGGGCGGGATCGTGCTGGGAATTCTGGTGTGGCAGGAGGGCGGTGAGGCGGTCGCCGCGCTCCTGGTGATCGGTGCCGCGGCATTGGGCGCTCTGGCGTACTGGCTGATCCGCCGGAAGCAGCGTGGGGAACCGGCCCTGCTGGATCCGGACCTGTTCCGGTCCAAGGTTTTCCGGCTAGGCGTCACGCAGCAGATGCTCCAGCAGATCGCCCTCGGTGGCACGATGATCGCGCTGCCGATCTACCTGCAGATGGTGCTCGAGTACAACGCGATGCTGGCCGGCCTGTCCCTCGCACCGCTGTCGCTGAGCATGTTCGCGGTGGCCCTGCTCGTGGGGAAGAAGGCGGGCGATCGACCCCCGGCCGGGATCATCCGGTGGGGTTTCGTCCTGGTCACCGTCGGCATCGCGATCCTGATCCCGCTGGTGCCCAGGGCGGACTTCGGGTGGGCGCTGGTGGTGCCGCTCGTCATGGCAGGTTCGGGGCTGGGGATGCTGGTGTCTCAGCTGAACAACTACACGCTCGCCCCGATCTCGGAGGAGCGGGTCAGCGAAGCCGCCGGAACCAACTCCGCGGCCGGGTCGTTCGGGCTCTCGTTCGGGCTGGCCTTCGCGGGCGCCATCATGCTGGCGACGCTGTCGATCACCTTCACCGCGATGGCGCAGTCGAGCACCGTGCTCCCGCCCGCCGACCAACAGCGCGTGGCGAAGGTGCTCGAGGACGACGCGCAGGTCATGAGCAACGCGGAACTCGAGGCCCTGCTCGTGGGCCAGCCCCCGGCGGTCCAGGACGAGATCGTCCGCATCAACACCGACGCGCGCCCCATCGCCCTGCAGGCGGCACTGCTCGTTCCGATCGTGGCCGGCCTTCTCGGGCTGCTCAACTCGTTCCGCATGGTGCGGGAGCCGGACTCCCCGTCACCCACTGGCGGTGACGGGGAGTCCGGCGCGGCGTGACGGCTCAGTTGCTCTTGGTGGGCGCAGCCGACAGGATGCCGTCGAGGTCGGCGAGGACCGTCATGCCGCCGAGCGGGCCGACGCCGGTGATCCAGTACGACATGTCGACGACGTGCATGTTCGGGAACAGTGCCCGGTCGGTCACCACCGCGGGGACCGATGTCGGGTCGGCCGGCTTCGCGCTGGTCACCAGGACCAGGTCGGCCTTCGCCTCGCTGGCGAGTTCGGGGGACAGGTCGACGGAGATCGAGTTCTGCCAGTCACGGGGCGGGATGGTGAACCCGGCGCATTCGAGGGTGCTGCCCGCGAACGAGGTCGGGCCGTAGAGGGTCAGGACGTCCTCGCGGGGGCGGATCAGTTGCGCCGCTTTGCCTGCGGTGCCGTGCTCGGTCGCGACCTCCTCGCAGCGCGCGGTGTAGCCGTCGAGCAGCGTCTGGGCCTCGGACCCCTTGCCGAGGGCGTCGGCGACGAAGCGAACATTGTCCTGCCACGGATCGGCCTGCGACGCCATGTACACGGTCGGGGCGATCGCGGCGAGCTGGTCGTACAGGTCCGCGTGCCGGGTCTCGGTGCCGAGGATCAGGTCCGGCTTCAGTGCGGCGATCTTCTCCACGTTGGGTGCGGCGACCGTGCCGGTCAGCGCGACCGACGACGCCTTGTCGCCGAGGTATGCGGGCACTCCGGTCGCTTCGCTGAGAACCGCTGCGCCGACCGGGATCACACCCAGTGCGATGGAGGTGTCGAGGTGCACTGGTTCGAGGACCACGACGCGCTGCGGATCGGCGGGGACCTCGGTCGAGCCGTGGGCGTGCGCCACCGTGCGCACCGAGGTCGCCTGATCGGTCGAATCGTCGTCGGCACTGCCGCAGGCGGTCAGTGCCACTGTCGCGGCGAGCACGCCGATCAACACTCGACCCGCCCGCGTGGCATCCTGTCTCATTCGCACTCCTGACTGCACTCGCTGCCCCGCCCGGTCGGTGCCGCGCGGCCGCCGAAATGGCGTCCCTTAAGATTGGTAAGGCTAACTTACCGAGTGGGGGAAATGCCGTGTCTGCTCGCCCCGACGGCGCCTGCGCCGTGCCGTGCACCTCGCGCGGCCGGTCGCACGGGGCCGAATCCGACATCGACCTTGCCGCAATGGGATCGGTGATCGAGAATCCCCAGGTGAGTCGCCGGCCCGACGCGTGTTCGTGGCGGTCGTCCGCGGTCGGCGAGCCGATGGTCGCGCGCGCCACCCTCACCCGGTTGTGGGTGCTGATCGAGCATCCCGGGCCGTGGCCGAAGACCGCACCGACCGGAGTCCTGCCCGACGCCCTGCTCGACCGGATCGCGGCACTCGACGGCCCCGCCCGGCTCGTGCTGATCCGTCGCCCCCGCCGTCGGCGCGTCACCGAACCGCGCTGGATTCTCGCCTGGTCCGACGGGGTGAGCCATTGGATGCGCCAAGGGGTCGTCGCCGGCTACGAGGACCTTGCCGACCTGTCGTTCGAGACGAGCGCCGCCGGGACGGAACCGGACGTCGGAGAGGCGCGTACCAGTCCGCTGTTCGTGGTGTGCACCCACGGGAAGAAGGACGCCTGCTGCGCCGAGCTGGGCCGGCCGATCGTCAGCGCCCTGTCCGAGGTCGACGGCGCGGACGTGTGGGAGTGCACCCACATCGGAGGAGACCGGTTCGCCGCCAACATGATCGCATTGCCGGAGGGGCTGTACTTCAGCCGACTCGGCGCGGAGTCGGCACGGGCCGCGGTCCGTGACCATCTCGCCGGTCGCATGTCGCCGACCCACCTGCGGGGCCGGGCCGCGTTGCCGCAGCCGGCGCAGGTCGCCGAACACGTGATCCGGGAGGCGACGGGTGTCTTCGCCCTCGGCGCGCTCGAAAGCGTCTCTGTGGCAACCACAACCGACTCCGGCACCACGGTCGACATGCGCATCGCATCGCGGGACTTCCGCGTCGTGGTGCGGCCCGGACCGCCGGAGCAGCCGTTCCGGCACGGCTGCATACCGGATACCGCGGCCACCTGGCACCGATGGATCGTGGACAGGTTCGACGAACGCACGGTCGGATAGGCGGACCGCATGCGTCGAGGTGCTTCGCGATCGGGTCCGTTGCCCTACTGTTGGCGACCATGAGCGAGCAGGTGAAGGGACCCGCGTCGTATTTCCCGTCGATCGAGGAGAAGTACGGGCGTCCGATCGGTGAATGGCAGGCGTTGATCCGGGCCAGCGACCTGACCAAGCACATGGAGCTGGTGAACTGGCTCAAGGCCGAACACGGGCTCGGTCACGGCCACGCGAACGCACTCGTCGCGTACACGCTGAAGGAAGACGCCGCCGGTTAGGCCGTCGGGTCAGGCCGTTCGGGAGGCGCGGCCCGCGTCCGATTCCGGAGTGATCAGTTGGACGGGTGCGTCCGCGCTCATGGTGCGGATCACCGTCCGGGTCAGGCCGCGGACGGTCCGGGCCTGAAGTTCGAGCGCCGCGTCGGCTGCCGACAGGGCGATCAGCACGGGACCGCCGATCCACAACGGAATTCTCATCAACACTCCTCCTTGGGCCGAGGGACGGCCCGCCGACCCAGGAGGGGGAGGGTGGGCCGGCGAGCCTTCGCCGCTCGCGGAGGGGCGACACGACGCAACGCGAGCGTAAATGATGATCCTTAATACTCGCGAGTACCCGACCAGCGGGTATTCATGAACGGACGTCCAGACCGGCCGGTCCACTCTGTGCAGGAATCCGTCGTCGTGTCGTCGCCGGACGGCCGCGTCGGAATGGGGTTGACTCTCCGCATGGCCGCCGAAACCTTCCTCGTGGAACCACCGTCCGGTGGCAGATGACCGGCCCGAAATCGTGGTTCTTCAAGGTGTTCGGGTTCGTGATGAGCATGGACAAGATGGTCGGCAAGGACTTCGAGAGGGGCCTCGCGAAGCTGAAGGCCGTCGCCGAGGCCGCGTAGTCGCGCCCCACCCCCACAACCGGTTGCTACCCTTCGAACACTGGGGTGGGCGATCGGGGGGATCGTGGGGGAAATTCTTGTGGCCGACGTGGCGGCGTTGCGTGCGCTGGCGGCATCGTTGCGGGCGGACGCGGACACCGTCGTCGGCCTCGACCCGTCCGGGTCCTGCGCCGATGCCGCCGCCGCGATGCCCGACTCCGCGGTCGGGGCGGTTCTCGCCCGCGCGGCCGATCCGATCCTCGCCGGATACCGGCGCACCGCCGACAGGATGCGGACGATGGCGGCCACTGCCGACGACACCGCCGCCGGGTACGAGGCCGCGGATGGGGCACTGCGGGACCGGCTGAGTGGAACGGGCCCGTAGCGGTGGCCGCCACGCTGACGCAGCTGCGCCGCTGGCAACCCGGTGCCCTCGCTGTCGCCGGTGGCCGGATCGAGAGGGTGAACCGCGAGTTCGACGACACCGTGGCGCCGCTGCGGCGCCGCGTCGACGCCGCCACGACCCACTGGTCGGGATCGGCGGCGACGGCGGCGACGGCACACGTACTCGCGGCACGAGAGGTGGGCGATCACACCGGAACCGCCGTTCGGGCCGTCGCCGACGCCCTCACCGATGCGGCGGGCGCGCTCGGACCGGCGGCTGCGACTGCCCTCGCGATCGCGGACGACGCGACGATCGCCGGCTTCGCGGTCGCGGACGACGGGCGGGTCACCGCCCCGGTATTCGCCAGTGGCGTCCCCGTGCTCGATCTGCTGTTCCAGGCGCAGCTCCGGGAGCAGGCCGGGGTGCTCGAGTCCCGGCTGGCCCCCGCGCTGGACGCAGCCGGCGAGGCCGACGTCCGCGCCGCCGCCGCTCTCGCTACGGCGCTCGCCGAGCTCGACCCCGCCTCGGGCGCGGCGCCGGGTACCCGGATCGCCGCGATCCTCGACGGCCGCGCCGCCCTGCCCGACCAGCCGCGGGCCCTGCGGGACCTCTGGGCGACGCTGACACCCGCCGAGAAGGACGGACTGT
Source organism: Rhodococcus sp. NPDC003348 (assembly GCF_053589375.1). Classification (NCBI taxonomy): domain Bacteria; kingdom Bacillati; phylum Actinomycetota; class Actinomycetes; order Mycobacteriales; family Nocardiaceae; genus Rhodococcus; species Rhodococcus sp. NPDC003348. The sequence goes on from NZ_JBSFRT010000006.1 coordinate 61,739, forward strand.
TCGCCCTCGACCCGGCGATCGGCAACCGGGACGGCCTGCCCGCCGTCGACAAGCACCACTACAACTCGATCCACCTCGACGACCTGCGTGAAGGTGCCCGGGTCCGGCTCGACGACCTGGACCGGCGGCACCCGGACTGGGCGCGCGGCGAGGACGTGCCGCCGGACGAGGGAGTGGTCGACGAGCCGACGCAGCTACGCCGGCGCGAGTACGAGGACTGGTGTGAGTCGCGGGACGGCGTGGCGGACGAGGTCGCCGGTTACGACGCCGTCGCCCGACAGATCGAGGCGGGCGGTGACACGCTCTACCTGCTGGGTATCGACGACGAGGGGCGAGCGGCGATCGCCGTGAACAACCCGGACACCGCGATGAACGTCGCGACCTTCGTGCCCGGAACCGGATCGACACTGTCGGGTATCGGTGGCGACGTCGAGCGCTCCCAGAGCATGCTCGACGCCGCGAACCTGGCGGATCCCGCGGCGACAGCCGTGATCACCTGGTACGGCTACAACGCGCCGCAGAGCATCGTGCCCGACGCCGCCCTGCGAAGTTTCGCCGATGCCGGGGCGCCGCGTCTGGACGCGTTCCAGGACGGGCTGCGGGCCGCGCACGACGGTCCGCCCGCACATGCCGTGGTGATCGGGCACAGTTACGGCACCACCGTCATCGGCACCGCCGCCGCGCACGGAAGTTCGCTGGGCGTAGACGAACTCGTGTTCGTCGGCAGTCCGGGTGTCACCGTGCCGGACGTCGACCACCTACGGCTCGACGGCGTCGACCCGGCCGGCAACCATGCCAGGGTGTACGTCACCGCGGCGAAGGGCGACCCGGTGCCCCTGATCGGGGACATGTTCGGGAACGCGGCGCATGGGCCGAATCCCGCGCGCGACGCGTTCGGCGCGCAGGTGTTCGAGGGCGATCCCGGCACCCCGTGGCATCTGCCGATCCTCGGGGACATCGGCATCGACCCGGGCAGCCACAGCGACTACTGGGACAGCGGCAACCCGTCGCTCGAAGCGATGGGACGGATCATCGTGGGGCAGGAACCATGACAACACATCGGCTGCGAGCCGGGGCCGTGCTCGCGGTGCCGGCGCTTGCGCTGGCGCTGGTCGCCGGGTGCGGAGGGAACGACAGGACGGAGGACGCGGTGGAGACCGCACTGACCCGGGAGGTCGCGCAGCAGCGGCTCTTCGCGCACCTTGACGACACGCTCGCGGCGCTGCCCCCGGGGACGTCGTTGACCCGGGCGCACCCCGAACTGAGCACCGGAACCTTCGGGCCGGCGCACACCATCCCCTGCGACGACTCCAACACCGTCAGGGACGGGCAGTTGTTCCTCACCGCCACGTACTGGGTGAGCGGGGTTCCCCGGGGTGAGGCGAACCGCTACCACGACATCCTGGTGCGGTTGTGGACCGACCGGGGATGGCCCATGACGGACCGGTCCCGCACAGACACCCGCGGCGTCAACGGCGAGTCCCCCGACGGGTTCCGGCTCACCGCCGACGTCAATTCGCGCGGAGACCTGGCGGTCGCCGTCGTCTCGCCGTGTTTCCCGCGGACGGACGGTGCGCAGCCCGGCCCCGTGGCCGGTCCCGACGTCATCGAACGGCGGTGACCGGCATGGTGTCCCCGTCACCCGACGGCGAGTTGGCGGAGCTGGCCGTGACGGCGAGCCGGGTGCAGCAGGCCGTCGAGCGGGTGCGCGGGCGAGCGCACGCTCCGGACGGCGCGGTGCGTGTCGAAGCCGGGGTGGACGGCAGGATGTCGGCGTTGGACATCCACCCGGATGCACTGCACCTGGGCGCCGATCGGCTCGCGCGGCTGATCGTCGAGGTGCACGCCGCCGCCCAGGCGGAGGCGGTGGCCGCCGCCGAACCGCTCCGGGAGCAGCTGCTCACCGACCGTCGCGTGGCCCGGGTCCTCGCCCGGCTGGAGGGGCGGGGCGCACCGGAACCCGATCCGGGTCCCGATCCGGACCCCGACCGCTACTACGCCACCTTTTCGGTGTTCGGGACGGACCCGGACCGGCAGCGGTAGCACCGGGCCGTACGCTGACGGCATGGCCGAATGCCCTTGTCGCGCACGCGGCGACAGACGCCGCCACCTGGCGGAATGCGGGATCGACGAGATCGGCGTGACCCGATGAACACCGACCCGAGCACACCCGGCGCGAAGTCCCGCAGCGAGCGTCTCGACGAGCTGCCCTTCACCCGCCGCCACGGCCGGTTGCTCGTCGGGTCGGGGATCGGGTGGGCGCTCGACGCCATGGACGTCGGCCTGATCTCGTTCGTGATGGCCGCGTTGGCGGTGCAGTGGAATCTGAGCAACACGCAGCTCTCCTGGATCGGGTCGATCGGGTTCGTCGGCATGGCGGTCGGGGCGAGCCTCGGTGGCCTGCTCGCGGACCGGTTGGGCCGGCGCCAGGTGTTCGCGGCGACGCTGCTCGTCTACGGGCTGGCAACCGGTGCCGCCGCGCTGGCCGGGTCGGTGGCGGTCCTGATGGCCCTGCGGTTCGTCGTCGGACTCGGTCTCGGTGCCGAACTGCCGGTCGCGTCGACGTTGGTCAGCGAGTACGCGCCGCGAAAACTGCGCGGCCGCATGGTCGTTGCGCTGGAGGCGTTCTGGGCGGTCGGCTGGGTGCTTGCCGCGCTGATCGGCTACTTCGTGGTGCCGCTCGGCGACGACGGGTGGCGGTGGGCGCTGGCGGTCGGCCTGGTGCCGACGGCCTACGCGGTGGTGGTCCGGCTCGGGCTGCCCGAATCGGTGCGGTTCCTCGAGAGCCGCGGCCGGGACGCCGAGGCGGAGGTCGCGGTCCGGGACTTCGAAGCCGCGGCCGGCGTCGAGGCGCCGGTCTCCGCAACCGTGTCGGACGCGTCGCAACCGCCGGACACCTCGCAACCGCCCGAACCCGCGGAACCGACGGAAACACCGGTGCGCGAGTCGATCTGGTCGGCCCGGCTCCGGCGCCGCACGACCGCACTGTGGGCGATCTGGTTCTGCGTCAACCTGTCCTACTACGGCGCGTTCATCTGGTTGCCGAGCCTGCTGGTGAACCAGGGATTCGATCTGGTCAAGTCGTTCCAGTACACGCTCGTCATCACCCTCGCGCAGCTCCCCGGATACGCGGTCGCGGCGTGGCTGATCGAGGCCTGGGGCCGACGCAGCACCCTGGCGACCTTCCTCGCCGGCTCCGCGGTGGCGGCCGGACTCTTCGGACTGGCGGACACGCCCACCCAGATCGTTGCGGCGGGGATGGCGTTGTCGTTCTTCAACCTCGGCGCCTGGGGCGCCCTGTACGCGATCGGGCCGGAGCTCTACCCGACGCCGGTCCGCGGCTCGGGCACCGGAGCGGCCGCAGCCTTCGGTCGGATCGCCTCGATCCTGTCACCGCTCATGGTGCCGTGGCTGCTCGACGCCGGCGGGAACGCACTGGTGTTCACCGTGTTCGCCGTGGCCTTCGTGCTGGCCGCCGGGGCCGCGCTTGTGTTGCCGGAGCGCCGGGGCGTCGCCCTCGAGGACTGATGCCAGGAGGAGTCACCGAAACGACGGGGTTCGCTTGGCGAGGAAGGCGTTTGCGCCCTCGTTGCCGTCTTCACCGCTGAACAGCGCCGCGACGGTCCTCGCCTCGTCGTCCGGTTGGGCGGCCAGGTCGCGGCTCGACGCAGAACGTCGCGCCACGCGCCCCGATCACCGCGACCCGGACGGTGCCCTCGTCGGCTCCGCGTGCGATGCGCCAGGCGGCCTCTCGAATCGCTTGTGCCGCAGCCATGTCCAGCGCATTGCCCGACTCCCGGATCAGGGTGATCCGTGCGACGCGTCCCTCCAGCGCCCACTCCACCCGCTCGTTCATTACCTCGGACGCCGTACTCATGTTGCTTCCTCCGGTCGGCGCTGCCTCTCTGTAGGCGCACGTTACCGTCCGGTAGTTCGGTTATTCAACCCTAGGGTCGAGAAAGTTGCCGAAGGGCTGAACGGGGCGGGAGTGGGCACGGGGGTGCCCCTGCTGTTGGTGGTTCGGGTGCGGGTGATGGTTCAGGCGCGGACGAACAGTCGCAGCGCCTCGTCGACGACGGCGTCGCCGATCCGGCCGTCCGGGTCGGCGTCCGGGCGAAGCCAGATCGACGCATGGTTGAGGATGCCGTGCAGGCAGTGCAGCGCCACCGACGGATCCGGGCAGTCGAACTCGCCCGCCTCCAGTCCACGGTCGACCACGTCGCGGAAGATCTGGTCGTGGCGGTGCCGCATCGTCTTGATCGCCTCGATGTGCTCGCTCGGCCAGGGCGCGGGGAAGGAGAACAGCTTGCCGACCTCGGGGTAGAGCACGGTCAGAATGTGCAGCTGCTCGGTGACGAGCGCGCGCAGCCGGTCGGTCTCGGTGCGGCCGGCCGCGGCCTCGAGTGCCTCGCCGAGGCGCGTCAGGACATCGGTGGTGAGCTTCTCGAGTGCCGCGGAGACCAGGGCGTCCTTGCTCGGAAAGTAGTGGTAGAGAGTGGCTTTCGCGATGTCGGTGCGCTCGGCCACGTCCTCGAAGCGCATGCCCTGATAGCCGCTGCCGGACAGGATCTGCAGGGCCGCGGCGATCATCTCCGCCTTGCGCCGGTCGCGTCGGCGCGCCACCCGCCCTCCCGGAGCGGTGGCGTGCGCGTCCACGGTCGAAGTCACCGCCCGATCATAGCCGGGGGAGTGCTGGGCCAATCCTCGGCGAACGCCATCGGGGGCCGGGTGGGTGACGCGCTCCCGAGGCCGCATCGGTGCGCTTGTCGCTGGGGTTCGTCGTTTCCGGTTGTCGTCCGTCGGGACGTTCTATCGACCCGATAGGCTAGAGTTCGACCCCGGGGTCGAGAAATTGCGGATGGGTCGACACCCGACCGGACGTTCGGCCCGGATCGCAGCCACTTACCGGAAGGGGATCTCGGTGACCGATTCGACAGGACCCGGGTCCAGCTATTTCGAGCGCGTCGGTGCCCACCGTTTCGTGCCGACCGTGCACGCGGGCGGGGCCTGGGCGGACGACGAACAGCACGTCAGCCCCCTTGCCGGGCTGGTCGTGCACGAGATCGAGAGGGTGCGGGCGCAGCAGGCGCGGCCGGACCTGCTGATGAGCCGCGTCAGCTTCGACATTCTCGGGCGTATCGGATTCGAGGAGTTCGACATTCGTGTGGATGTCGTCCGGCCGGGCCGCACGGTCGAGCTCGTCCAGGCGACGGTGGACATCGGCGGCCGCTCCGTGCTGGCGGTTCGGGCATGGTTCCTGTCCGCCCAGGGCATCGCGGAGGTTGCGGGCGGTGAACCGGAACCGCTTCCGGCGCCCGAATCGCTGCCCGTGTGGTCGCTCACCTCGGTGTGGAAGGGGGGCTACATCGCCTCGATCGACACCCGGGCGGTCGGGGAACCGCGGCCCGGGCGCGCCGCCGCGTGGGTGTCCACGCCCATGGATCTCGTCGCCGGCGAGAACGCGAGTGACCTGGCGTCCTACATCGCGCTGGTCGACACCGCCAACGGCATCGCCGTCCGGCAGGATCCCGCGGACTGGATGTTCCCCAACATGGACCTGACCATCCACCTGTACCGCCAGCCGGAGGGGCGGTGGACGGGGCTCGACACCGGCGTGACCTTCGGGCGGACCGGGCAGGGGCTCACGAGTACGGTCCTGCACGACGTTCGTGGACCCGTCGGATGTGCCCAGCAGATCCTCACTGTTCGTCCGCAGCCGGAGCTGCAGGGGTGACTGAACGCGGGGCGCCCGTCACACCAGGTAGGGGACGAGGGCCTTGCGGTCGGTGGGGTAGTCGGTGAACTTCTCCTGGTACCACCGGTGGGTGGCCAGTGCCCGGGGGATCAGGTTGCCCGCGGTGATGAGCAGGATGACGACCCCGGGTAGTGCCCAGGTCAGCAGCGCGAACCCGGACCAGGCGATCAGCTCGCCGAGGTAGGCGGGGCTGGTGACGTAGCGGAAACCGCCGCCGAACGGGACCCGGTACTCGGCGGCTCCGGGATTGTGTCTGTCGCGCAGGTTGCGCACGATCGACTCGGAGCTGACCAGCAGTGCGAAGCCGCACAGGTAGACGGCGAGACCGATCAGGAACCGGGGGTCGGTCAGCCAGTCGGTGGTGTACTGCCCGAAGTAGTCGTGGCTGAAGAGTGCGCCGTTGAGGTAGCCGTGCATGGCAGTCACCAGCATGCCCATCACGATCACCGAGACGTTGAAGGTGCTGCGCTTGCCGGGCACCTGACGGATGGCGAGCGGGAAGAACCAGCCGCGGTTCGCGTAGTGCAGCAACCAGATTCCGGCGAGAACGAGGGACGCCGGCTCGAACCGGTTCGGCCCGGTCAGGTAGAAGACCAGGAACACCACGGTCGCGGGGATCTCCATCAACCACCAGCCGAGCTTGGGGTTGAGGTTGAACCCGAGGTTGGTCGACGAGAACCGCCCGTACGAACTCTGGGCGAAGAAGCCGCCGATGATCACGAACGCGGCGAACGCGAACGCGGCGGTCAGGACGGTGTCGTAGACGGTGTTACCGGTGTACCAGTGCATCGAGGTCCTTCGGTGGTGACGTCGGGCGGATCGGCCGACGAATTTGTAACGTGTTCTACCACGTGGCACGAGGGTTGGTGTCGCAATCGGTTAACTGAACAACCGGTCCCGGCGCGGGTGCTTGCGGGCAGGCGCGACCGTGACCTAGGGTTAGATCAATATTGATTTATTCTGTACGGCTAGGGGATGGCATGAACCTGACAACGCAGCAGGCCGATCGCGCGGCGGGCGTTCTGCTCGGCACCGCCGCGGGCGACGCACTCGGCGCCGGATACGAGTTCACCCATCCGGCTCCGGGGACACCGATCGACATGATCGGCGGTGGCACATTCGCCTGGGCGCCGGGAGAGTGGACCGACGACACCGCGATGGCGGTCGCGATCGCCGAGGTCGCCGCCACCGGAGCGGACATCGGCCGCGGCACCGGGCTGGACGCGGTCGCCGCGCGGTTCGTCGCCTGGTTCGACTCGAATCCCCCGGACGTCGGGAACCAGACCCGCGCCGTGCTGTCGGCGCGGCCGGGCAGCGCGGACGCCATGCGCGCCCGGGCCCGGGCGATCCCCGGACGCAAGGGCGGCAACGGTTCCCTGATGCGCACCGCCCCCGTCGCCTTGGCCCACCTCGGAGACGAGCGGGGCTGCGTCGACGCGGCGGCCGCCGTCGCGGCGCTGACCCACGACGACCCGCAGGCGATCGAAGCGTGCCGGATGTGGACGCACGCCATCCGGCACGCCGTCCTGCACGGCAGCTTCGACGGCGTCCGTGGCTACCTGAAGACCGCGCCGGCCGAGGTAGCCGCCGAGTGGGGGCCGCTGCTCGATATGTCCGAAACCGGCTCGCCCGCAGACTTTTCCAACAACGGATGGGTGGTGCACGCCCTGCAGACCGCGTGGTGGGCGATCACCTCCACCGATCCCGCCGCCCCCGACCACCTCCCGCGCGCACTGGAGGCGGCGGTGCGGGCCGGCGGCGACACCGACACCACGGCCGCGATTGCCGGTGGTCTGCTCGGCGCGCGGTGGGGTGCCTCCGCCGTTCCGGACCGGTGGCGCCGGATACTGCACGGCTGGCCCGGTTACACCGCCGCAGACCTGGTGCGGATGACCGAGGAGACGGTTGCCGACGGGCCGGCCCGGCGGTCCGGGCCGGTGATCGACGTGGTCGAGGGCGACATCACCGCGGTGCCTGCGGATGCGATCGTCAACGCCGCCAACTCGACCCTGCTCGGCGGCGGGGGCGTCGACGGCGCGATCCACCGCGCCGGCGGGCCGCGGATCCTGGCCGAGTGCCGGCAGTTGCGTGCCACCACCCTGCCCGACGGTCTCCAGGTCGGCGCCGCGGTGGCGACCACCGCGGGAAACCTGCCTGCGCAGGCCGTGATCCACACCGTCGGTCCGCGGTACTCCGGCCACGAGGACCGCTCGGCGTTGCTGCGGGCCGCGTACACCCGCAGCCTCGCGGTCGCGGACACCCTCGGGGCCGGCAGCGTCGCGTTCCCGCTGATCTCCTCGGGCGCCTACGGGTGGCCGCTCGAGGACGCGGTCCGGCAGGCCGTCGCCGCCGTCACCGGCGCGGACACCGGTGTCGAGCGGGTGCTTCTGGTCGCCTACGACCACGCGACCGCGGAACGACTGCGCCGCGCGCTGCGCGTGAGCTAGGCGGTCCGCGCCAGCAGCGCGTCGAGGGCCGCGTAGCTGGCGTTCATGCCCTCCTCCATGCCGGACCCGAGCATGCCGTCCCGGTCCTCGGCGGTGAGGAACAGCGATTCGACGACGATCTTCGTGCGTCCGTCGCCGAGATCGACGAAGTCGACGGCGTCGATGGACGCGTGGGTGGGCATGCCGTCCCACTCGAAGGAGTACACGAGCCGTTCCTGCGGGACGACTTCGCGGAACCGGCCCTCGAAGCCGTCGCTGCCGCCCTCGTGGTGCTCGACGAATCGCCAGTGTCCACCTACCTCGAGTTCCCATTTCTCCACGTCGAGGGGGTTGCCTCGACCCCACCACTGCGCGATCAGGTCCGGTTCGGTGTAGGCGGCCCAGACGCGGGCGCGTGGCGCGTCGAAGACCCGCTCGACGCGGCAGTCGCGGTCGCCGGACGTGGTGACGGCGGCGTGATGGGTGCTGGTCATGACTACTCCTCGTGGTTGGGCTCGGCCGTACGGTCGAGGAACTGTCCGAGATGGTCCAGGCGGCCGGCGAGAGCGCGGCGGTGGCGGTTGAGCCACGCGATTTCGAGGTCGAGGGGGTTGGCCCCGAGTCGGCAGTGCCGTACCCGGCCCCGCTTCTCCGTCACCACCAGCCCGGCCTGCTCGAGGAGGTGGACGTGTTTCGTGATGCCGGTGAGGGTCATCTCGAAGGCATCCGCCAATTCGGTGATCGTCGCGTCCGATCGGTCGAGGCGTTCGAGGATCCCGCGCCGGGTGGGGTCCGAGAGTGCCGCGAACGTCGCGTCGAGCGGCTGATACTGAACCATCTAGTTCAGTGTCTTTCCGAAACCTGCCCGCTGTCAACCCCTCGGGCCGACAAGCGGGCAGATGCCGATCAGGCCATCTCGGGTACGTGCAGGTGCGCGATGGCCAGTTCGAACTCGCACACCTCGAGCACGGTCGCGCCCATCTCGCGGGTGGCCGCGGCGCGCATCGACTCCGACTGCTCCCTGTTCCGGTCCATCGCCTCGCGGCTGTCGAACGTCACCGACACCACCGCGCGGCCGGCGGCGTGGTCGACCATCATGCTGGCGCTGCAGAACCCCTCGAGGTCCTCCATCATCGGAAGCGACGTCAGCTTGAACACGTCGATCGCACGTGACATGTGACCGGGCTCGAGCTTGAGCCATGCGACGCGAACGCAGGAGCCCCGGCTCGAGTGATGGTCCCGGTGCAGGGCGGCGATGTCCCAGCGTTCGACTGTGGCGGTGCCGTGGAACATCTCGGTCGCACGGTCACGCAGTTCGCGGACCGGTCCCTCGCTCGCGCGCAGCGCGTCCTCGTCCATCCAGGAACTGGTGGCGATGCAGCGGCCGCTGTCGCGGTCGACGAGGAGGGAGAGCCCCGCGCAGCCCTCGTAGTCCGCGAGTGCGGGCATGACGGTGTCGCTCATGTGCTTGATGCCGGCGTCGATGAAGGACGGGTGCGCCTGGATCGTGGTTGAACGTGCGTACACGGTCTATCCCTTCCTTGAGGCGGCGCCCCGGCGGCGCCACCGGTTGCCCCCGACCTTCACCTTCCTCCCCACCCATGCCCGAGGCAATGGGTTCGGAGCCCCCTGTTCCACTACCGGGCGGTAGGTCCGCCGACCGGGTCCTGAGCGTAAAATCCCGGCGAACATGTGCCCGTCGGCAGTCGTAAGGGGAATCGGATTGAACGCGCACACCGGAGAACGTGAGCAGCTGGAATTCCAGGCGGAAACCCGCCAGTTGCTGGACCTGATGGTCCACTCGATCTACTCGAACAAGGACTCCTTCCTACGGGAGCTCGTGTCCAACGCCTCGGACGCGCTGGACAAGGTGCGGCTGGCGGCGTACCAGAACAAGGACCTGGGCGCGGACACCTCCGACCTGCACATCGAGATCGCCGTGGACCCCGGCGCCCGCACCCTGACGATCCGGGACAACGGCATCGGCATGTCCCGCGACGAGGTCGTCGATCTGATCGGCACCCTCGCCAAGTCCGGCACCGCGGAACTACGCCGAAAGCTCAAGGAAGCCAAGGACGCCGCCGCGAGTGAGGAACTGATCGGACAGTTCGGCATCGGCTTCTACTCGACGTTCATGGTTGCCGACAAGGTCACCCTTCTGACCCGCAAGGCCGGCCAGGAGCAGGCCACCCGCTGGGAGTCCAGCGGTGAGGCGACCTACACGATCGAGACCGTCGACGACGCGCCGCAGGGCACGTCGGTGACGCTGCACCTCAAGCCCGCCGACACCGAGGACCACCTCCACGACTACACCGCCGAGTGGAAGATCAAGGAACTGGTCAAGCGGTACTCGGACTTCATCGCGTGGCCGATCAGGATGGACGTCGAACGCCGCACCCCGGCCACCGACGACGCACCCGAACAGGTCACGGTGGAGACCCAGACCCTGAACTCGATGAAGGCACTGTGGGCCAAGTCGAAGGACGAGGTCACCGAGGAGGAGTACACCGAGTTCTACCGGCACATCGCCCATGCCTGGGACGAGCCGCTCGAGACCATCCCGATGAAGGCGGAGGGCACCTTCGAGTACCAGGCGCTGCTGTTCATCCCGAAGCACGCGCCGTTCGACCTGTTCATGCGCGACGGCAAGACCGGCGTCCAGCTGTACGTCAAGCGGGTGTTCATCATGGACGACGCCGACGAACTGCTGCCCGAGTACCTGCGGTTCGTCAAGGGCGTCGTCGACGCCCAGGATCTCTCGCTCAACGTCTCCCGCGAGATCCTGCAGCAGGACAGGCAGATTCGCGCGATCCGGCGGCGCCTGACCAAGAAGGTGCTCACCACGATCAAGGAGATCCAGGCCACCCGGCCCGACGACTACCGTGCGCTGTGGGCGGAGTTCGGCCGGGCACTCAAGGAAGGCCTGATCGCCGACGTGGACAATCGCGATGTGCTGCTGCAGATCTCGTCGTTCGCGTCCACTGCGAGCGACGAGGAGCAGACCACCCTCGCCGAGTACGTCGAGCGGATGAAGGACGGCCAGAAGCAGATCTACTTCGCGGCCGGTGAATCCCGTCAGCTGCTGGAGAACTCGCCGCACCTCGAGGCATTCAAGGCCAAGGGGCTCGAGGTCCTGCTACTCACCGACCCGGTCGACGAGGTGTGGACCTCGCAGGTGCCGGAGTTCGAGGGCCTGACCTTCCAGTCCGTCGCCAAGGGCGAGGTGGACCTCGACGCGGAGGAGGACGAGGAAGCCGCCGAGGCCGCGCGCGAGGAACGGGAGAAGGACTTCGCGGACCTGCTGGGCTGGCTGACCGAAACCCTTGGCGAGCAGGTCAAGTCGGTGCGCCTGTCCACGCGGCTGACCACCTCTCCCGCCTGCATCGTCGGCGACGACTTCTCCATGTCCCCGGCGCTCGAGCGGATGTACCGGGCTTCCGGACAGCCCGTCCCGGTCACGAAGCGGATCCTCGAACTGAACCCCGAGCATCCGCTGGTGCTGGCGCTGCGCACGGCCCGGGCGGAGCGTCCCGAGGACGACGCGGCCGCCGAGACCGCGGAACTGCTGTACGGCATGGCGCTGCTCGCGGAGGGCGGCGAACTCGCCGACCCGGCCCGCTTCACCACGCTGCTCGCGAACCGGCTGGCCGCGAGCGTGTGACCGCACGCGCGGGGCCGGTCGGTGAGAACCGGCCGGCCCCGCGCCGCTGGGCCCCGGGCGTCACTGCTTGGGGATCGGAGGATGCCCTTCCGACGCCTGCACCACCACGACTCCGTCCCCGGTGAGTTCCAGCTGGTATGCCTCACCGGAACCCCGGCCGATCGCCGCGCCGAGCTTTGCGGTCTTGCGGATCCCGGACTTCAACGACGTGGACCACAGGACCGCGCTCTGCACGTCCACGTAGGTGGGCCGGTCGACGTTCAGAACGACGGGCATGCCGTACACCGTCAGCGCGAGCGTGCCACGACCGCTGAACGTGGTGTTGAACAGTCCGCCGCTGAGCATCGATGCGCCCTCGACCCGCTGGATGTCCCACTCCAGCGAACTCTCGAACGCGAGCACGTTGTCGCCGTTGACCGTCACCGACTCGTCCTCGAGTTCGACGAGGAAGATCACATCGGCGTCGCGGGCGAGGAAGACGTCACCGCTGCCGGACACCTTCATCAGCGGCATGCCCTCGCCGGTGAGTGCCTTCTTGAACAGCTTTCCGATTCCGCCGCTGCCCTGGTAAGCGAAGTCGACGTCGCCCTGGTAGGCGACCATCGATCCCTGTCGGGCGAAGAAGTGCCCGCTGGTGCCGGCCAGATCGACCTTGAGCATCCACTGGTTCTGCAGCACGAAGGTACCGGGCGCACCGCTTCGTTCGACGTTGTTCATCAGGTCACTGCGCATGTCTGGCCTCCGGGTTGGTGTGAGCGGTGAGTGGGGTCAGCGCGGTGTCGAGGGGACGCCGGCACGAATCCGCCCCACCTCTGCGCGGGCGAACTCGACGGCGGCGGTGTCCCGGCCGTGCGAGGTCGCCAGTGCGTCCGCGAGGTCTGCGACGGACTCGAGCACGTACCCGTTTCGCCTGCGGTCGCGGCGGGTGGCCCCGGATCTGCGGAACGCTCTGCGCGCCTTGTGGTCACCGCACATCGCGTCGCGTTCCGGTTCGGTGACCACTCCGTGGTCGACCTCGGGTGCGAGGACGTCGCGCATGAACTCCCGTTCTCGGGGAACGGTCATCCGGAACACCCGGACGACGATGCACAGCGCAACGACGATGACGATCGCCCACGCCGGAATCATCAGGGCGACGTTCCCCTGCACGAGGACCGCCATCGAGTTCCAGACCCCGTGCAGCAGCATCGCGGTGGCCATCAGGGTGAGCCCGCGCCCGACCTGCCGTGGTTCGGCGGGCCGGCCAAGCAGATACACCAGCCCGGCACAGAAGACGGCGCTGTAGAGGATGTGGGCGGCGACACCGACACCCATCCGCAGCCACACGGTGCTCATCGCCGCGGCGACCTGGTTGGCGCCGAACTGGGTGCCCGCCGAGTTCAGCGCGTACACGATGTCCTCGGCGATCTGGAAGCCGAGGCCGAGGAAGGCGCCCACGATGAAGCCGTCGAACGCGGTGCGGATCAGGCGCGGCGCCAACGCGATCAGCAGGACGAGGCCGATGCCCTTGGCGACCTCCTCGGTGAACGGCGCGGTCAGACCGGCACCCCAGTCCAGCGCCCAGGACTGCCCGAACGCCTTCGCGTACAGCGCGCGCAGCGCGTCGTTGGCGCCGGCGGCCAGGACCCACGTCGCTGCGAACGCACCCCAGGCGAACGCGGCGACAGCCAGTTTCACCGGTTGCCGGGCGTAGCGATCGATGTGATGGGTGAACCACCAGAAGATGGCCCCGTAGACCACGAACAGCACCACCGACACGACGATCGCGCGCCCGTACGCGCCCGCGGCGCTCGCCAACACCGTAACGAAGGTGAACACCCCGCTGGACACGAGCAGCAGGTACACCCAGAAGGCCGCGTTGCGCGGCTGGTAGAAGGTGAACGCCCGGCCCCAACCCGAGTTCTCGATCGCGGCCGCACGTCGTTCGTGCAGATCCTCGATCACGGTGGTCATCGGGTGCCCTCCTCGGTGTGTCGAATGCTCGAGATCATCTGGGCGATCTGTTCGGCCTGATGATGCTCGGTGTCCGGCGGGCCGACCGCGACAACCTCGATGCCGCGGCCCTCCACGACGAATGCCGCCAGCGCCCCGTCGAGCTTGGGGCCCGCGTAGCGTGCGACCAGTCCGCGCTCGCCGGAGTCGGTGGTGATCGCCACCGGTGCCCCGTCGATGCGGATGTTCTCGTCGAGTGCTTCGGTGGTGTCCTTGATCTGCTGGAGGAGGGCACGCGCGTCACCGGAGAAGTCACCGGTGCGCACGGTGAACGACAGGTCGCCGTCCTCGACCCTCGCGGACCGGGGGTACCCGGTGGCGGGGGCGTCACCGACCCGGACACCGGATGTGATGCCCCATCCGGCGGCGGGGACGAACGTGATGTCGCCCGCGACTGCCATCACGTCGCCGGCGACGACCCTGTCGTCATACGCGACCGCGCTGTTGATCGCGGGCAACACGGCTCCCATGACGAATGCGAGGGCGAGCACCACGAACGCCGGGAGGAACGTGGCCCCGTCCAGGCCGAGCCGGCGGCGGTCCACCGGCACCCATCTGTCCCCGGGGTCGTAGCCGCCGTGGGGCGGCGTCGAACTCGGGTGGACTCCTTGGATCATCTCGCCTCCGTGACCTGAACAGATGGCTGCAACGTTAGGCGTTGGCGGACGTTCCGTGCATTCGACACCACGCGACGGTTCGCCCACTGCATCCGGCGGGTCGGCGCGGTCCCGCGCGCTGCTATCGTCGGCCGGTGCCGCGGATGAGCGCCCCCGATGTGCAGTCGTACTGGATCTCCCACAAGATTCCCACCGACCAGTTCCTGCTGTACTGCTTCGCCGATGCCACGGCGCCGCTCACGGAGATCGGGGAGGGCGTGATCGAGCGGGCCTCGGCGGTCCCGGATCTGCGGCTGAGAGTCCGTGAGGTCCCCGGTCGTGTCGACTTTCCGCATTGGGTACCGATGGTCCCCGATGCCACGCTCGTCCGGCTGCACGAGGGGCCGACGGACTGGGACAGTTGCCGCACGGACGTGGCGGCACTGCTCACCGACCGGCTCGATCCCCTCGAATCGCCCTGGCGGCTACACCTTTTCGGTCCGGTGACCGGTGCGCCCGAGTGCGGTGACTCCCGCACCGTGGTGGCGGTGCTGCAGGTCGCGCACGCACTCGGCGACGGCCGGCGCGCGTCCGCGGCGGCCCGCGAACTGTTCGGCGCGGCCCCGCTCGTGACCGGCCCGCCCGTTGCGCCGTGGCGCCCCCGCCTCGCCTGCGCAGGGGCGGTGCTGCGCCTGCCCGTCCAGGTCGGGCAGATGCTGAGGCGGGCCCGGCCCGCCCACCTGGCCCACCGGCAACTCGAACAGGACACCGCGGCCGGACTGGTCCCGCCACCGCCCCCGAGCCGGCCGAAGCTGCCCACCAACAGCGCGCCCGACGAGCGACGCAGCATCGACACGGTGGTGGTCCCTGCGGAGTACCTGCGCGGCCCCGGAATCAGCGTCACCGTCGGCGCGATGACCGCGATCTCGCTGGCCCTGTCGCGGTACCTGGGCGAGCAGGGATCCGACCCCGGGTCCGGACCGGCCGCCGAGGTGACGGTCGCGAAGCCGGGGGAGCGATTGGCCCGCAATCACTTCCGCAACGTCTCGGTGGATCTGCATCCCGAGATCGAGGACCTCGCGCAGCGGGCCGCCGCGATCGCCACGGCGCTGCGCCTGCGCCGGATGCGCGCCGACCACCCGTCCGGCGCGGCGGAGGACCGCGCGCTGGCCGTCGTCCCCGCTCCGCTGCTGCGGCACGGCGTCGAGCACTTCGACTTCACCGCGGTGCCCGAGGAGGTCACCGGCCACACGGTGGTCTCCAGCGTCGACCGCGGCCCCGCTGACCTCGTGCTCGGCGGCGGGCGGGTGGTGTTCACGGCCGGTTTCCCGGCGCTGTCGAACTTCATGGGGCTGACTCACGGCGTACACGGCATCGGGGATCGGGTCACGATCTCGGTCGCCACCTCGCCCGCGGTGCTTGACCTGGACCGATATGTCCGTCTGCTGCGCGAGGCGGTCGGGCGGGTACACGCCGCGCTGACCGGGTACACACCCGTTCGGTGACGCTTCGAGGGCAGCGAAATCGTGGCGAACTCGCCGCCGTCCCGCTACTGTGGCCGGTGCCGGAGTTGACCCGGCGCCTGCACCAAGCGAACGGAGTCCGACATGTCGACCCTCATCTACGATGCGCTGCTTCCCTACATCGGGGACAAGACCGCTGCTGAGCTGGCCAACCTGCTGGCCGTCGGACCGTAGTCGAGTTCGGCGCCTCGGACACCCCGGGCCCGGTGGAGCGAAATGCTCCACCGGGCCCGTTCGTGTTCACACCGGTCACCGGCTCTCCGTGGCGGTGACACCGCCGAACTCCACGCCCCGGAACAGGGCGAGCGCCGCCCCCTGTTCCTCGACACCCGAATTCAACGGTTCCGCCACCGTCTGCCAGGGAGTCACCTCGATCGCCAGCCTCCGCCCAGACGTCCGCGGGCGCCACTCGCCGACGATCTCGCCGCCGACCGCGATCGCACCCGGCCGGCCGAGGGTGGGCCACAGTGCCTTGCGCCGAGCCTCGTCGGGGACGAGGAGGTCGCGATCCTTCAGCTGCAGGTACGGGTCGAACGGCCCGAGCAGGCGCACGGATCGGTCGGCCGGCGGGGCCAGCAGTGCGTCGGCGTCGCCGGCCAGAATCGACCGGGTGGTGCCCTCCACCGACACCTCCACGGTGTCCGTCGGCCAGTTCCGCGTGACGTCCTTGACCGGGGCGTCGACGTACGCGGCGACGGTCCGCGGGTCGCTCGGCCCGAGGAAGCGCAGGTATCCGCGAATGACGTCCAGGCGGGGGTCCGCGTCGGGGCCGAGACGGGCATACGGTTTCCGCCGCCAACCCGGGATGCGTTCGAGAACCGGCGGAGAGGTGCCCGGACGCAGTTCGAGTCCGGCATGCAGCGCCGCGAGCCGGAACGGCATCTCGTACACGTGGGTGGTGTTGCACGGTCGGCAGAACCGCAGGTACGGCTCGCTCATCCGGGCGGTCAGTTCCGTCGACATGACGCCCTTGACGGTGGGCTCACGCACGATGTCGCGCATCGCGTCGGCGACGGCACGCAGTGCGTCGATCGCCTGGATCCCTGCGGCCTTGAGCGGCCGGTTCGCGTCGAAGATGCGCTTGCCCGCGTCCGCCTCCGACAACGGCGCCGTCGCCACCGCCACCCCGGGCAGGTCTGCCCGGCGGTAGCAGTGCGGCGCCCCGCGCAGCGTCCACGCGAGCGCGAGGTCGCCGGGGAAGGTGTCCGGGGTGCCCCGCAGCCGCAACGCCCAGGCCGCGCCGTCCGGACCGGTGTTCTGGATGCCGAGGTCGAGCAGGTCGCAGTCGGTGGCGTCGGCGGCGACACCCGGCTGCCGGTCGAGTTGCTGGGCGTGCCAGCGATACGAGAGCACCTGCGCGCGCGTCACCTCGGTGGCCATGGCGAGAGTGTAGGAGCGGTCACCGACAGGCGCCGGGCCCCGCAGCTCAGCGGTTGTCGACCTGGTACGACTCGATCCGCTGGATCTTCCCGTCGCGAAAGTGGAAGTGGTCGCTGAAGATCCCCCGCAGTTCGCCGCCGTCCGCGAACCGGGCCTCGACGGTGCCCAGAAGAACCACGACGTCGTCCTCCTCGACCATCCGGATCACCGTCAGCGTCGGCTTGCCGGTGAACGCGTCGTTGTCGATCTCCCGGTCGAAGGCGTCCTTGCCGGTGATCGAGAAGTCGCCGGGCATCTCCCAGACGACGTCGTCGGCGAGCAGCGACAGGATCGCCTCGTGGTCGCCCGAGCGGAAACCGTCGACATACGCCGCGACGGCCCGTTTGTTGGGCGACAGCGACGGATCGGATTCGGACATCTCCGGTTCCATGACACTCCTTCGCAGGTCGTGGCGCGGTCCGTTCCATCGTGGCACCGGACGTGGCGTCACACGTCCGGTGCGGCCAAATCGATGTCCAATCCGGCGATCACTGCGGGGTCGGCGACGACGTCGAGTTCGACGATCCGATCCCCGACGATGGTGAACGTGAACACCGAGCGCGGTTGCCCGCCCGGTGCCCACGCCGCCCCGACCCTGCCGTCGACGGTGACGACCTGGGCGTGCCGGGCGCGACCGCGGAACGATTCGGCCACCGCGTGCGCACCGTGCAGCCGGGCGGACAGGGCCGGTGCACCGTGTGCCAGCGCGGCGCTTGCCGCGGTGACCGCGGCGTCGTCCGCGCGCAGCACCACGTCGGGATCGAGCAGCGCGAGGAGATCCTCGAACCGGCCCTCGCGCGACGCGGAGAGGAACGCTTCGACCACGCGACGGCGGCGGAGCCGATCGGGGTCCGGGGCACTGGCGCCCTGGACCCGGCGCCGGGCGCGGCTCGCGAGTTGCCGGGTAGCCGCGGGGGTGCGGCCCACGATCCGGGCGATCTCGTCGAACGGCACCGCGAACATGTCGTGCAGCACGAACGTCAGACGCTCGGCCGGGGTCAGGGTGTCCAGGACGACCATCATCGCGATCCCGATCGAATCGGCGAGAACCGCTTGATTCTCCGGTGACGATTCGGGGCGCGTCTCGGGTGTGGCCGGTACCGCGGGCCCGTCCAGGGCCACCTCGTGGCGTGAGGTGCGCGAGCGCAGCATGTCCAGGCAGACCCGGCTCAGCACGGTGGTGAGCCAGCCCCCGAGGTTGTTCACCGCGTCGGTGTCCGATCGGCTCAGCCGCAGCCACGTCTCCTGCACCGCGTCCTCGGCCTCGGCGCTCGAGCCGAGCATGCGGTATCCCACCGCCCTCAGGTGCTCGCGGTGCTCCTCGAAACGCCGGGCCAGAAATTCGTCGCTCATTGCTGTCACATTCTCTCGTGCCGATCCGTCAGTGCAATGACGAACACGAAACAACCTTTGTGACAGGAGCGACGACGATGCAGGCACGAATGAACAACCCCGCACTGGTCCTTCCCGGCGCCGTGGCGGCGCTGCAGGCGGTGGGGCACACGACCGAGAACACCGGACTCCCGGCGAGCACGGTGCACCTGGTGCATCTGCGGGCGAGTCAGATCAACGGCTGCGGCGTATGCGTCGACATGCATCCGAAGCTGGCGATGAAGGACGGGGAGACGGTCGAGCGCCTGTTCGCGGTGGCGGCGTGGCGGGAGTCGCCGTACTTCACCGACGCCGAACGCGCCGCCCTCGCACTCACCGAGGCGGTCACGCGGCTCGCCGATCGGCCCGACCCGGTGTCGGACGACGTGTGGGACGACGCCGCCGACCACTACGACGAGCAGCAACTGGCGGCCCTGATCATGCAGATCTCGTTGATCAACGTCTGGAACCGGCTCAACGCCTCGGTCAAGCAGGTCGCCGGGGCCAGTTGGGGCTAGGACATGTCTCCCAATCCCCGATTCGGCGCCCCCGGCGCCCAATCGCCGCCCTGCTGCGTTGTCGTCGGCGCCGATACAACAGCGGTATCGGCTTCTCCTCCGCCTTGCCGGACGACGATTGTTTCGCCAGGGGCATCCGAGAGGGATTAGGAGACACGCCCTAGGGGCAGGTCCCCCCCGCCGGCGTCGCGGACCAGGAGTGCTGTACTCGGGGAATGGGTTTCACACGCGAGCAGCTCGAGTCGTTCCGCGACGCCGAGGTGCCGGATCTGATCGGCCCCACCTGCCGGCTGCTGTTCGTCGGCATCAATCCGGGCCTGTGGACCGCGGCGACCGGTGCGCACTTCGCGCGTCCCGGCAATCGCTTCTATCCAGCGCTGCTGCGCGCAGGGATCATCGACCGGCCGATCGATCCCACCGCGGGGATGTCGAGCGCAGATCGGGACCTGCTGGTGTCCCGCGGCGTCGGCATCACGAATCTCGTTGCGCGCGCGACCGCCCGGGCCGACGAGCTGACTGCCGAGGAACTCCGGGCCGGTGGCGAGCGGCTGCGTGCGCTGGTCGCGGATGTGCGCCCACGCGTCGTCGCGGTCGCCGGCATCACCGCGTACCGGGCCGCATTCGGTGTGCGCAAGGCCGTCAAGGGGCGTCAGCCGGACGATGTCGAGGGGGCGGAGTTGTGGGTCGTGCCCAACCCGAGCGGGCTCAACGCCCACGACACCGTCGACTCCCTCGCGGTCGCGTACCGGGCGGCCGCCGTCGAAGCAGGCGTGGTCCCGGCCTGAGACACCGTCGCAGCGGCCCGCTCGGTCGGGGCCGATCGGGTTCCCGGCATCACTCGGACAGGTCGATCGACGGGGTGAATCGACTTACGCTCAGTTGATGCAGGAGCGGGAGCGGGCAGCCGGTGGCTGACCCGGGATCGGCCCTCCCACTGTTCGCGGCCGATCCGGTCGCGGCGGTGGTGCTCGCGCTCGCGTTCCTCGCCTTCCTGTTCTCCGAGTACCGGATCGGACGCACGCACCCGGATTCGGGCCCGACACGCGACGCGTGGTCGGGTGTTGCCGTGGGACTCGGGCTCGCGACGGCCTACCTCGGTGGGGCGGTGTCGAGCGTTCTGTTCCACGCCACCGTGATCACCGCCGGCGCCTGGTGGTTCTTCTGTGGCGGCCTTGCGGTGGCCGTGGCAGGACAGACGATGCGGCTGCGGGCCGTGTACGAGCTGGGGTCGTCCTTCACCTTTCGCGTGCAGACCACGCCGGATCAGCAGGTGGTCGACACCGGTCTCTACCGCCGAATCCGGCATCCGTCCTATGCCGGTGCGCTGGCGTGCGCCTTGGGATTCACTGTGGCCTACACCAATTGGCTTGCGCCGCTGACGGTGTTCGCGCTCGCCGGCGCGTACGTCATCCGCATTCCGCATGAGGAGCGGGTACTGGTCGAGGGACTCGGTGAGCCGTACCGGCGGTACATGGACCGGACGAAGAGGCTCATTCCGTTCGTGCTGTGACCCGTCGTCTCGGCCACGCGGCGCGAGTGCCGGCGAAGACGGCGAAGGCCCGGTGGAGTGAATACCCCACCGGGCCTTCGTTATTGGCTGTGTCGGTTCACAGACCGGGGCGCTTGCCGATCGTCAGCGTGACCTCGCCGGTGTGGGCGAAGAAGTCGTTGCCCTTGTCGTCGACGACGATGAACGCCGGGAAGTCCTCGACGTCGATCTTCCAGACCGCCTCCATGCCCAGCTCTTCGTACTCGATGACCTCGACGTTCTTGATGCAGTCGAGCGCAAGGCGCGCGGCCGGGCCGCCGATCGAGCCGAGGTAGAACCCGCCGTGGGAGTTGCACGCGTCGGTGACCTGCTTGGACCGGTTGCCCTTGGCCAGCATGACCATCGAGCCACCCGCAGCCTGGAACTGCTCGACGTACGAGTCCATCCGCCCGGCCGTGGTCGGGCCGAAGGAACCCGACGCCATCCCCTCCGGGGTCTTGGCCGGACCGGCGTAGTACACCGGATGATCCTTGAGGTACTGCGGCATCTCCTCGCCGGCGTCGAGGCGTTCCTTGATCTTCGCGTGCGCGATGTCTCGGGCGACGACCAGCGGGCCGGTCAGCGACAGCCGGGTCTTGACCGGGTGCTTGGACAGCTCGGCCAGGATCTCCGGCATCGGCTTGGTCAGGTCGATCTTGACCGCGGCGCCCTTGCCGGTGCCGGAGACGCCGGAGGTCTCGGCGTCGAGTTCGGTGTCAGTGACCTCCGGCAGGAACCGGCCCGGGTTGAACTCGAGCTGCTCGAGGAACACGCCCTCCGGCGTGATCTTCGCCTTCGCCTGCCGGTCCGCCGAGCAGGAGACCGCGATCGCGACGGGCAGCGAGGCGCCGTGCCGGGGGAGACGGATGACCCGGACGTCGTGGCAGAAGTACTTGCCGCCGAACTGGGCGCCGATGCCGATCTTCTGGGTCAGCTCGAAGACCTGCTTCTCGAGCTCGTGGTCGCGGAAGCCACGACCGGTCATCGCGCCCTCGGTGGGCAGCTCGTCCAGGTAGTGCGCCGAGGCGTACTTCGCGGTCTTGAGCGCGAACTCCGCGGACGTGCCGCCGACGACGATCGCCAGGTGGTACGGCGGACAGGCCGCGGTGCCGAGCGAGCGGATCTTGGCCTCGAGGAACTGCATCATCGAGTCCGGGTTCAGGATGGCCTTCGTCTCCTGGTACAGGTACGACTTGTTCGCCGACCCGCCACCCTTGGCCATGAACAGGAACTTGTAGGCGTTCTCGTGGCCCTTGTGTGTGTCCGCGTACAGCTCGATCTGTGCGGGCAGGTTGTTGCCGGTGTTCTTCTCGTCCCACATGGTGATCGGGGCGTTCTGCGAGTACCGCAGGTTCAGCTTCGTGTACGCGTCGTACACGCCGCGGGCGATCGCCTCGTCGTCGTCGCCGGGCGTCAGCACGTGCTGGCCGCGCTTGCCCATCACGATCGCGGTACCGGTGTCCTGGCACATCGGCAGCACGCCCGCGGCGGAGATGTTCGCGTTCTTGAGCAGGTCGAGTGCGACGAACTTGTCGTTGTTCGACGCCTCGGGGTCGTCGAGGATGCTCGCGACCTGCTTGAGGTGATCCGTCCGCAGGTAGTGCGAGATGTCGTGCAGCGCGGTCTCCGTCAGGAGCCGCAGCGCCTCGGGTTCGACCTGCAGGAAGGTACGCCCGTCCGGGCCCTCGACAGTGGACACCCCTTCGGTGGTCAGCAGCCGGTACTCGGTGGGATCTTCCCCGATCGGCAGCAGGTCCTCGTAGAGGAAGTCGGCCATCATCTCTCCTGGGAATCGGCGTGTGAAGTCGGGAACCAGGCTAAACCTGCAGTCCGAGCGCGCTGGAGGCGGGGATGATACGGCCGATTCCACACCCGTGGGGTCCGTACACTCGACGGGGTGCCTCACACGCTCGCCGTCCACCGCCCGCGCTTCCACGCATACCTCGATGTCGCGGTCGTCGTCGCCGTACTCGTCGGTACGAACCTGATCGCCCACTTCACCACCGTGTGGGCCTCGGTCGCGGCGGTGCCCATCTCGGCCGCGGTGCTGCTCGGTCTCGGGCGCGGACGGGGCCTCGGCTGGGCCGAACTGGGGTTGTCCCCGCGGCACTGGCGTAAGGGTGCGCTCTACGCGCTGGGCGCGGTCGCTCTCGTCCTCGTGGTGGTGGCCGTCGCCATCGCGCTGCCGTTGACCAGGCAGTTCTTCCTGAGCAACCGGTACGCGACCGTGTCCGGCGCGTTGATCGCGTCCATGATCATCATCCCGCTGCAGACGGTCATCCCCGAGGAGCTGGCGTTCCGAGGGGTGCTGCACGGAACTCTGGACCGGGTGTGGGGTGCCCGCGGCGTGTTCGCGGCAGGCTCACTGCTGTTCGGGCTCTGGCACATCGCGTCCTCGCTCGGCCTGACCAGTGGCAACCAGGGCCTGACGGGGATCCTGGGCGGCGGTGTGCTCGGTCAGGTCGTCGGCATCGCCGGCGCCGTCGCCGCCACCGCGGTCGCCGGTGTGGTGTTCACCTGGCTGCGTCGCCGCAGCGGCAGCCTGCTCGCGCCGATCGCCCTGCACTGGTCGCTCAACGGGGTCGGGGCCCTCGCCGCCGCGCTGGTCTGGCACGTGACCACTTCCTGACGGCTACGAGACCGGCCTGACGGCCACGAGACCGGCCTGACGGCTACGGCTCGCGAGCATCCTGGTGTGCGGCCTCCCGCTGTTCGGTCGCCCGCTCGACGCACCGCCGGCGGAACTCCTCCTCCTCGTCGACGATCGCCTGTGCCGCCGCCCGCTCGCGTTCGCGCGCGAAGTACACCGCCGGATGCATCCGCTGATCGGGGAGGGGGACCGGCCCGCGGGGGCGCCCCAGCAACAGCCACAGCGCCGGTCCGAACACGGGTAGCAGCGTCACCAGCAGGAGCCAAGCGGTGCGCGGCAGTGCCCGGACCTGCCACGGTGCGTGGGTGACGACATCCACGATCGGGTGGATCCAGACCAACGCGGCGATCAGCACCGACGCGGCGAACAGCATGGCGAACCTTCTTCCCCAGTACGTGCGGCGCACAGTCGGCGCCTGTCGACACGGGTCGGCACCGACAAGGCCGAGAACCCGTGTGACCCCCGCTGGGGAGGTTACGTGGTGCGTGCCGCCGCAAGACGGACTTCGTGAGGGGAACTTAGGAATTGCTCAGAATTGAGCGTCACTCCTCCAGTCGGACCCACCGTCCGAACGGTGGCGGACCCTCGCCGTGCACCTTGATCCGATGCCGAGGGTCGTCCGGTGCGATGTGCATCCACTCGTAGCCGTGGAGCACGTGTTCCTCGGTGGTGTCGCGCTTCGCGACGACGAGATCACCGTTGGGACGCTGCTCGAAGGTGAACGGGCTCTCGGGTGCGATGACCCACCATGCCTCTTTTGCCATGACGCCTCGCCGTCCTCGGGAGGTTGTGCGGCCGATCTGCCGCCGTCCGGATACGACTCGAGCCTACCGCCGATGGCGGCGGCGAGGCCTGCCCACCGTGGTTCCGGTGGGGCAGGAGAGCACGGGTGCGACTGGCAAGCACCACTGTGGTGTGGTGCAATTCACGAAACCGCTCTACGAATCGAGGCGCCGTGCAGGTATCCCGTCGCGAACTTTTCAGATACGCGGCCGTGGGGTCGGCAGCGCTCGGCGCCGCGGCGCTCGGTGCACCCGGCGTCGTCGCGGCCGCGTCCCCGGCGCGCGGCACCCTCGTCGACTACTCCGGCGGCGTCCCCGACGCCGCCGCGATTCGGGCGGCCGGTCACACCGGTGCCATCCGCTACGTCTCCGACCGCAGGCCCGAGGCGCAGTGGATGCTCGGCAAGCCGATGCGCGCCGACGAGGCGTCGGCGCTCGCCGCAGCCGGCCTCGAGGTGGTGTCCTGCTATCAGTTCGGCAAGGGCCCGACCGCGGACTGGCGCGGTGGCTTCGACGCCGGAGTCGAGCACGCCACCCGGGGCCTCGAACTCCACCGGGCCGCCGGGGGTCCCGAGGGACGCCCGATCTACGCCTCCATCGACGACAAGCCGAGCTCCGCCGACATCACGGCGATGATCGTGCCTTACATCCGCGGCTGGGAGTCGATCGTCGGGGCCGAGAACACCGGTGTCTACGCGAACTCCGGCACCATCGACCGGCTGCTCGACGCGGGCGCTGGGGCCTACTTCTGGCAGCACGACTGGGGGACCCCCGAGGGCTACGTGCATCCCGAGGCGCACCTGCACCAGTTCGAGATCGACGAACGCGCCGTCGACGGTGTGGGCATCGACCTCAACGCCATCCTCAAGCCCGACTACGGGCAGTGGTCGCTGGCCTGACAACCGGTTCGGGTCGGCGCACCGGCGGGCCGGTTCGTGAGCCCGCCGGCGAGCCGGTTGGTCAGCCAGCCGGCGGGCCGGCCAGTCAGCAGAGTGGCTTGGCGATGTCGTAGATCCGTTGGGCCTGCTCAGGTGTGGCCTTGGTGCCGTTGTTTCCCGCTCGGACCTCGAGTTCCGACACCACGGTCGCCTCGTCGACACCGGCGTCGATGGCGGCGCAGGTCTGGGCGTAGATGTCCTCGATCGCCGAGTCGTCACGGCCCTCGGCCAGGCTCGGGTACGCGGCCTTGAAGGCGGTCGTGAACGTGCCTGCCTTGACGGTGTCGACCGCACCCTGTGCGCGGGTGACGAGGCTGCCTGCGGCGGACTGGGCGGACGAGATGGCGCCCTGGGCGGCGCTCTGCGCCGAGGTGATGGCACCCTGCGCGGCGCTCGCCGCGGACTCGACCGCGGACGAGGCGCGGTCCAGGGCTCCGGTGGGCGTCGTGGTCGTGGACTCGTTGTCGTTGTTCGACGTGCACCCCACCAGGGCAAGTGAAATGGCAGAGGCGGTCAGAACTGCAGCTGCGATTTTCATGGGTCGAGCGTAGACCCCGAAGTAACGGGAAGCGCGGAGGTTTACGACGTACAGAACAGACGCGTCGTCACCGACGACCAGATCATGGAGGTCAGCCGATGGAATTCATCATCAATCTTCTGTATGCCGTTGCAGCCAACATCTACGACGGTGTCTCCGCTGGATCGAGCAGCAGTGGCGGGGAGACCCCGAACCCCTGAGTCGGGGTCGTCCCGGCCTGCTTCCGGTCGTCGTCAGCCGCCGATCTTCGCCAGCCACTGCCGGGCCTCGTCCGGCAGTGCGTCGGCGGATTCGGCGGCGCGGCACCACTTCTTGGCCATCTTCAGGAACTTCATCGGGTTGTAGACGTCCTCCTCGCACGACCAGAGTCCGTCCCCGGCGTAGTGCAGGATCGTCAGGTTCGACGCCCCGTGTGTGGACCCGTCGCCGGGGTCGCACATCGGGTTGTCGATCTCGCAGATCACCCACCCGCGCTGCTCGTCGATCGTGTACCAGAGCGCTGGGAAGGCGGTCATGTGGTTGCCGGGGAAGCTGTTCATCGTCCGGATGATCCAGGGGCGGATCTCCTCGCGGCCGGTGAAGTTGCCGTAGGCGTGCTCGATGTACGTCGCGTCCTCGGTGAACATGTCGGCGAACAGGTTCCAGTCGCCGGTCCGCTTCGCCTGCTCGACCGTGCGCTGGTAATCGGCGAACGCCTGCTCCAGCTCGTCGCGTGTCCAGCGGCCGTTCGCGGACGGGGTGGTGGCGGTGTCGTTGCCCGACAGGGTCACATGTCCTCCGTGGTCTTCTGCCGAAACCGCTTGCTGCGGATCAGGTTTGGGTGTGCGCCAGCGGTGAGCGCGCGAGTTCGGGCTCCTCGGCCAGTACGTGCAGAGGCCGCTCGCCGGGCTCGCCGCCGTCGGTCCGCCAGGACAGAACCGACCAACGCGACAATCCGGACAGAGCCGAGCCGAGGCTGGCGAACGAACCGGAGGACAGTGCGGAACCGGCGGACCCGATGGAGCCTATCGACAGGATCGAGCCGACGCTGCCGATCGAGAGAATCGAATACGCGGACCCGATGGACAGGATCGATCCCTCCGAGCGGATGGACAGGATCGAGCGCCGGGACCGGACGGATTTGATGGAATTCCGACTGGGGGAGGCCATTCCCCGGTTTACCACGGTGGCAGCGAATACAGAAGGACCCCTCGCCGGGCGAGGGGTCCTTCCGAGGATTTCGGGCTGTCGGACGTCAGGGGACGTAGACCGTGCCGACCGTCGGCAGGAAGCTGCAGGTGGCCGGTGCGGCGCCCTCGACCTCGGTGGTGAGGCCGCCGGAGACCACGGCGAGCACGCGGCCCTGGCCGGTCTGGGCGATCGCCGAGAGGGTTGCCGGGCCGTCCGGGTTGATCTGGGACGCGGTCGTCAGTGTGGCGCGACCGGTCTTCGGGTGGTCGATGTTGACCCAGTCGACGACCAGCGGGTTCGGCTGCTCCGCGGTGGCCTTGCTGGTGCCGAGCGCGGTGAACACGAATCCGGCCTCGCCGGCCTTCGGTCCCGGTGGGGGCAGGTGCGCGGGGCCGGGGACGGCCAGGGCCGCGCCGACCGAGTCGGACTTGCCGCCGATGCAGCCCTTGCCGATGGTGGGGTAGAGGAACTGGGAGATGACCGGGCCGCTCTCCGGGGGGAGCTCCGGTCCGCCGCCGCCGCTGCCGTCCAGGAACGTGATGACGCGCTGCAGGGTGGACTTGGTCTCCGGGGGCAGGTTCGACGCCTCGAGCAGGGCCTTCGCCTGGGCGAGGAGATCGGCCTGCGGGTTCGCGACATCGGTCACACCGAGCTCGATCGGGCCTGCGGCCGCACCGACGATGGCCGGGGCGAGCGAGGCGAGGGCCTCGATGTCCAGGCCCGCGGGGATCTGGGGAACCGCGGGAGCGGGCTCGGCGGAGGCGGTCGCCGGTAGCGCGACCGCGGCAGCGGTAATCGCCAGCGCGATGATCGATATGCGCGTTCCTCGCGTACGAAGCACGGTGTCCCCATCCTTGTTGTCAAGCGTCGGCGCCGGAGCAGCCGACTGGCCCGGCAGGCCCCTCGGTGTCAAAGGGTCACTCTATGCAGGGCATCTGGCGTTGTACAGCGTTTCGTAGGACCGTCCCGTCGGTTGGCGATGGGGCGGTACTCCCGCGGCAGTGTAATCACTCCGCGGTGTGGCGATCCCGACATTGTGGTGTGGCGATGCTGACAGCCCGAACTCTAACGTGTGACTCAAGTGAACAGTGGGGTTGTTGATGCAACTGTTATGCGCGCTGATCGCCCGTCCGAGGTGCGGCCGGCGGCTGCCGTAGGCTCGCCGACGACCATGCGGGATTCGGCCCGCAGGCCCGCGATCAGCAGGCACACGAACTTCCAGGAGAATTCCAGCACCGTGTCCGAGACGACCCCCGCGCCCGCGGTCCGCACCCCCCGCACGGGACCCCGGGTCGAGCGGGTGCTGCGCGCGGCGCCACTGCTCCTTCTCGTCTCTGTCCTGGTTCGGATGGCGTGGGCCTTCCTGACCCCCAACGGGATGAACCTGGTCGACCTGCGGGTGTACGTCGACGGGTCGGCGGCACTGCTGCGCGGTGACCTGTACGACTTCACCTACTCGGAGCTGACCCCCGACTTCCCGCTGCCGTTCACCTACCCGCCCTTCGCTGCGATCGTCTTCTTCCCGCTGCACTATCTGCCGTTCGGGGTGGTCGGTGTGCTGTGGCAGCTCGCGACGATCGGTGCGCTGTACCTGCTGATCCGGATGAGTCTCGAGCTGCTGCTCGGCGCCTCGACGTCCTGGACGCGGGGGCTCGACCGGCGCTGGACGTCGATCGCTCTCCTGTGGACCGCGGCCGGGATCTGGACCGAACCGGTGCGCACCACCCTCGACTACGGCCAGGTCAACGTGTTCCTCGCACTCGGGGCGATGGTGGCGGTGCGCTCGACCCGCTGGTGGCTGGCCGGTGGCCTGGTCGGCTTCATCGCCGGGATCAAGCTGACGCCTGCGGTCACGGGCGTGTACTTCGTGCTGCGCCGGCGGTGGAAGGCCGCGGTGTTCTCCGCCGTCGCGTTCGCAGGAACGGTCGGCCTCAGCTACCTCCTGGTCGGGGCCGAGGCGCGCACGTACTTCGAGCACCTGCTCGGTGACGCCTCGCGGATCGGTCCCGTCGGTTCGGTCTGGAACCAGTCGCTGCGCGGCGCGTTGAGTCGCGTCGCCGGACACGACGTCGGCAACGGGTGGGTGTGGCTGGCCGCGATGGCGGTCGCGGCGCTGCTCGCGTGGCTCGCCTGGCGCTCCCTCGGACGCGACGACCTGCTCGGCACGCTGGTGATCGTCCAGCTGTTCGGGCTGCTGCTCTCGCCGATCTCGTGGTCGCACCACTGGGTGTGGCTGATTCCGATGCTGATCTGGTTGGTGCACGGGCCGGTGGCGGATCTGCTGGGATCGAAGATCCTCGCCGGATTCTGGCTGGTCTCCACTCTCGTCGGAGTCCCGTGGGTACTGAGCTTCTTCCAGGACTCGATCTGGCTGATCTCGCGGCCGGGGCTGCTGGCGTGGCTCGGTGCGGTGGACGTCGTCGGGACGTTCGCCTTCTACCTTTGGGTGACCTACGCCGGTCGGCTCAGCCGCCGGTCGGAGCCAGCCGATCGATCTCCCGGGCCAGCGCCACGTCCAACTCCGTGATTCCGCCCTTGAAGTGCGTGGAGCAGCTGAAGGTGACCTTGCGCCAGCGGATGTCCATGTCGGGGTGGTGATCGCGCGCCTCGGCGGCTTCGGCGACCCGGTCGACGAGGGCGATCGCGTCGGGGAAGGTGGGCAGTTCGACGGTCCGGACGATCGCCGCGCCCTCGCGCCGCCACTGCGGCAGGTCGGCGAGGGCGGCGGTGACCTCGGCGTCGGTGAGCAACTCGGCCATGGTCATGATGGTCCCATGCACACGGGCCTCGGGGACAGGGATCGGCGGCGCGAGGTGGCCGCGGCCGCGCTGGTCGACGCGGGCCGGCTGCTGCTCGCGCAGCGGGTCACCCCACCGGAACTGGCGGGCAGGTGGGAACTGCCGGGCGGCAAGATCGAGCCTGGGGAGACGCCCGCGGAGGGGCTGCGAAGGGAACTGCGTGAGGAACTCGGCGTCGAGACCGCCGTCGGCGCGCGGATCGGAGTCGATGTGCCACTGCCGAACGGGATGGTGCTGCGGGCCTACGTGGTGGAACTGAAGTCGGGTGTGCCTGCGGCACTCGAACACGCCGCGGTGCGCTGGGTCGACGCCGGCGGCCTGGCCGCCGCCGACCTCGTGCCCAACGATCGCGCGTGGCTGCCGGAGCTGCTCGCCCTGCTCGATCCGCGGTAGGTCCCCGACCCGCGGTGGTCCCGGCACGTGGAGGTGGGCTCAGGCGGCGCGGGCCTTCTTGAGCCCCTTCTTGAGTTCCTTGCCGGTGGCGCCCTGGTTCTCGAGCTTCTTCATTCGCATGATCACGACCGGGCACTTGACGCACCGGGTCTTGCTGCGGCAGCACTTCTTCTTCGGTTTCAGGCTCGACACGTTCTTCGCCTTGACCTTGCCCATCGGCGTCCGAGCCCTTCCGCTTCGACAACGAGGATCTCCCCGCGGAAGGTTAGCGTAACCTCAGTCGCCGCGGCCCGTGGGTGGTCGGCCCCCGACGGGTTCCCGGCCACCCACGGGGGTGGGACACCACCGCGGACGATGTGACCGCTCAGCGGCCGTGGACCGGGTGGTTGCCGCGGATCACGTACGACGGATCGACTGCGGCCTTCAGTCGGCGCAGCGAGTCCATGGTGGACGAGTCGAACGCGCGCTCCAACGACTCGTCCGGTCCGAGCAGCGTCGGGACGGTCGGACCCGCGGACCAGGGAGCGAGCTCGTCGAACAGAATCGCCATCGCCTGCGCCGCGGCGGCGAGCAGTTCGGGCACGGGTGCGAGGGTCAGCGTCATCACCGCGAACTCGGCACGGTCTCGCCGCAGGTCGACCGCGCCGGCACGGCCCGACCGCGCCGCGCCACCCAGATGACGGAACTGGATCTGGGTGAGCGGGAGCAACCCGGCCGTGCCGGTCCGTTCGACCACGAGATCGATGACGCCCTCGTCGAGCGCGGTGAGCAGCATCGACGAGTGCACGCCCGGGGACGGGTCGGTCGGCTCCTCGCAGATCGCGCCGACGTCACCGGGTTGCAGCGGCCGGGTCGTGTCGCGCAGGACGGTGCCCGCGGCGCGGACCGGTGCCAGGTGAGCCGCCAGCGCGCCATCCGAACCCAGCAGCACCGTGTCGACGAAGCAGAAGGACTGCCCGCGGATCTCGTCGGGCAACTCCGGGATCGGCGGGAAGTGCATGATCGACGCCCACACGGACAGTTCGTCCGGAGCGCTCACGGTGAGGGCGGACACGGCGCGCAGCACCGATGCGGCGTCGGTGGCGGGGAACGCCAGTCGCCCACCGGTGATCTCGGGCGCTGGGAACAGGTCGATCTCGACGGCGGTCACGATGCCGAACTCGCCGCCCCCGCCGCGCAGCGCCCACATCAGCTCGGGGGATTTGTCGTCGCTGATCCAGCGGTGCACGCCGTGCGCGTCGACCAGTTCCACCGCCGACAGCGACCCCGAGCCCGGTCCGAACGGACGGGTGAACCACGACAGGCCGCCGCCGAGGCAGAAACCGACAACGGAGACATCGGGATTCGAGCCGACCAGTCCGGTCAGGCCGGTGCCGTCGAGCGCGGACTGCAGCGCACCCCACTTCACGCCCGCGCCGACGCGTGCGGTCCGTGCGGTGGTGTCGATCCAGATGTCGTCGAGGGCCGAGGTCCGGATCAGCAGCGTGTCGTCGAGGGCCCGGTTCGCGCCGTGGCCGCCGGGCTGCGCGGTCACCCGCACGTGGTTGGCGGCGGCGAAGCGGACGGCCTCGACGACGTCGGCGGTGGTCGCGGCGGTCACGACCGCGGCGGGTCGTTGGGTGATGCTCACGTTCCACGCCTGCGCCACCGTCGCCCAGTCGGGGCTGTCCGGCAGGTCCAGCCGGCCGTCGAGGTCGGCGGCGAGCCGGTCCCACGGGACGGAAGCCAGGCGGGCCCGGGAGCGGTGGGTGTCGAGGTCGATCGGTGTGGATGTCATGGCCGAAAGCGTGCGGCGCCGCGACCGCCCGGAACATCCCCCGGGACGGGGCACGTGTCACCCCAGACTTCTGGGGTGTCGGAAACGGGCGAGGCGCGGGAGAATTCGACGCCATGGCGACCATGCGCGCGGAAACGGTCCGCTCCCGGCTCGACGCTCTCTCGCGGGCCGGTCAGAACTGGCAGGATTTCGGTCACGGCGCGATGGAGATTCTCACCAAGGCCGTGCCGTTCGACGCGGCGTGTTTCGGCACGATCGATCCGGCGACCTCGATGGTGACCGGGTCGGTCAAGGCGGGACTCGACAACCCGTGCGAGGTCGAGTTCGCGTACCACGAATACGTCGAGGACGACGTGAGCCTGTTCAGCGACCTGGCCCGCAGCAACGTCGGCGTGAGCATCCTGCACGAGGTGACCGGCGGCGATCCGCGGCGCAGTTCCCGCTTCCGTGAACTGTTCGAGCCGATGTTCGACCTCGGGCACGAGATGCGGGTGATGATGCGGACCGGCGGCGACGTCTGGGGCGGGCTGGCGATCTACCGAAGGGCCGGGGGCAGCGGGTTCAGCCCGGCCGAGGCCGACTTCATCGACGGCCTGACGGGGATACTCGCAGTCGGGGTGCGGGCCGGACTGATCGCCGACGCCGCGCCGGGCACCGATGTTGTCGGCGCCGAGAACGGGCCCGCGGTGCTCACCTTCGATCACGAGAACACCCTGTGCCAGGCCACGCTCGCCGCGCAGGTACGGGTGGAGGAACTGGGAGGGGATCTCTGGACGGACCTCCCGCAACCGGTGGTGGCGACGCTGGCGGGGGCTCGGGCGCTCGCGACCGGCCGGAGCTCCGCGGTGCCGCGCGTGCGCGTCCGCTCACGGACGGGGCAGTGGCTGGCCGTGCACGCCGCCCCGCTCGCCGGGCGGGCGGGTCACCCGATGCAGGTCGTGGTCACGATCGAACCGGCCGGCGCGCCCGAGGTGGTCCCGCTGGTCGTGGCGGCGTTCGGGCTCACGCCTCGGGAACGGGACGTCGTGGACGGGGTGCTGCGCGGGGCGAGCACCGGCGAGATCGCCAAGGCGCTGCACCTGTCGCCGTACACGGTGCAGGACCACCTCAAGGTCATCTTCGACAAGGCCGGCGTCTCGAACCGCAAGGAACTCACCGCACGGGTGTTCTTCGACCACTACGCATCGCGTAAGAATTCCCGCCTGGGGCCGTCCGGATGGTTCGTGTCGGAACCCTGACGGTGACCGTGTCGCAGATCACTATCCCCAGGTCAGCGGTGGTTGCGGCGGGCCGCGATGTGGGGGATCGGGGCGCGAGCGGGTAGGGTGTTCGCTGGCCGCAGTCCCTGCACCGGCGCGGATGTCGTGATCGTTTCGCACGACGTTCGTTGTGCCCGGGGGTCGCGAATGGGAATCACGCATGCGCGTAGCGGCAGCCAGAAGCCGTACGACGCCAAATTCGTGTGGCCCCGTCAGCAGCCAGGAGAACGCCCCGCGTGAGCACCACCAATTTCCGTAACGTCGCCATCGTCGCGCACGTCGACCATGGCAAGACCACCCTCGTCGACGCCATGCTGCGCCAGTCCGGCGCCTTCGCCGAGCGCGCCGAGCTGGTCGACCGCGTCATGGACTCCGGTGACCTCGAACGCGAGAAGGGCATCACCATCCTCGCGAAGAACACCGCTGTTCATCGCCACAACCAGGACGGCACCGTCACCGTCATCAACGTCATCGACACCCCCGGCCACGCCGACTTCGGCGGCGAGGTCGAGCGCGGCCTGTCCATGGTCGACGGCGTCGTCCTGCTCGTCGACGCGTCCGAGGGCCCGCTGCCGCAGACCCGCTTCGTTCTCCGCAAGGCGCTGTCCGCGTCGCTGCCGGTCATCATCGTCGTGAACAAGACGGACCGCCCGGACGCCCGCATCGAAGAGGTCGTCACCGAGGCGCAGGACCTGCTCCTCGACCTGGCATCCGACCTCGACGACGAGGCCGCCGCGGCCGCCGAGGCGCTGCTGGACCTGCCGGTCCTGTACGCGTCGGGCCGCGAGGGCAAGGCGTCGATGAACCAGCCGGAGAACGGTCAGGCCCCCGACACCGAGAACCTGGACGTGCTGTTCGACGTGCTGATGGAGCACGTGCCTGCACCCAAGGGCGACGCGTCCGCACCGCTGCAGGCGCACGTCACCAACCTCGACGCCTCCGACTTCCTGGGCCGCCTCGCGCTGGTCCGTATCCACAACGGTGAACTCCGCAAGGGCCAGCAGGTCGCGTGGATGCACGCCGACGGAGTCAAGAACGTCAAGATCACCGAGCTGCTCAAGACGGTCGGCGTGAGCCGCGAGCCCGGTGAGGTCGCGGTCGCAGGCGACATCGTCGCGGTCGCCGGCATCCCGGAGATCATGATCGGCGACACCCTCGCCGACACCGAGAACCCGGTCGCGCTGCCGACCATCACCGTCGACGAGCCCGCCATCTCCGTGGTCATCGGCACCAACACCTCTCCGCTCGTGGGCCGGGTCAAGGGCCACAAGCTGACCGCGCGCATGGTCAAGAGCCGCCTGGACTCCGAGCTGATCGGCAACGTGTCGCTGCGCGTCCTCGACATCGGCCGCCCGGACGCCTGGGAGGTGCAGGGCCGCGGCGAGCTGGCGCTGGCCATCCTCGTCGAGCAGATGCGCCGCGAGGGCTTCGAGCTGACCGTGGGCAAGCCGCAGGTGGTCACCCGTCAGGTCGACGGCAAGCTGCACGAGCCGTTCGAGGAGCTGACGATCGACACCCCCGAGGAGCACCTCGGCGCGATCACCCAGCTGCTCGCGAACCGCAAGGGCAAGATGGTCCAGATGACCAACCACGGCACCGGCTGGGTCCGCATGGAGTTCATCGTCCCGTCGCGCGGCCTGATCGGGTTCCGCACCGACTTCCTCACCGAGACCCGCGGCACCGGCATCGCCAACGCCGTCTCGCACGGCTACGCCCCGTGGGCGGGCGAGATCCGCGCCCGCCACACCGGCTCGCTGGTCTCCGACCGGAGCGGCACAGTGACGCCGTTCGCGATGATTCAGCTGTCGGACCGCGGCACGTTCTTCGTCGACCCGGGCGCCGACACGTACGAGGGCATGGTCGTGGGCATCAACCCGCGTGCCGAGGACCTCGACATCAACGTCACCAAGGAGAAGAAGCTCACCAACATGCGCTCGGCGACCGCCGACGTCACGGAGACCCTCGCGAAGCCGATCGAGCTGACGCTCGAGTCCGCGATGGAGTTCTGCGCCGGCGACGAGTGCGTCGAGGTCACCCCGGAGGCGATCCGCGTCCGCAAGGTGCACCTCAACGCGACCGAGCGCGCCCGCGAGCGTTCGCGCGCGAAGTCCCGCGACAAGGCCGCGCTGTAGAGTTGCGCTTCGCGTCTGTGAGTGATCTGCACCCTCATCGGGGTGGAGATCACTCACGGGCGGCGCAACCGCACACACGAAGGGACGGGTGAGTGCGAGGGATTCTGTCGATCGCGACCGCACTGGTCGCCGGTCTCGCTCTCGCGGGCTGCACGGCGAATCCGCCGCCTCCGGTGGAGAGCACCGACAGCCCGAAACCCACCACAACGGTCACGACGAAGAACACCGTCGTGGTCTCGATCGACGAGATCGGGCAGGGTTTCAACCCGCACCTGCTCTCCGACCAGTCGCCGGTGGGCGCGGCGGTGACGTCGATGGTGCTGCCGAGCCCGTTCCGGCCGGTCCCGAGCCCGACGGTGCCGGGCGGTACGGACTGGGTGCCGGACGAGTCGCTGCTGGTGTCCGCGGACGTGACGTCGCAGGACCCGTTCACGATCACCTACCAGCTCCGCAACGAGGCGCAGTGGTCGGACAGCGCGCCGATCGCCGCGGAGGACTTCCGGTACCTGTGGCAGCAGATGGTCAGCCAGCCCGGCGTGGTCGATCCCGCCGGATACGCGCTGATCGACGACATCGCGTCGTCGGCGGGAGGCAAGACCGTCACCGTCACGATGCGGGCCCCGTACCCGGCGTGGCGGGAACTGTTCACCGACCTGCTGCCGTCGCATCTGGTGAAGGACACCCCGGGCGGGTTCGCGCGCGGCCTGTCCGAGAACATCCCGGTTTCCGGTGCGCAGTTCCACATCAAGAGCGTCGACCGGGGACGCGACGAGATCCTGCTCGAACGCAACGACCGGTTCTGGGGCCGGCCCGCCACCCCCGATCAGATCCTGATGCGGCGCGGCGGCTCGAACGCGCAGCTCACCGACTCGATCCGGGCCGGTGACGCGCAGGTGGTGCAGGTGCGTGGCGCGGGCTCCCTGCAGTGGCAGCTCGCGGCGGTTCCGGGCGTGCGGTCCGGGACCACTTTCCAGCCGCGGGTGCTGGACCTGACATTCAACGGCCGCACCCCGGCCGTCGCGGACCAGCGGGTGCGCCGGGGCCTGCTCGGCCTCCTGAACACCGACCTGCTCGCGTCCGTCGGAACCCCGTCGGGTGCGAATGCGACGGTCGCCCGGGCGCAGGTGCTGGCACCGTCGGCGCCCGGCTACGTGCCGACCGCGCCCCCCGCCCCCACCCGTGAGCAGGCTCTGGGCCTGCTCGCCGAGGCGGGATGGGTACTGGCACCGGCCGATCCGGAGGCGCCGGCACGGCTGGTCCGCGACGGCGTCCCGCTGACGCTGACGATCGGCGCGACCCAGGGAGACGACACCGCGATCGCTGTCGCGAACACCGCGGCCGACCAGCTACGTGGTGCGGGGGCGCAGGTCACCGTCACGACGATGCGGGCCGAGGAACTGTACGGTCGCGCGCTGGTCGACGAGCGGGTGGACGCGGTCGTCGGCTGGGCGCGCGCGGGCGCGGACCCGGCGACGGCGCTGGCGTCCCGATACGGTTGCCCGCCGCCGGCGGCGCCGGAAGCGGTCGAGGAATCCGACGAGGCGAGTGGTGCGGAGCCCGGGGTGACGGCCTCGGAGACTCCGGACACGTCGGTCGCCGAGGCGCCCGCCCCGACCACTGGGGAGGAGGCCGGCGACACCACCGAAGTGGTGCCGAATCCGGCTGCGCCGAGCAATGTTTCGGGATTGTGCGACCCGGGCCTGCAGCAGGGGATCGACGACGCGCTGCGTGGCGTCGGCGACGTCGGGCAGCTGATCGCCCACGCCGAGCCCCGGCTGTGGGAGCTGGCCGCGGTGCTGCCGGTGCTGCAGGACACGACGGTGGTTGCCGCCGGGCCCGACGTGGAAGGGGTCTCGCTCGCCGGGGCGATCGAGGTCGGCATCTTCAGCGATGCCGCGGACTGGTCGAGGAAGCAGAACTGATGACGGACGAACGGCCGCGACTGCTGCTGGTGCACGCCCACCCCGACGACGAGACCCTCACGACCGGCGGCACGATCGCCCGGTACGCCGCCGAGGGTGCCGAGGTGACCGTGGTGACGTGCACGCTGGGCGAGGAGGGCGAGGTGATCGGCGACGCCTGGGCGGAGCTGGTCGCCGACCGCGCCGACCAGCTCGGCGGGTTCCGGATCCTCGAGCTGACGACCGCGCTCGGCCGGCTCGGGGTGGCGCAGCCCCGGTTCCTCGGCGGCGCGGGACGCTGGCGGGACTCCGGCATGGCCGGTACCCCGGCGGCGGCGAATCCGCGGGCCTTCGTGAACGCGGACCGTGCCGAGGTGGTCGACGCACTCGTCGCGGTGATCCGCGAGCGGCGTCCGCAGGTCGTGATCTGCTACGACCCGCGGGGTGGCTACGGGCACCCGGACCACATCCGGGTGCACGAGGTGGTCACCGCCGCCGTCGAGGCCGCGGCGTCGCCGGACGGCACCGCGGCCGGTGAACCGTGGAACGTGGCGAAGCTGTACTGGACTGTCACCGAGGCGACCTCGCTGACCGAGGGGCTCGAGTGCATCACCGAGATCCCGGAGTCCTGGCGGCTCCCGGAGCCGGGTGAGCTGCCCTGTGTGCCGGACGAGCAGGTGACGACCGTCGTCGACGTCCGCGCCCAGCTGGCGGCGAAGGTGGCTGCCTTCGAGGCGCACGCCACGCAGGTGACGGTGTCGCCGACGGGTACCGAGTTCGCGCTGTCGAACAACATCGTGCAGCCGATTCCGGTGGACGAGCACTACGTGCTGGCGCGCGGCGTGCTCGGTGAGGTCGGTGCCGACGGTCGCGAGCACGACCTGTTCTCCGGCGTGTGATCGTCCGGTTCGCGGGTTAGGCTGAGGTCGGTTTTCCGCAGTGTGTGAGCTTCACCCACGAAGGGACACGAACCGATGGCGCTGCACCGGGTCGGCGATCGCGCCGATATCGTAAACGACATCTACTCGACGCCACTCAGTGAGGCAGTTCTCCCGAAATATCAAATGCCGCAAGGATCTTCGGATCCCCGGATCGCCTATGCGCTGATTCACGGCGAACTGGCCCTCGACGGCAACTCCTCGCAGAATCTCGCGACTTTCTGCTCGACGTGGTCCGAGGACGAGGTGCACCGGCTGATGAACGAGTGCCTCGACAAGAACATGATCGACAAGGACGAGTACCCGCAGACCGCGGAGATCGAGTCCCGGTGCGTGCACATGCTCGCCGACCTGTGGAACTCGCCGGACGGGCGCACAACCGTCGGATGCTCGACGACGGGCTCCAGCGAGGCCGCGATGCTCGGTGGCCTGGCGCTCAAGTGGCGGTGGCGGGAGCGGCGCCGAGCCGAGGGCAGGGCGACCGACCGGCCGAACCTGGTGTGTGGTCCGGTGCAGGTGTGCTGGGAGAAGTTTGCCCGCTACTTCGACGTCGAACTGCGGCAGGTGCCGCTCGAGGAGGGCGCCACCGGGATGCGTCCGAATCAGCTGCGGGACTACGTGGACGAGAACACGATCGGCGTCGTCGCGATCCTCGGTGTCACCTACACCTGCGACTACGAGCCGGTCGCGGAGATAGCCGCCGCGCTGGACGCGATCGAGGCCGAGCACGGCTGGGACATCCCGGTGCACGTCGACGCCGCGAGTGGCGGCTTCATCGCGCCGTTCGTTCAGCCGGAACTGGTGTGGGACTTCAGGATCGATCGGGTGGCGTCGATCAATTCGTCCGGCCACAAGTACGGTCTGGCACCGCTCGGCGTCGGGTGGGCCGTGTGGCGCAGCGCCGACCTGCTGCCGGAGGACCTGGTGTTCCGGGTCAGCTACCTCGGCGGCGACATGCCGACGTTCGCGCTGAACTTCTCCCGTCCGGGCGGTGAGATCGTCGCGCAGTACTACCTGATGTTGCGGCTCGGCAGGGAGGGCTATCGCCGGATCCAGCAGGCATGCTCGGACACCGCCCAGTACCTCGCCGGCCGGATCCGGGGGATGGGGCCGTTCACCATCCTCTACGACGGCACGGGTGGCCTGCCCGCGGTCTCGTACACGCTCACCGATCCGGCGACCGCCGGGTTCTCGCTCTACGACCTGAGTGACGCGTTGCGGCTGCGGGGGTGGCAGGTGCCGTCCTACCCACTGCCGCCGCACCGGGAGGAAACCGTGATCCAGCGTGTGCTGGTGCGGCACGGCGTCTCTCGTGACGAGATCGCGTTGCTCGCCGGCGACATCGAGGCGGCGATCGCGCGGCTGCGTGACGGCACCCCGGACGACAGCGAGCGGACCGGCTTCCATCACTGACCGCGAACGCGTGACCCGCGGCGCCCGCCGCGCCTAGGCTGTGATCCACGTCATGGTTTCCGGGGTGGGGCTGGAGGTACGGGTGTGAACTGGAGCGTGCAGAACCAGATCGTCGCGTTCGTCGACTCGTTGCGGCCGAACTCGCAGATGCACCACGAGATGTACATGAACGCGCTCTACGGGTTCGTGGACATGCAATCGCACCTGCTGACGATGCTCGGGTACCCGCCGGTGCCCTGACGCCGGGTGCCCGGCGCCTACGATCTTCAGTCATGACCGTCGGCCCCGTCTCCGCCTCGCCCGTCGCCGGACGCGGCATCCTCGACCGCTTCATTCTCGTGCTGCTGGTCTTCGACGGGTTCCTGACCGCGATCCTGGCGGTGCTGTTCCTGCCCGCTCGGCTTGGCTCGGCGCCGTTCCCGGTGAGCGTGCTGGCGGCGGCGGTGGTGAACGTCCTGCTGGTTCTCGGCGCTCGGACGGTGACCGACCGGCCCGGCCGGTACGCGCTGCCGCTCGCGGGGTGGTTCGTCGGGTTCCTGGTGTGCATGGTCGGCGGACCCGGCGGCGACTCGCTGCTGCTCGCCGACTGGCGGGCGCTGTTGCTGCTCGTCGGCGGTCTGGTTCCGCCGATGGTGCTGCTGTTCAAGTGGAGCGCCGACGCGGCGGTCGCGCGCGGGCAGGCGGCCCGCGCCCGCTGACCCCGGGGTCGCCCGACCGGATTCGCGATTGTTCCTCCGCACCTCGGGGGTGCCTGCTAGCGTGCCGCCGACATCGGGACGAGGAGGGCACACGTGGGGACAAGGTGGTTGGCCGGTCGCGGGATCACACGGGCGGCGACGATCGCCGTCTGCGCGCTCGGCGCGGTGGCGGGTACGGCGCAGGCGGCTCCCGCGCCCGCCGGACTGACGGAGGTGCTCTTCGTCGGCAACAACTGGGAGGGCACCGCGGATGTCGTCCAGTCGACCGGCGCCTACTCGAAACTCGGTCGCGTCAACATGATCCCGGACAAGCAGGAGCGCCTGAACGAGATCTACGCCAACCCGATCAAGCTGGGGTACTTCCTCGGAATCCGGGAACTGGTCGGCGAGGGGCACGACCAGTACGTCGACGACATGTACACCACCCCGGACGGAACCGCGGTCGTGGCGTCCCGCCCCAGTTTCGCCGACGTCGTCTCGATCGATCTCACGACCGGGAAGGTCAACTGGCGATTTCCGGTGTCCGGCTACCGAGCCGATCACATGGCGGTGTCCCCGGACGGCACCCAGGTGGCGGTGTCGGCGTCGACGAGCAATACCGTCCACGTGCTCGACATCCGCACCGGGCAGCAGATCGGATCGTTCCGGACCGGTGACAAGCCGCACGAGAACGTCTACACCGACGGCGGACGGTACCTGTGGAACATGGCGATCGGAGACGTCAACACCGCAACCGACGCGCCGGAGCAGGACGACACCAAGGGTGACCGCAAGATCACCGTTGTCGACACCGCGACCTGGCAGGTCGTGAAGGTGATCGACATGCGCGACCGGCTCGACGCGTTCGGCCGCGACGACCTCTCCGACTCGGTGCGCCCGGTGGCGTTCAGCCCCGACGAGGGCACCCTGTATTTCCAGGTGTCGTTCTTCAACGGTTTCGTCGAGTACGACGTCGCCTCGGACAAGATCACCCGGATCAAGGAACTGCCCAAGAACCCGGCCACCAACCCCGACCGCACCACCTGGGTGAACGACTCTCGCCACCACGGCATGTCGATCAATCCCGACGGCAGCAGGCTGTGCATCGCCGGGACGATGGACGACTACGTGACGACCGTCGACACCGCGACGCTGCAGGAGACCCCGACGGTCCCGGCGGGCAAGCCGTACTGGGCGACGGTGAACGGCGACGGCACGCACTGCGTCATCTCCGAGAGCGCGAACGACACGATCAGTGCGATCGACTTCGCGACCGGGCAGAAGGTGGCGACGGTGGAGGTCGGGGACCATCCGCAGCGGGTGCGCCTCGGGCATGTCCCGGCAGGCTGGACGGGTACTCCCGGACCGGACCCCGAGGGCGGCGGCTCCCTGGACGGGCTGGGCAGCAGCGGCTCCTAGGGGAGCAGTCCGGCCGCGTGCCCGGCGTCGCGCAGGACCTCCTCGAGCATCGCCGGGGTCAGCCGGCCGGTGAAGGTGTTCTGCTGGCTGACGTGATAGCAGCCGAACAGGTGCAGGGGGCGTTCCCCGGCGAGCTCGACGTGCGCGCCGTGCCCGAACTTCGGGCGCGGTCGTGGCACCGTCCACCCGCCCGCGGTGAGGGCGGGAAGCAGTGCCTGCCAGCCGAATCCGCCGAGTACGACCACTGCCCGCACCGTCGGGGTCAGGAGTCGTAGTTCCTCGTCGAGCCACCGGCGGCAGGTGTCGCGTTCGGCGGGGGTCGGCTTGTTGTCCGGTGGAGCGCAGTGCACCGGGGCGGTGATCCTGGTGCTGCGCAACACGAGTCCGTCGTCTCGTCGGACGGCGGTCGGCTGGTTCGCCAGTCCGACGGCGTGCAGCGCCGCATACAGCACGTCCCCGCTGCGGTCGCCGGTGAACATCCGCCCGGTGCGGTTCGCGCCGTGCGCGGCCGGGGCCAGTCCGACGATCAGCAGTGCGGCGTCCGCCGGGCCGAATCCGGGAACGGGTCGCCCCCAGTATGTTTCGTCGCGAAAGGCGGCACGCTTCTCGGCGGCGGCCTTCTCCCGCCAGGCGACCAGTCGCGGACAGCGTCTGCAGTCGACGAGTTCGGCGTCCATCGCGGCGAGGGTGCCCTGGGCTTCCACGGGTCCGACGCTACCCGGGGGGTGCTCAGCAGGGGGGAGTGCCGGGCAGTGTCGGGTCGAGTGCCCTGCGGACGAGGAAGAGCGCCGCTCCGTCGTCGAGGAGGCCGGTGGACGAAGGTATGCCGGGGAGGACCCTCGAGTGTGAGATCGCGAGGTTCGGGTTGCCGCAGGCGTCCTGAACCGTCGTCTGCTGGACGGACCTTTCGGTCCCGGGAGCCGGATTCAGGAACGAGCTCTCGAACGGCAGGATGCGATCGTCTTTCGTCGATGCGATGACGGTGTACTCGATCCCCGGGAGCGTCTCCGGTCCGGCATTGAGTTCGGCCAGGAATCGTGACCCCGGAGTCTGCTCCTGGATGGCGATCGCGTGGCCCAGGAGCGTGCCTGCGGCCGGAATGTTCCCCCAGGAAGTGGTTCCGTGGTTGCTGGGTCCCAGCGTGACCAGCGTGTGCACCACGTTGTTCGCGGGGTTCGCCGGGTCGGCTCCGCCCTCGGCGAGGAGGTAGCGTCGGGCCATCGTGCCGCCCTGGGAATGCCCGACCACATCGACCTGCGCGGAGCCGGTCTTCTCCCGAACCGCGTCGATGAACCGGGCGAGCTCCTTGGCCGACTCCACCATCGAGCCGAAACCCCACCCGCTCGGTCCCGGGATGCCGGCGATCCACATCGAGGGTGCGTATCCGTAGTTCAACGCGAAGACGCAGTAGCCGTCGGCTCGGAGCGACTGGACGAGCGGTCCGGGCAGGTTCGGATTCTCCAGGTTGCCCCAGGTCTCCTGCATCGGTACTCCGGTGCCGTGCACGAGCACGACCGGCCGGGGATGTCGCGGCGACGGCGTGCAGTCCTCGTTCGCGCCCGGCAGGTTTCCCTGCGCTTGCTTCGGCCCGAGGGCGCGGCCCGGGGCCGCGGCCTGGGCCGAGGCGGTCGCCGTGGGGACGATCGTGGTACCGACGACGAAAGTTGCGATGGCCGCGACGGTCGTCGCGGCCACGCGGAGTCGGTATGTCACGCGAGTGCTCCTGAGAAGTGATCGTGAAACGGTGCCGCCGTCATCTTTAGCAGTACTAATGATTAGGTGCCAGAGGGAGCGGTGTTTCGTCGATCACTCTTCATCGCCCGCGGTCGCGGCTCAGCCGACGAGGTGGGCGTG
This sequence comes from Rhodococcus sp. NPDC003348, assembly GCF_053589375.1. Taxonomy (NCBI): domain Bacteria; kingdom Bacillati; phylum Actinomycetota; class Actinomycetes; order Mycobacteriales; family Nocardiaceae; genus Rhodococcus; species Rhodococcus sp. NPDC003348. The sequence continues at coordinate 105,167 of NZ_JBSFRT010000006.1, forward strand.
GACTCAGGAGGTGGGCGTGGACTTGCGCCTCACGGTCCCAGCCGTCGCCCGCGCCGGGGCGACCGCCAGGATGCCGCGACTTTCGATGAGTCCGACGCCACCCGGGGCGGCGCTCAGCAGGGGGGAGTGCCGGGCAGTGTCGGGTCGAGCGCCTGGCGGACGAGGAACTGGGGGACCGGATGGTCGAGCAGTCCGACCGAGTTGCCCAGACCGGGAGGGAAGTACCTGGCGTGTGAGACCGCCAGGTCGGGGTCGCCGCACACCTCCTGAACCGTCATCTGGTGGACGGATTGTTCGGTGCCGGGAGCGGGAAGGAGAAACGAACTCTCGTAAGGGAAGACTCGGTCGTCCTTCGTCGTCGCGATGACGGTGTACTCGATCCCAGGGAGTGTCTCCGGCGCGGCATTGAGCTCGGTGAGGAATTCCGAGCCCGGCGTCTGCTGCTGACCGGCGATCGAGGCACCCGCACGCTTGGCGTCGGCCGGATTGTCGGCCCAGAAGGTCGTTCCGTGGTTGCTCGGCCCGAGGCTGACGAAGGTGTGCACCTTGTTGTTCGCGGGATTCGCCGGGTCGGCCCCGCCCTCGGCGAGCAGGTACCGGCGGGTCAGGGGACCGGCCTGGGAGTGTCCGACGACATCGACCTGTGTGGAGCCGGTCCGCTCGCGCACCCCGTCGATGAAGTCGGCCAGGTCCTTCGCCGACTCTGTGATCGAGCCGTGCCCCCACCCGCTGGGTCCGGGGATGCCGGCGACCCACGTCGAAGTGGCGTAGCCGTAGTTCAACGCGTAGAGGCAGTACCCGTCCGCGCGAAGCGCTTCGACCAGCGGTCCAGGCAGGCTCGGATCGTGCACGTTGCCCCAGGTCTTCTGCATCCTCAGCGCGGTGCCGTGGACGAGAACGACCGGGCGCGGATGCTCCGGAGACGGCGTGCAGTCCTCGTTCACTCCCGGCAGTACGCCCTGTTCGTGGGGTTGGCTCATCACGGACCCCGTGACGTTCTTGAACGACTCGACGAACTCCGTTGCGGATGACCCTGTCGAGGACTGGGCGGAGACCGTCGCCGTGGGGACGATGGCGATACCGAGGGCGACGACCGCGACAGCCGCGATGCCAGTTGTGGTGGACCGTAGCCGGTTGGTCACGCGAATACTCCTGAGAACGATCGAGGATGGCGGAATGGTGCAGGGGCCATCTCTATCAGCCTCTGGCAGTTCCGCGCGGCAGAATCCGGCGAACCGGTCACTCGCGGTCTCGGTGTCACCGTTCGCGGCGCGGAACTCCGGTGCTGTTGGTCCAGATGTCTCCTGCCCCCGGCGTCACCGTCTCGATCAGTGTCCACGCCCGCTCGGCGGACATGTCCAGGACGTCGTAGTGCCCGGCGCCTGCCGGGGTCGCCGCGACCACGGTGGCCACGCCTGCACGTCGCTGGAAGAACGTCTGCCGCACCGTCCACCCCACGATCCCGTTCGCCTCCAGGGCGTGCCTGCTGCGGTCGAGGGATCCGTGACGGGTGACGAGCCACCCCGGCGGCGTGGCGTGGCCGAGTCCTCGGTACCGGTCGTGGGCGAGTCCGGCCGCGGCGACTGCGAGCACCGCGAGCACCGTCCACACCGGCCATCCGATCGGGGCGCCGGCCGCGGCCGCCACCCCGGCCACGGCGGCGAGCGCGGCCACCGGGACCAGCGCCCGGGTGTAGCGGCGGCGGCGGGCGGCCGCACCGTGCCGAGTCAACGGGACCGTCGCCGTCGCCGGTCCCGTGCCGCGCAGCACGAGGGCCTCCATCCGCTCGGCCTCACCGCGCGGGGCCTGCGGCAGCAGCATCGAGGAGTGCTGTTGCCCGGCGGAAATGCCGGTCATCACCGCGTCGAGGCGGGCTGCGCCGGCCAGGCGCAGCAGGAGGGGCTCGCGGAGGCTGGTACCGCGCAGGCGCGCGCGATCGAGGGTGGTCTGCCGGGTGCGGAGCAGTCCGTGGCTGACGTGCAGCACGTGCCCGTCGTCGGTCACCCGCAGGTCACCGAATGCCAGCAGGTAGCGGACGCAGGCGAGCGCACTGGCCACCGCGAGCAGCGCGACGAGTCCGATCGTCACCACGGTGACGACACCGAATCCGAGCAGCCAGTTCAAGCCGTTCTCGACCGTGTCGGAGGTGGTGAGGCGCTCACTGAAGCCGTACTGGAACACGACGCCCGCGGCGGCGGCGACGGTGAGCACGCCGGTGGTCGACAGTGGTGCGTAGCGCACCCACGACGGCGACCAGTGCGCGATCTCGACCGCCGGGGCGGGCGCCGCGGTCGCCTCGTCCTGGGCGGCGGCGGCCGCCGGGTCCGGGTGCCGGGCGAGCAGCAGTGCCTCACGCAGCGCCGGAACCAGCCGGGCGTCGAGGGCGTTGAGTTCGAACCGGGTCGAATCGCCTGCCCGCTCGGCTCGTTGCCCGGTGCCGATCCGGACCACGGACAGGCCCAGGATCCGGTGCAGCAGACCGGCTTCCACGTCCACCGAGCGTATCCGGTTGCGCGGAACGGAGAGCAGCTTCTTCTGGAACACCCCGGTCCGTAGCTGCACGTGCACCGGGCCGATCCGGTAGCTGGTGGTCAGCCAGCGTGCGATCGCGTACGCCACCAGCACCGTCAGGGCGATCAGCCCCCACGCATGGTTTCCGCTCTGACTGCCGACGACCACCGAGGCCAGCAGTACCGGAAGGAGCTTGACCGCCTCGTTGACGGGATGCACCAGCAGCATCCGCCTGTCCAACCGCAGCCAGGGCTGATCCTGCTCGGCGGCCAGCGCCTCGGGACCCGAGTCCTCCGGCGGCGCGGTGCCAGGGGCAGGCGGCATCGGGTGTGCACCGGTCACGTCGCGTCTCCCACGTTGCGGCCCGCGATCTCGGTGAGCCGGGTGACGGTCGCGTCGGCGACGGGAGAGTCGAGCGCAGTGATCGTCACCGCACCCGCCGACGACGCCGTGGTCACCGTCACCGTCGCCAGTCCCAGCATCCGGTCGATCGGCCCGCGCTCGGTGTCGACGGTCTGGATCCGCGAGATCGGCGCGATGCGGCGTTCCTGGGTGAACCAGCCGGTCCGTGTGTACACGGCGGTGTCGCTGATCTCCCAGCGGTGCACCCGGTAACGCCATCCGGGGACGATCGTCACGTGCACCAGCGCGGCGGCCGCCGTCACCAGGAACACGACGATGTGAGGCCATGTCGTCCACTCCCGGGCCACGAATCCCCACACCACCTGCGCCGCGAAGACCGGAATCCAGATCAGGACCGCATTGATCGCCCACAGCAGCGGCGCCCGTCGCGACGGCCGCCACTGCGGGTCGGACATGGTGACGAGGGAGGTCGGGGGAGTGCTCACCCCTTCACCCTGCCCCACCGGGCGGCGCGGCGCGGCGCCCGGCCGGGCGTGTCCGCCGAACCCGTGCACGGGGTGGGAAGTGGCCTAGCCTGGAATCAGCGGCGGAAGGAGCGTGGCGTGGAACGAACCGAGAACCCCATGTTCGACGGCGAGATGACGGACGCGGACCGTGCTGGTCAGGCGGACCCCGTCCTGCCGGAGGACGAACGCGAGCACTCGCCGGACCTCGAGACCGTCGGCACCAAGGAGGTCAACGTGGCCGACGCGGTCGAGCAGGCGCGCGACGTACCCGACGACGAGGAGTACCCCCGCTAGCGGACAACCTGCTGTGGCGCATGTCTCCGGAGATGGCGCATGATCGACGGCGTGACTGTTGACGACCACGCCTCTCCCACGATGTTGCCTGCCCCGACCATGCCGGCCTCGATCCCGGCGGCGTCACGGGAATTGCCGGCACCGCCGGCGTCGCGGGAATTGCCGGCACCGCCGGCGTCGCGGGAATTGCCGGCACCGCCGGCGTCGCGGGAATTGCCGGCACCGCCGGCGTCAGGGGAATTGCCGGCACCGCCGGCGTCGGCGATGCGGCGCGCGCTCCGTCGGGCCCGGGACGGCGCAACCCTCAACGTCGACGAGGCGACCGTCCTGCTGCACGCGCGTGGTGCCGATCTCGAGGACCTGTGCACCTCGGCGGCCCGGGTCCGTGACGCCGGACTCGAGGCGGCGGGCAGGCCGAAGACGGTCAGCTACTCGCGCAAGGTGTTCATCCCGCTGACGAGGCTGTGCCGCGACAAGTGCCACTACTGCACCTTCGTCACCGTGCCCGGCAAGCTGCGGGCCGAGGGACACGGGATGTACCTGGATCCGGACGAGGTGCTCGACATCGCCCGCCGCGGCGCCGAACTCGGCTGCAAGGAGGCGCTGTTCACCCTCGGTGACCGGCCCGAGGAGCGGTGGCCGGAGGCGCGGGAGTGGCTCGAGTCCCGCGGCTACGACTCCACGCTCGACTACGTGCGGGCGATGTCCATCCGGGTGCTCGAGGAGACCGGCCTGCTGCCGCACCTGAACCCGGGCGTGATGAGCTGGGAGGAACTCTCGAGGCTCAAGCCCGTCGCGCCGTCGATGGGGATGATGCTCGAGACGACGTCGACCCGGCTGTTCACCGAGAAGGGGCAGTGCCACCACGGCAGCCCCGACAAGGATCCGGCGGTGCGGTTGCGGACCCTGACGGACGCGGGCCGGCTCTCGGTGCCGTTCACCACCGGTCTGCTCGTCGGGATCGGCGAGACGATGACCGAGCGGGCCGAGACGATCATGGCGATCCGCAAGTCGCACAAGGCGTTCGGTCACGTCCAAGAGGTGATCGTGCAGAACTTCCTGGCCAAGGACGACACCGCGATGCGGGACACGCCCGATGCCGGGATCGAGGAGTTCCGAGCCGCGATCGCGGTTTCCCGTCTGGTGCTCGGCCCGGCGATGCGGATCCAGTCGCCGCCGAACCTGGTCTCCGGTGACGAGTGCCTGGCGCTGATCGCGTCCGGTGTCGACGACTGGGGCGGTGTCTCACCCCTGACCCCGGACCACGTCAACCCGGAACGGCCGTGGCCGAACCTCGACACGCTCGCCGCGATCACCGCGGAGGCCGGATACACGCTCGTCGAACGAACCGCCGCGCAGCCGCAGTACGTCCTCGCCGGGTCCCCGTGGATCGACCCGCGAATCGCCGGGCACGTGCAGGCGCTCGCCGACCCCGACACCGGCATGGCCCGCGCGGACGCGATCCCGACCGGCCTGCCGTGGCAGGAGCCGGACGAGATGTGGGAGTCGAGCGGCCGGATCGACCTGAACACCGGGATCGACACCGACGGCCGCAACACCGAGACCCGCAGCGACCTGGGCAGCGCGTTCGGAGACTGGGAGACCGTCCGTGAGCAGGTGCTCTCGCTCAGCGCGCCGCAGAAGGTGGACTCGGACGTGCTGACGGCCCTGCGCAACGCCGAACGCGACCCGGCGGGCTGCTCCGACGACGACTACCGCGCGTTGGCGACCGCCGACGGCGCCGGGCTCGAGGCGCTGGTCGCACTCGCCGACAACCTGCGCCGCGACACCGTGGGCGACGACGTCACCTACGTGGTGAACCGGAACATCAACTTCACCAACATCTGCTACACCGGCTGCCGGTTCTGCGCGTTCGCGCAGCGCAAGGGCGACGCGGACGCGTTCACGCTGTCGGCGAAGGAGGTCGCGGACCGGGCGTGGGAGGCGCATGTCGCCGGCGCCACCGAGGTGTGCATGCAGGGCGGCATCGACCCGGAACTGCCGGTCACCGGATACGCCGACCTGGTGCGCGCGGTCAAGGCGCGGGTGCCGTCGATGCACGTGCACGCGTTCAGCCCGATGGAGATCGTCAACGGCGCCTCCCGCGGCGGGCAGTCGGTGCGGGACTGGCTGACCGAACTGCGTGCCGCCGGCCTGGACACCATCCCCGGCACCGCCGCCGAGATCCTCGACGACGAGGTGCGCTGGGTGCTGACCAAGGGCAAGCTCCCGACGAGCACGTGGATCGACGTGGTCACCACCGCCCACGAGGTGGGCCTGCGGTCCAGTTCGACGATGATGTACGGGCACGTCGACCAGCCGCACCACTGGGTCGGGCACCTGAACGTGCTCCGCGGAATCCAGGACCGCACCGGAGGATTCACCGAGTTCGTGTTGCTGCCGTTCGTGCACCAGTCGTCCCCGCTGTACCTGGCCGGGGCGTCCCGGCCGGGACCGACGATGCGCGACAACCGTGCCGCGCACGCCCTCGCCCGGGTGATGCTGCACGGCCGCATCCCCAACATCCAGACCAGCTGGGTCAAGCTGGGCATCGAGGGCACCCAGGCGATGCTGCAGGGCGGCGCCAACGATCTCGGCGGCACCCTGATGGAGGAGACGATCTCCCGGATGGCCGGCTCGCAGCACGGTTCGGAGAAGACCGTCGCCGAGCTGCGGGCGATCGCCGAGGGCATCGGCCGGCCGGCCCGGGAGCGTACGACCGGATACGCGGCGACAACCGGTGACGGGGTGAGGGCGGTGGTGTCATGAGCGAGAGCGATCCGATCGGGGATGCCCGCGTCGTCGCAGTGCTGGACCGGGCGGCGTGGGGTGTGAACCCGGTGCTGGATCTGGCGTCGGCGGACCCGTTCGGGATCAAGGCCCGTACTTTCGTCCCGCCCGCTCCGGGCGGCGGACCCGTCGACCGCGTGCTCGACGGGGTGGCCTGGCTGCTCGACTTCGCGGAGGTGCCCGGCACCGCGTCGTGGGAACGCGCAGGCGACGAACGGCGGGCCCGGTGGTGGCTGACCCGGCTCGGGCTCCTCAACACCGTCGTCGTGGCGTTTCCCGGTGTGCTCGGCCCGGTCGCCAAGAAGCTGCCTCTGCAGGACCTGCTCGGCTTCGCAAATCAGACGCTGGTGCTGATCGCGGTGGCCCGGGAGCTCGGCGTCACCGACCGGACGGCGCAGGTGGATCTGCTGGCCTCGGTGCTCTGCAACCGGGAGATCGACGCCAGGACCCTGCTGTCGCGGGAGGAGCAGGACCGGCCCGAGGAGTCGCGGGGCTGGCGACCCCTCGCGGCGCTGGGTGGCATGTGGTCGACCGCGCGGGTGCTGCGGGCGATCCCCGACGAACTGCACAAGCGTCCGCAGCCGTCGCGGCCGTGGCGCGCCCTCGGGAACCTGCCCCTCGTCGGTGCGATCGCCGACTACCTGGGCGAGCGTGGCGCCCTGTTCGACGCCGCGGTCCAGGGCAAACGGTGGGTCGACGGGCACACCGTGCGAACCGCGGTCGCGGGTAGCGGAGCACGGGGAACGACCACCGTCTGAGGGCACCCTAAGCCGGTGCTCGTCTCCGGCAGGGGTGATACTGGTAACCCTGGTGCGCGACGTGCGCCCGGTAAGAGGTCCGTGTCAGAAAGGCAGCGGCAGTGCCCTACACGATTGCAGAACCGTGCGTGGATGTGCTCGACAAGGCGTGCATCGAAGAGTGCCCCGTCGACTGTATTTACGAGGGTGGCCGCATGCTCTACATCCACCCCGACGAGTGCGTGGACTGCGGCGCCTGTGAGCCGGTCTGCCCGGTCGAGGCGATCTTCTACGAGGACGATGTCCCGGACCAGTGGAACGGCTACGTCTCCGCGAACGTCGACTTCTTCGTCGAACTCGGTTCGCCCGGCGGTGCCGCCAAGCTCGGCAAGGTCGACTACGACCCGCCGTTCATCAAGGCGCTGCCGCCCATGGGCGAGCACTGAGGTCTTCGAACGTGCCACGTAACGCCGTCTCGCGCGGTCTGCCCGACTTCCCGTGGGATTCACTCGCCGACGCGAAGGCGAAGGCGCAGTCCCATCCGGACGGGATCGTCAACCTGTCCGTCGGCACTCCGGTCGACCCGGTCGCACCTCTGATCCGCGACGCGCTGGCGTCGGTGTCCGAGGTTCCCGGGTATCCGACCACCTGGGGCGAGCCGTCGTTGCGTGAGGCCGCGGTCGCGGCCCTGGCGCGGCGCTACGGCGTCACGGGCATCGACCCGGCGGCGGTGCTGCCCGCGATCGGCACCAAGGAGATGATCGCCTGGATGCCGACCCTCCTCGGGCTCGGTCAGGGCGATCTGGTGGTGATTCCCGAGGTCGCGTACCCGACGTACGAGGTGGGTGCGCTGCTCGCCGGCTGTCGGGTGCTGCGCGCGGACGGACTGACGCGGCTCGGGCCGGAGAAGCCCGAGTTGATCTTCATCAACTCCCCGTCGAATCCGACGGGCAAGGTGCTCGGCATCGACCACCTGCGCAAGGTCGTCGAGTTCGCCCGCAGCCGCGACGCGATCGTCGTGTCCGACGAGTGCTACCTCGGGCTGACGTGGGAGGCCGAGGCGTACTCGGTGCTCGACCCGCGGGTCTGCGACGGCGACCACACCAACCTGCTGGCCGTGCACTCGCTGTCGAAGACGTCGAACCTTGCGAGCTACCGGGCCGGGTTCGTCACCGGCGATCCGGCGCTGGTCGCGGAACTGCTCGAGGTTCGCAAGCACTCCGGCATGATCATGCCGCTGCCGGTGCAGGCCGCGATGACCGCCGCGCTGAAGGACGACGCACACGAGAACGAGCAGCGCGAGCGGTACCGTCGGCGCCGCGAGATCCTGCTGGGCGCCGTCCGCGGTGCCGGATTCACCGTCGACAACTCCGAGGCCGGCCTGTACCTGTGGCTGACCCGCGAGGAGGCGTGCCGCGACACCGTCGACTGGTTCGCCGAGCGCGGCATCCTGGTCGCCCCCGGCGACTTCTACGGTCCCGGCAGCCGCCGCCACGTGCGGATGGCACTGACCGAGACCGACGAGCGCATCGCCGCCGCCGCCTCACGCTTGTAGCAGCTTCGCCGCTCGTGCGCGGTGTGCGAATCCTCGGACTCGCCCACCGCGCACGAGAGCGGCAGGCGCCTTACGCTGGATCTCAAGTTCCTCGGCGACCGGGGTGCCCGGTCGCCACTTCGGGGCAGGAGGCAGCATGGACGCCGTCACCGGGGTTCCCTCGCCGGTCAACGAACCGGTCCACTCGTACGCTCCCGGTAGCCGCGAGCGCACGATCCTCGTTTCCGAACTCGCCGAGCTGGCCGGTGCCCCCGTGGACCTGCCGCACGTGATCGGCGGGGTGCACCGGATGGGTCGCGGGGAGCGGATCGACGTGGTGCAGCCGCACCGCCGGTCCGCGGTGCTCGGGACGCTCACCGATGCCACCCACGAGGACGCCGACGCCGCCGTGACCGCCGCGGTCGCCGCGGCCCCGGGCTGGCGGGCGCTGCCGTTCGACGAGCGGGCCGCGGTGCTGCTGCGGGCGGCGGATCTGCTGTCCGGGCCGTGGCGGGAAACCCTCGCTGCCGCAACGATGCTCGGGCAGTCGAAATCAGTGCAGCAGGCCGAGATCGACGCGCCGTGCGAGCTCGTCGACTTCTGGCGGTTCAACGTGCACTTCGCGCGGCAGATCCTCGCGGAGCAGCCGATCTCGGGCCCCGGGGTGTGGAACCGGATGGAGTACCGGCCGCTCGAGGGCTTCGTGTACGCGATCACGCCGTTCAACTTCACCGCGATCGCCGGGAACCTGCCGACCGCGCCGGCGCTGATGGGCAACACGGTGGTGTGGAAGCCGTCGCCCACCCAGACGCTCTCCGCCTACTGGACGATGAAACTGCTCGAGGAGGCCGGGCTCCCACCGGGCGTGATCAACCTGGTCACGGGGACCGGCCCGGCGGTCTCGGACGTCGTACTCGGAGATCCGCGGCTGGCGGGGATCCACTTCACCGGCTCGACTCGCACCTTCCAGCACCTGTGGCGGGAGGTCGGCGCGAACATCTCCCGCTACCGCGGCTATCCGCGGCTGGTCGGGGAGACCGGCGGCAAGGACTTCGTCGTGGCGCACTCGTCCGCGAACCCGGACGTGTTGCGCACGGCCCTGATCCGCGGCGCGTTCGAGTACCAGGGGCAGAAGTGCTCGGCCGCCTCCCGCGCCTACGTGCCCCGCTCGGTGTGGGACGAGATGGGCGAGGACTTCCTCGCCGAGGCCGACGAACTCTCCTACGGCGATGTCACGGACCTGTCGAATTTCGGTGGCGCACTGATCGATCGGGCCGCCTACGAGAAGAGCGTCGCCGCGATCGAACGCGCCCGTGGTGCCGCGGGCGTCAAGGTCGCCGTCGGTGGCACCTGCGACGACGCAGTCGGCTGGTTCGTCCGGCCGACCGTGCTGCTCGCCGACGACCCGGGTGACGAGGCGTTCGCCACCGAGTACTTCGGCCCGATCCTGTCCGTGCACGTCTACGACGACGCTGCCCCGGAGGCGTTCGAGGACCTGCTCTCGGTGGTGGACCGGACCGCACCGTACGCGCTGACCGGGTCGGTCGTCGCGGACGATCGGGCCGCCGTCGAGAAGGCTTCGGCGGCACTGCGGTTCACCGCGGGGAACTTCTACATCAACGACAAGCCGACCGGGGCTGTGGTGGGGCAGCAGCCGTTCGGCGGGGCGCGGGCATCGGGCACCAACGACAAGGCGGGGTCCCCGCTGAACCTGCTGCGGTGGACGTCGGCGCGCACGCTCAAGGAGACGTTCGTGCCGCCGACCGATCACCGCTACCCGCACATGGGGCCGGAGACGTGACCGTGGTCAATCCGCTACGGCCCGCGATCCTGGCCGCGGCACGCTCGCCCCGGATGAAGGCGGCCATCACCCACGCTCCCGGCACCCGGTCGCTGGTCACCCGGTTCGTCGCCGGGGAGTCGAGGTCCGACGCCCTCGCCGTCACCCGTGAGCTGCTTGCGTCGGGTCGGTCGGTCAGTGTGGACCACCTCGGCGAGGACACCATCGACCTCGGGCAGGCCCGGGCCGTCGTCGCCGAGTACCGGGCGCTGCTGCGCGAACTCGGCGACCTGCCGCAGGTGGGTGATGCGGAACCACGCCGGCTGGAGGTGTCGGTCAAACTGTCCGCGCTCGGTCAGGCCCTGCCGTCCGGCGGAGAGCAGGTTGCCCTCGACCACGCCCGCGAACTGTGCGAGGCCGCGAAGGCGGCCGGGGTGTGGATGAGCGTCGACGCCGAGGACCACACCACCACCGACTCGACGCTGGCGATCGTCACCGCCCTCCGCGCCGACTTTCCGTGGCTCGGGGCGGTGCTCCAGGCCTACCTGCGGCGCACCGAGGGTGACTGCCGCGACCTCGCCGGGCCGGGGTCGCGAATCCGGTTGTGCAAGGGCGCATATCGCGAACCTGCGTCGGTGGCCTTCCAGAGCGCTGCAGAGGTCGACGCGTCCTACCGGCGATGCCTGACCGTCCTGATGGACGGTCACGGCTACCCGATGGTCGCCTCCCACGACCCGGCGATGATCGAGGCAGCGGGGGAGGAGGCGCGCCGCGTCGGACGAGGCGCCGACGAGTTCGAACACCAGATGCTGTACGGCATCCGGGACGTCGAGCAGCAGCGGCTCGCCGACGCCGGGGCACGGGTGCGGGTGTACGTCCCGTACGGCGGACAGTGGTACGGCTACTTCATGCGCCGCCTCGCCGAACGTCCCGCGAACCTGACGTTCTTCATGCGTCAGCTGGTGAGCCGGGACTGACGGGCATGTGAGACGTGCCCGCCGGCGGGCATGTGAGACGCGCCCGCGGGCGGGCATGTGAGACGCGCCCGCGGGCGGGCATGTGAGACGCTGGCGGGCGTGCTGCTGCGTTCGCTGAACCCCCTCGCCGTCGCCCAGGGCGACGATGTGCCCGACGCCGTGCGGATCGACGGTCACACCCTCTCCCGTAGCGACATCGTCGGCGGGGCAGGCGCGCTGGCCCGCCGGATCGCCGGCGCGAGGCGGCTCGCGGTGCTGGCCGAGCCGACGGCGTCGACGGTCGTCGCGATCGTGGCCTGCCTGTTCGCCGGCGTCACCGTCGTGCCCGTGCCCCCGGATTCCGGCCCGGCCGAGCTCGAGCACATCCTGACCGACTCGGGCGCGCAGGCATGGCTCGGCAAGGCACCGGAGGGCGGTGACATTTCGCCGAGTTCCCGGGCAGGCACGCTTCCGGTGATTCCGGTGCGGCTGCACGCCCGCGACTGGCACGGCCACCCGGAGCCCGATCCGGCGTCGATAGCATTCGTGCTCTACACCTCCGGCACCACCGGCGCCCCGAAGGGGGTGCTGCTGTCCCGCCGGGCCATTGCCGCGGGCCTCGACGCGCTCGCGCAGGCCTGGCAGTGGACCGAGAAGGACACCCTCGTCCACGGACTGCCGCTGTTCCACGTGCACGGACTGATCCTCGGTGTGCTCGGACCGCTGCGTGTCGGCAGCCGCCTCGTGCACACCGGCAAGCCGACGCCCGCCGCATACGCGGAGGCGCGCGGCAGCCTGTACTTCGGGGTGCCGACCGTGTGGTCCCGGATCGCACTGGACGAGGAGTCGGCGCGGGCGCTGTCCGGGGCGCGGCTGCTGGTCTCGGGGAGTGCACCCCTGCCGGTGCCGGTGTTCGAGAAGCTGTCCACGCTGACCGGCCTCACCCCCATCGAGCGGTACGGGATGAGCGAAACGATGATCACCCTGAGCACCCGCGCCGACGGCGAACGCCGCCCCGGGTGGGTCGGCCTGCCCGTCGAGGGCGTGCAGACCCGCATCGTCGGAGAGGACGGCGAGCCGGTCCCGCACGACGGCGAGTCGATCGGCGGACTCCAGGTGCGCGGTCCGATGCTGTTCGACGGCTACCTGAACCGGCCCGATGCCACCGCCGAATCCTGGACCGAGGACGGCTGGTTCGTCACCGGAGACGTCGCCGCGATCGACGCAGGCGGATTCCACCGGATCGTCGGCCGGGCGTCGACGGACCTGATCAAGTCCGGGGGCTACCGGATCGGTGCCGGTGAGGTGGAGACCAGCCTGCTCGGGCACCCGAGCGTCGAGGAGGTCGCGGTGGTCGGTCTGCCCGACGACGACCTCGGGCAGCGGATCGTCGCCTTCGTCGTCGGCGAGGACGTCGACCCGGACGCGCTGATCACGCATGTCGCCGCGGAGCTGTCGGTGCACAAGCGGCCGCGGGAGATCCGCGTGGTCGACACGCTGCCCCGCAACGCCATGGGCAAGGTGCAGAAGAAACTGCTGAGCTGACTCGGGCCCGGTCAGGGCGCGACGGGATAGTGGCTGGTGATCGCGACCCGGTTCCACGCGTTCATCACCACGGCGAGCCAGCTCACCGCCGAGGCCTGCGCGTCGGTCAGGGACCCGTCGTCCCAGGCACGATCCTCCGGCACCGTCAGCCGGGTGACCTGCTCGGCCAGTGTCAGGGCGGCCCGCTCCTGCGCGGTGAAGTACTGCGACTCCCACCACGCCGCGAGCACCGCCAGACGGTCGGCCGTTTCCCCCTTGGCGACGGCGTCACGGGTGTGCATGCGCAGGCAGAACGCGCAGCCGTTGATCTGCGCGACCCGGATCTTGACCAGTTCCGCCAGGAGCGGATCCAGCCCGGCCTCCAGCGCCGCGGCGTCGGCCTGCTCACTGAGGGCGGTCAGCTGCTTGTATGCGGCCGGATGCTGCTTGCTCAGGTTCACGGAACTCATCGTCTTCCTTCCCTAAAGGATCGGCGACCGGGGCGATCGGCGATCGGCGACCGGGCGATCGGCGAGCGTGGGAGCGGCGAGTTCGAATCGCGATCGACCAGCGAGTCTCGTACATCTCCCGGTGGCGGCGGACTAGCCTCGACAGACATGAGCCTGCCTGCAGAGAACACTCGCATTGTGCTCGCCTCCCGCCCCGTCGGCGAGCCGAAGTCGTCCGATTTCCGGGTCGAGTCGGTGCCGTTGCCCGCGCCGGCCGACGGTCAGTTGCTGCTCGAAACCCTGTACCTGTCGCTCGACCCGTACATGCGCGGCCGGATGAGCGACGCGGAGTCGTACGCCGACCCGGTCCCCGTCGACTCGGTCATGGTGGGAGGCACCGTGTGCCGGGTGCTCGCCTCCAATGCCCCCGGATTCGCTGTCGGCGACGTGGTGTTGTCGTTCTCCGGATGGCAGACCCATTCCGTCGAGGACGCCTCCCACGTCCGCAAGCTGGACCCCGCCGCGGCGCCGGTCCGGACCGCGCTCGGCGTGCTCGGCATGCCCGGGTTCACCGCATACGCGGGTCTGCTGCAGATCGGCAAGCCCAAGGCCGGGGAGACCGTCGTCGTCGCGGCGGCCACCGGCCCGGTCGGGTCCGCGGTCGGGCAGATCGCGAAGATCAAGGGCGCCCGCGCGGTGGGGATCGCCGGCGGCCCCACCAAGGTCGCGCACTTGCGGGAGCTGGGCTTCGACGCGGCGATCGACCACCGCGCACCCGATTTCGCGGATCAGCTCGCTGCGGCCTGCCCCGACGGCATCGACGTCTACTTCGAGAACGTCGGCGGCGCCGTGTGGGACGCGGTGCTGCCGCTGCTCAACACCTACGCGCGGGTTCCGGTGTGCGGCTTGGTTGCCCAGTACAACGCCACCTCCGCGCCCGCCGGTCCGGACCGCGCCCCGGCCCTGATGGGCCGCATCCTCACCAAGAGCCTGACCCTGCGGGGCTTCATCCAGTCCGAGTTCGTCAAGGACCACTACCGGCACTTCCTCGCCGAGATGTCGGAGTGGGTGCGCGACGGACTCGTGAAGTACCGGGAGGACGTCGTCGACGGGCTCGAGAACGCTCCCGACGCGTTCATCGGGATGCTCGGCGGGAAGAACTTCGGGAAGCTGCTGATCAAGGTGGCGGAATGACGCACACCGCGGGCGAACACCCGCACCCGACCATCGGCCCCCTCGACGCCGCGGCGTTCCTTCTGGAACTGACGATGCTCACGATCCTCGCGCTCGCCGGCGCGGCCGTCGGCGAAGCCACGCCCGCCCGGATGGCGGCCGCCGTCGCGTTGCCGGTGATCGCGGCCGGAATCTGGGCGGTGTGGATGGCGCCGACCGCCACCCGCCGGCTCTCGAACCCGCGCCGCCTGGCGGTGCAGGTACTGCTGTTCGCGGTGACCGGGGTACTCGCGTCGGCGTTCCTCTCGCCGTGGGTGGGGGGAGTGTTCTTCGTGGCCGCGACAGCCGTGTTCGGAACACTCGCCCGGCGGGAGTCCCACGTCAGCCGAGCCGGCGCAGTTCGTCGGCGATCGCCCGCACCCCGGTGAGCACCTCGAGGTAGGAGGTGCTCAGCGGGCTCGGGCCCAGCCGCAACCCCTCGGGCGCACGGAAGTCGGGGATCACGCCGCGATCCCACAGCCGCGGCAGCATTTCCCGGAACCGGGGATGGTCGATGGTGACGTGGCCGCCGCGCCGGGAGGCGTCGAGAGGGGAGGCGATCCGCACCTCGGGGAGCAGGGTGCGGGCCAGCTTGAGGGTGTACTCGGTCAGGCGAATAGATTTTGCGCGCACGGCGGTGATGCCCACCCGGTCGATCAGGTCGATCGTCGACTGCATGGCGATCATCCCGAGTATCGCGGGGGTTCCGCTGATCACCTGTCGAATCCCATCGGCGGGAAGGTATCCCGCCGCCATTTCGAACGGGTCCCGGCGCCCCATCCAGCCCCAGATCGGTTGCCGGAAGTCGCGCTGGTGTTCGGTACGGACATAGGCGAACGCCGGTGATCCCGGACCGCCGTTCAGATACTTGTAGGTGCAGCCGACGGCGAAATCGGCTCCCCAGCGGTCCAGTTCGACGGGAACGCTGCCCACCGAATGGCACAGGTCCCACAGGATCAGCGCACCGGCGTCGTGTGCCGCCCGCGTGATCGCCTCGGCGTCGGCGAGGAATCCCGACCGGTACGCGACGTGACTGAGCACCACCAGCGCGGTGTTCTCGGTGATGGCCTCGCGGGCGGTGCCGGGCTCGACCCCGGCAGCGGGATCGACGGTGATCCAACGCAATTCGAGTCCGAGCTCGGCCGCGATGCCTTCGAGGACGTAGCGGTCGGTGGGGAAGTTGTCGGTGTCGAGGACGATCTCCGTGCGTCCCGGCCGCATCGCCAGCGCACCGCGCGCGAGCTTGTACAGCAGCACCGTCGTCGAGTCGCCGACCGTCGTCTGCCCCGGCGCCGCACCGAGCGTCACCCGCCCGAGCCGATCGCCGATGGTGATCGGCAGGTCGAACCACTGCTCGTCCCAGCCGCGGATCAGCCGGCCGGACCACTGCGCGACCGCCTCCGCGATCGCCTCGGTGGCCGCGATCGTCGGCCGGCCCAGCGAGTTGCCGTCCAGGTAGGACACTACGTCGGAATCGTCGACGCCATGGAAGCGGGCGCGGAAGTCCCGAAGTGGGTCGGCGGCGTCGAGTGCTCGCGCGGTGTCCGTGAGATCGTCGGTGCTCAACGCAGGTCCTCCTCGAGGTCGGCGGCGGTGGCGACGCGGGCGCCGGTCAGCCAGTGCGCGAATTCGGTGTCGTCGCGCGGAGGGATGCCCGGAATCCGGCACACGCGCTGCGGTCCCGCGGCGAACCGCGACGCGGCGTCCCCGTCGATCAACGCGGTCAGCACGCCGGACCGGTCCAGTCCGGCCGACTGCAGGGCCAGCACCTCGGATGCGTTGACCCCGAGCGGAAGATTCCCGTTGCCGAGGTCGGTGCCGTAGCGGACGCGCCCCCCCGCGGCGTGGAAGCGGCGCAGATTGTCGACGGCGACCTCGAGGTCGCGGCCGTGGTGGATGTCGAGTGTGCTGGTCCAACGCTGCGACCGGGCCGCGGCGCGCACCACGTCGTCGTCGAGGCGTTCGGTCCACGGGGTGTGGGCCAGCACATCGACGCCGGCCGCGAGCGCACGTCCCGCCTGCCCGGCTCCCTCCGCGTGCACGACGACGTCGCGGCTGAGCCGATGCGCCGCTGTCACGACCGCTGCGAGGGTGTCGTCGTCGAGTACCGGGCCGGCCGCCGAGTTCAGCGTGACCTTGACGAAATCGGCTCCGGCGCAGACCTGTTCGTTCACCGCCCTCGCGGCGTCATCGGGTCCGGACACCTCGCGCACCGATCCCTCCGGTGCCCACGGCCGGTCGCTCGGATAGCCGCCGGGCGCAGTGAGGAACTGCCCGGCGAACCGGATACGCGGCAGTCCCGCGGGCGGGACGCCTGCGGTCCGGCGCCACGCGGCCGCAGCGTCGAGCCGTGCTCCGAGGTCGTACACCTCCTCGAGCCCGCCCGCGAACAGGGCCGCCGCATCGACGAGTTCGAGGTGGACGTGGGCGTCCCGGAACCCGGGGAACACGGTGCCGTCGAAGGTCAGGTCCGCGGCCGGGTCGGCGGGGTGATCCGGTGCGGCGGGCAGCATGCGGCCGCCGCGCAGGGTGAACCGGGTGGGCCCCATCCACTGTCCGAGCCACGCCTCCCGCACCGCGACCGTCGGGGTGCCCATCTCACCGCCCGACCTCGGTGCGGACCGCGAACAGTTCGGGGAAGAACGTCAGGTCGAGGGCGCGCTGGAGGAATTCGACACCGCTGGATCCGCCAGTGCCGGGCTTGGTGCCGATGATGCGCAACACCGTCCGCAGGTGCCGGAATCGCCACAGCTGGAAGTTCTCCTCCAGATCGACCAGTTCCTCGAACGACTCGTAGGCGGCCCAGTGGTCGTGCGGGTGCTCGTAGACGTCCCGGATGAGCGGCAGCAGGTTCGGGTCGAGTGTGTACGGGGAGCGCACGTCCCGCCCCAGCGTGGACTGCGGGACGGGGAGGCCGGTGCGGTGCAGGTACCGCCAGAACTCGTCGTACAGGCTCGGTTCCGCGAGCAACCGGGACAGCAGTGCGTGTGCGGCCGGGTCGGACTCGAACACCGCCAGCATCCCGGGGTTCTTGTTCCCCAGGACGAATTCGACGGCGCGGTACTGGAACGACTGGAATCCCGACGCGTTGCCGAGGAACCCGCGAAATTCCGAGTACTCGGTCGGGGTGAGTGTCGCGAGCACCGACCACTGCTCGGTCAGTGACTTCTGGATGTGCTTGACGCGGGCGATGCACTTGAGCGCGACCGCGATGTCGTCCTGTGCCAGAGCTGCTTTCGCCGCGTCGAGTTCGTGCAACGTGAGTTTGAGCCACAGTTCACTGGTCTGGTGGGCGATGATGAACAGCAGTTCGTCGTGGTGCGCGGGGACGCTGACCGGGTGCTGTGCGCTCAGCAGCGTACCCAGGTCGAGGTACGAGCCGTAGCTCATCCGGTCCGTGAAGTCCGTGACGATCCCCGGCTCGATGGGTCGGATGTTCTCCCCGTCTGCGTTCACACCTCGGTCGCCCATGCTCCGACACTGCCGTACCCGGTGCGCCGCGTCCAGACCAGACGAGGTTGCGTCCTACTTCGTGTCGCGGAACACCGGCTCGCGTTTCTCCCGACGGGCCAGCGTCGCCTCCTCGAAGTTGTCGGTCATCAACCGGATCATCAGCTGGCCGAGGCCCTCCTGGTTCATGTGCTGCGCCAGCGACGACGCGTCCAGACTCGACCACAGCGTCCGTTTGGTCAGCTCGACACCCGGCCGGGAGAACCCGGCGATGCGTTCGGCGAGGGTGAAGGACTCGTCCAGCAGGTCCTCCGGCGCGGTCAGCCTGGAGACGAGGCCGATGCGGTCCGCCTCGGCGGCGTCGACGTCGCGGCCGGACAGCATGATCTCGAATGCCCGGGACGAGCCGATCGCGCGGGGCAGGAGATAGCTCAGGCCCAGCTCGCTGGCCGTCAGGCCGTTGTTGATGCCGGCGGCGCGGAAATAGGCCTCGGTGGACGCGATGCGGATGTCCGCGGCCAGTGACAGGCAGAAACCGCCACCGATTGCGGCACCGTTCACCGCGGCGATCATCGGCTGATGCATGCGGCGGATCGCGAGCACCACGTCGTCGAGGATCTCCATCGCCCGCAACGCGACCGACGGCCGCGTGAGGCCGTCGATGTGTGGGGGAGAGCCCGCCGATGCCTGGTCCGCGCCGGAACAGAAGCCCCGCCCGGCACCGGTGAGCACGACCGCGCGCACCGAGTTGTCGTTGCTGATCGACTCCAGGGATTCCTTGAGTGGAACCATCACGTCGAACGCCATCGCGTTCATTCGCTCCGGACGGTTCAGCGTGACCAGCGCGACCTGCTCGCGTGGCCGCTCGACGAGGACGAAGCTCACCTGGCACTCCTGCTGGGTACGGGGCAATCGGTTCGCCGACCCTACGTCGAACAGTCCTCGCCAATGGTGCGGTTGCCGGAAACTCGCAGTTCCGCAGGCCGGTGGTCCTGTCCGGTGGTGGTCAGATCTGCTGATGTCAGGTGCGCCGCCGTCGCCCATCTCGTTTGTCCTCTGTGCCCAGCGCCGCCGATGCTCGCGCAGTTCTGCGTCGCGGCGGGCGCGGTGGCGCGCCAGCGCGGCGGCGAGGATGTCGTCGAGGTGGTGCCGCTGATTCACCCGGGGTGTGCGGGTGGGGTCGATGTGCGGTGGTGGGATCCATTCGGTGCGGCCGGCGCGGCCGGTGGTTTCTGCCGCGGTGCGGGTCTGCCAACCACCGGGCCCGTCGTGCACGAAGGCATGGCAGTGATCACATGCCAGATCCAAGCCCTCGATGTCGGTGCGGCCACCCCTGTTCCATTCGGTCAGGTGATGTACTGCCGTCATCGAAGCGGGTGAGTCGCAGCCGGGTCGGGTGCAACCACGGGACGCAGCGATCAGCGCCAACCGCTGGTCCGCGGATGCCAGCCTCTTCGCCCGGCCCAGATGCAGCGGCCGGCCATGGTGGTCGAAGAGCGTGAGCACTGGGTGTGCGTGTTCGGCCATGCGCAGCGCATCGCGGATCGGGACGAGTCCACCGGTGGCGGTGGTGGCCACCCCGGATGCCTCTTCGACCTGCCGCACGGACATCGTCAGGATCGTGGTGACGGGCAGTCCCCGATGACTACCCAACACCCCGGACGAGAGCAGGTGCCGTAGCGCGACTTTCAGTGCGTCGTGGTTGCGTTGCACGGCGGTCCGGGTGTCTCGGGCGGCGGCTTTCGCCAGCGCCGTTCGGTCGAGGGTGTCGGATTCGATGTCGCCGCAGGGTGATTCGGGGTCGTCGGGGTTGTTCATGCCGGGGCGGGCGAGTTTCGCGAGGACCGGATCGAGCAACGCCTTCGTTTCCGGATCCAACAGCCCCGAGATCGGTGTCATGAGATCGGTTCCCTGTTTCCCGATGCGCAGGCCGCGGCGGCGTCGGCGGTCCTTCTCATCGGGACTGTCACCGTCGGGCTTCAGGTGCGCGAGCAGGTGCACGCCGACCTTTGTGACGTCTTCGGGTGGCATGGTTCGGGCGGCGTCGGACAAGATCTTTTCCGCCACGGCGATCTCGTCGGCGCCTGTGCCGTGGGGGATCTTGCGCATGGTTTTCGCGATCGCCGCGACGTGATCGGGCCCCACGTCGCCGTCATGAACAGCGCGGGCGGTCACCGGCAGGACCGGATCCTGATCGTCGCCGCCCAGGGTGTGCCATGTCCCAACTTTGTTCGCGCCCTTGACCCGTCGGGCGGCGTCCGCGCCGGAGATCCGCAGGGTCTGGGTGAGGAATTCGTTCACCGATCGGCAGTGCAGATTCCCGGGAATGGACCGCTCCACCGCTTCGACGATCAGCCGGTGCCCGACTGCGGACGCCTTCCGTAGCGATACTTCCATCCGCTGCAGCGTGTCGATGACCTCGTTGTCGGTGAGTCCGGTCACCGGGTCGGCGAGCAGGCCGTCGATGGCGGCGGCGAGCGCTGTCAGGTGTTCGTCCATCTGCTCGTCACCCCCCCCGTGACTCGAACTGATGTTCTAATCATCGTGGATGGTGGCGTCGTTTGCCAGAACCTTTATGCAGGTCGGTGACGCGGCTGTGGCAACGCTGTGGGCCGACCGCAGCCACGCCCTGTCGTCCCGCTGTTGCGGGTCAGGTCGTGGTTGGGGGCACCGAATCGACCGGCCTTCCTCCTGTCCGTGTGCCGCGGGGTAGGTCGTGACGTCAGTTGTCGAAGGATGTCGAGACGTGGCGCGTGAGCGCAGTCGCTTCTGGCTCTGTGGCTCAGGTCTACGTCAACGCGGAGTGAACGAGCGATCGGCGTGTGGCGCGCCGTGAACGTGTCCGTGGCTTGCGGGCGGTGCTGCTTGACGCCGGAGCGACTTGGGTCGCGGTGGCGTCCCAGCGGATCTCGGCCTCGAACAGATCCGGATGAGCTGTGGGTCAGAGACGGAAACTCCTCGTCGGCATTGCGGCTTGCGACGTCCCAGAGGAGAAGGTCGCCGTTCTCGCTCCAGCCGAAGACTTCGAGTCGTTCGGCGAGGTCCCAGCTACCGTCGGGCTCGATCATCCAGTCGAATTCCTCCTCTTCGCCGTCGCGGAAGACCGTGTGGAAGTGCTCGGTGAGGTTCGCTGCACGGGCCCGCCCATCTGCGAAACCGGGTTGCACGGGCGGGTAGATGAGCCACGGGCCGAACGTGCGGGCCCAGCCGCAGGAGCGAACAAACTCGCGGTAGCTCTGGGGGTACCCGCCGCCGTCCGGGAAACGGAACGAATCGAGTGCCTCGAAGTCGACATGCTCGAACGAGGGGGATTCGGGCGCGGGGACACTCATGACTCGATTATGGGTTGCCGGAGTCACGCCCCTGGAGCCGGATGGAGTGAAGGCGGCGACCGTCGGTCCCACACCACGAACACGACGCGTTCGTGTCCGGACACTGCAGAGATCCGGCAGTAACTCTCGCCCGACATCGGACGCCGGTCGACCGTAGGCATCGCAGGTAGAGTCCAGGATCGCCTCGAACCGCGCTGGTTGAACCAGCGTTTCGCTGATCTTCGCTGCAGGTCGACATCAGGCGAAGTGGCGGAGGAGGAAGCTGCTGAGGCGTTGGGTGGGGGGTGCTTCGGCTGTGGCACCCCAGGCGAGGGTGACGTCTCTGCGGTATCGGGAGCCGGTCAGTGGCAGCTCCGTCAGTCCCTGAGGTATTCGTTCGTCGTGTGGGAGTAGTGCGATTCCGAGGCCGCGGTTGATCAGTTCTCGGATGGTGGCGAACTCGGTGACTTCGAACGCGATGTCTGGTACGAATCCTTGTTCGTGGCACCAGCTCTCGGTGAGCTGCCGGAGGTTGTAACTTGGCGGGTTGGCGATGAAGGTCTCGTTCTTCAGATCCGCGAGTTGGACGTGTCGCGCCGTCGCGAGCCGATGATTGTCGGGCACCACCACCTGGATCTGCTGGGTGCCGATGCGTACGTGGTTGAGTCGCTCGGGTGCGGGG
Source organism: Rhodococcus sp. NPDC003348 (assembly GCF_053589375.1). NCBI lineage: Bacteria > Bacillati > Actinomycetota > Actinomycetes > Mycobacteriales > Nocardiaceae > Rhodococcus > Rhodococcus sp. NPDC003348. The sequence goes on from NZ_JBSFRT010000006.1 coordinate 127,266, forward strand.
ATGACGATCGCCAGGTCGAGTTCGCCCGCGAGGAGATCCGCGCTGAGTGCTGAGCCGTGTGCTTGTTTGAGAAGCACTGTGATGCCGGGGTGGTGATGGCGGAACGCGGCAAGTAGGTCGGGAATGCGGCCGGATCCCATCGTCAGGGGAAACCCGAACCGGACGGTCCCGTGGTCGGGATCGGCTTGTCCGGTCACTTCGTCGATCGCCAGATCCAGTTGGCGTAGCGGCTCGCGTACCTGCCGTGCCAGGCGTTCGGCTGAGTCGGTGAGGCGGACGGCCCGGCCGTCGTGGATGAGCAGGGGGACCCGCAGCTCCTCTTCCAGAGCGTGGATCCGCCGACTCATCGATGACTGAGGCACACCGAGGGCTGCTGCGGCCTGGGTCATGTGACCGTTGTGCGCGGCCAGTTCAACGAGTGCCCGCAGCTGTGGAGCCAGCCGAATTGTCCACTGATCCATATTCGGATTGTAATACCGCATTCATTCATTGGACGGAACGACCTTGCCGGGCGAATCCTGAGAGCACTGATCCTCTACCTCGGGAGCGTGCGTCAGATGGGCAAATCGTCGAACACCGTGCCGGGCTCGTGCGACGAGCCCGATGCCGATGTCATCCTGATCGGCGGCGGAATCATGTCCGCGACCCTGGGATCGATGCTCGCGATTCTCGAGCCCGGATGGCGGATTGTATTGCTGGACAGGGCGGCCGGGTTGGCCACCGAGAGCAGCGGTCCGTGGAACAACGCAGGCACCGGACACAGCGGGTTCTGCGAACTGAACTACATGCCCGATCCGGCAGATGGACGCAAGGCATCGACGATCGCGGAGCAGTTTCACCTCAGTCGCCGATGGTGGGCCCACCTCGCGACCAAGGGTCTATTGGTCCCGGACACCTTCATCCACACCACGCCGCACATGGATGTCGTCTTCGGGCGACATGACATCGACTACCTTCGGCGACGGTTCGAGACGTTGACGAGCGATCCGCTGTTCGACGGGCTGGAGTACAGCGAAGACCCCGCCAGCATCAGCGAGTGGGCGCCTCTGATGGCAGAAGGGCGGACTCGTGACGAGCCGATGGCAGCCACCCGCCATCCCGGCGGTACCGATGTCGACTTCGGCGCTCTGACAGAGGGATTGATCCGTATCGTCACCGACGCCGGTGGGCAGGTACTGCTCGGGCACGAGGTGCGCGCGCTGCGCCGGTCACCGGACGGGTCATGGGTTGTCGGTGGGAACGCAAGTAGTGGCAGGTTCGAGCTGCGTGGGCGACGGGTGTTCGTGGGAGCAGGCGGAATGGCGCTGCGTCTGCTGCAGCGCGCTCGCCTTCCCGAAGTACGCGGGTACGCAGTGCTGCCGGTCGGGGCCGCCTTCTTCCGCTGCTCGGAACCGGACGTCGTCGCCCGCCATGAGGCGAAGGTATACGGCCAGGCGGCGATCGGAGCGCCGCCGATGTCCGTGCCTCACCTCGACAGGCGGTTCATCGAGGGAACCGAGCACTTGATATTCGGCCCCTACGCGACCTTCAGCACCAAGCTGCTCAAGGCCGGCCGACCGACCGACTTCTTCGCCACGCTGCGATGGCACAACCTCCACGTCATCGCGGCAGCGCTCATCCAGAACCTGTCGCTGGTGCGCTACCTGATCGGCGAACTCGCTGCGAGACCTCGAAGGAAGTTCGCCAAGCTGCAGCGCTTCTACCCGAAAGCGGACATCCGCCAGTGGGACCTGGTTCCCGCCGGGCAGCGCGCGCAACTGGTCACGCCGGACCGTCGCCGCATCGGCGTGATTCAACAGGGAACCGAACTCGTTGTGGGAGGAGGCGGGACCATCGCGGGCCTTCTCGGCGCCTCACCCGGGGCGTCGACGGCAGTGCCGATCATGCTCGAACTGCTCCAGCGGTGCTTCCCGGACCGGTGGCAAACCTCCTGGAGCGGCCTCATGGATGAGGCGATACCGGGGCACTCCGCAACCGCGAACCGGGATACCGCCACCTGGAAAGAGTCGGTCGATTCAACCTCTCTCGCACTTGATCTCGAGACGAGGAACGGCGACCGATGAGGAATGCCGCTGAGCTACCGCGTCAACGAGCCGGATGTGCGGTAGAGGTCGGGGCGCCCGCCCACTCCGACCGAGAAACCGTCTCGACCCGCCTGCGCGGTGAACGTCGGCAGCGTCGTGTACAGGCTCGACAGCGACCGCCCGGCGCGCATGACGGTCCGGTCGGGTCGGACGACGGCGGCGGTCACGTGGCCCCGTGCCAGCCAGTGGGCGAGGTCCGATCCGGCCGGTGCCCGCAACACGACCGCTCCGCGACGCTCGATCTCGTAACGCTGGCCGTCGGTGGGCTCGATCGACGTCACCACCACGAACCGATCGGGTGCGGCGTCGTCGAGGCGTCGACCGTCGGTTCCGAGAACCGGGTTCGGACAGAGGGTTCCGGCCAGTCCGCGGCGGAGTCCGCCCCGATGGACGAGGGCTGATGGCCGCAGTGCCGGGGTGACACCGTCGGTGATCTTCGCACCCAAGGTCGGGATCCTCGCGGTCAGAGGGGCAAGTCGTCGACGCACGGAGTCGCCGAACTCGCCGCCTTCGGTCATCGCCCATCCCATGGCCACGGCGAGTCGAATCATGGAGGTCGCGTGAGGTTTTCGCTCCTGCTGGTAGGTACCTAGGCAGGTGGGGGACAGGGTGTCGGCGAGGACGCCGGCGAGCTTCCAGGTGAGGTTTGCGGCATCGCGCAGTCCGGCGCCCATCCCCTGGCCGATGAACGGCGGAGTCAGGTGGGCCGCGTCACCGAGCAGGAACACCCGCCGGTCGCGCCACCTGTCGGCGACCTGGGCGCGGAAGGTGTATTCAGCGACCCGAACGAGTTCGAGTTCGGTCGCGTCCACCCCACCGGTCCACGGTGCGATCAGCGACCGCAGGCGGTCGAGGGTCGAATAGTCCTCTGCGCTTTCGCCTGGGAGCAAGCGGAACTCCCACCGGTATCGCAGTTCGCCGATTCTCATGTACGTCGCCGCCCGGACCGGGTCGCAGACCTGGTGCACGCCTTCCCAATGGCCGAGGTCGCTGTCGGTCGCGATGTCGACGACGAGCCAACGCTGCTCGAATCCCAGGTCCTCCATCCGGGAACCGATGGACGACCGCACGATGCTGTTCGCGCCGTCGCACCCGAGAACGTAGTCGGCGTGGACGAATTCGCGCACACCGCCGGCACGATCGGTGAACTCGACGCGGACACCGCGGCGAGTGTGCACGACGTCGGCGACCTCGACATTGCCACGGAGCGTGATGTTCTCGTGGCGGTCGAGTCCCGAGCGCAGCAGCCGCTCGAACTCCGGTTGGTCGAACATGTTGGCCTGCGAAAAGCCATGTGCACCGGTGGCAGCGCTGCGCCGGAACTCCGCCAACACGGCCCGGTCCCGATCGACCAGACGCAGACCCAGCCCGGGACGGGAGATGCGGGCGAACTCCTCGGCGAGGCCGAGGCGGGCGACGATCCGGTACACCTCGTCGTCGAGGTGCACCGCGCGCGGCTGCGGATAGACGTCTTCCCAGCGGTCGAGCACCAGGCACTCGACTCCGTGCCGGGCCAACAGCGTCGCCGCCGTCAGCCCGGCCGGGCCGGCACCGACGATGACCACGGGATACGTCGAGGCTGTCACGACGCCACCACGGACACGAGAGCGACCACGCAGGTCAGGGCCGCGGCACCCACGACGATCGCGGGAGCCATCTCCTTTGCGCCGTCGCCGGCGCGGGCGTGGGCGATCAGCGCGCCCGCGAGCAGCAGTACGAATCCCGCTGACGCGGCCAGACCCACCGCAGGCACGGCCAAGCCGACGAGAAGCCCTACCGCACCGGTCAATTCGACGACACCGAGCCTGCGGTAGGAGTCGACACCGAAGCCGACGTGGGCAGCACGTTCACGCATCGGTGGGACGGCGGCGACCTTCGCGGACCCGAGTACCGCGAACACCACGGCGATCAGGACGGACAGGACCGGCGCGAGAAGTTTCATGCCGTTCACGGTCGTTCCTCGATTCGCCAGGAGACCGGGTACCCGTCGAGTACCGCCTTCACCGCGGCCGGATCCGTGTCGGGTGCCACGGTGACGGCGACGACGACCGCACCGTCCTCGATGACGCTCTGCACGTCCTCGACGCCGGCAATGTCCCGGAGGGCGAGTGCGGCGACGCGGCGCGCGGCATCGGCACGCAGGGCCGGCTTGTACGGTTTGCCCACGTCGGTCACGGGGAGGGCATCCGTCACGGTCACCGACTTCGGGGCGGCAGCCGCTTCGGTGACCCGCTCGGCGGCCCAGGTGAGCAGTTCCCTCTCGCTCACGTCGCCGCCGGGCACCAGGGTGACGTAGGCGACCGGGATCTCGCCGGAGTGTGGGTCCGGAGACGCCACCGCGGCCGCGCCCGTGACGGCCGGATGGTCCAGAAGTGCGTCCTCAATCACCGCCGGGTCGATGTTGTGGCCGCCGCGAATGATCAGGTCCTTCGCCCGGCCGGTCAGGTGCACGAAACCGTCGGAATCGACGCGTCCGAGGTCGCCGGTGTCGAGCCACCCGTCGACGAGGGCGCCCAACCCGTCCAGCACGAACCCGGAGGTGTCCAGGTCGACGACGTAGCCGGCGAAGACGGTGGGACCGCTGATGGCGATGGTGCCGGCCTCGCCGGACGGAAGGTCGGTCCAGCGGCCGCGGTCGTCGATCCGGACCGCCTTGAACTTCTGGTACGGCATCCGCTGTCCGACCGACCCGTGCCGCGGTGCATCGGAGAAGCTGCGAGCGCTGGCGCACGTCGCCTCGGTGAGCCCGTAGCCCTCGAGCAGCGGGACGCCGGTGCGTGATTCGAATCCCGCCCGCACGGCGGCGGGCAGCATCGACGCCCCCACCATGCACGCGCGCAGGCTGGAGATGTCCGCGTCGACGGGGCAGTGGGAGAGCACGGCGTACACGGTCGGCACCGCGCTCATCGTGGCGATCCGATAGTGCTCGACGATCTTCCAGAAGGCGCCGTACACGGCGGGATCGCGGTAACCGGCAGGCCCGGCCCACACCACGGCCTGCCCGCGCAGCAGCGGTGCCAGGACGGTAACGACGAGGGCGTTGACGTGGAACAGTGGCAGGCCGGCGAAGATCTTCGAATCCTCGTCGAGCACCGAGTTCGCCGCAATCATCCACGCATTGGCGACCTCGTTGGCGTGGGTGTGTGCGGCCAGTTTCGGGGTGCCGGTGGTGCCCCCGGTGTGGAACAGCGCGGCCAGGTCGGCCGAGGCGGGCACGGTGCCGGCGAACCGGGTGTGGTCGAATCCCGCCGCAGCGTCCGCGAGGTGAGCGACCCGCACGCCGTCGATCGGGGGTAACTCCGCGGTCTCGGCCACGCCGGTGGGGCGAAGGACCAACAGGGTATCGACGGCGCCGGTTGCGGCAATCTCGCGTGCCGTCGCCCATGCCGTGGCGTCGAGTTCGGGGCCGGCGCAGATCAGCAGGCGCGCACCCGACCGGCGTAGCAGTTCCCGGATGTGACCGGGGGACAGGCCAGGATTGATCGGTGCTGCGATACCCGCCAGTTGGGACGCCAGCGTCGCGGTGATCAGCTCGTCGCAGTTCGGCGACAGCAGGGCGACGGCATCGCCGCGCCCAACCCCGGTGTTGTGCAGCAGATTCGCCGTCCGATGGACGTCGGCGAGCAGCTCGGCGTGCGTGCGCTCCGCGGGTTCACGCCACCGGGTCGCGTCCGGCAGGCAGATCAGGGCCGGGCGCTGCGGCCACAGCTTCGCGGCGCGAGCCAGTAGGTGGTAGGTCGATGCCGGCAGTTCGCGATCCGCGAGCGGGACCTCCTCGATGGCGGCGAGGTCGCCGGGATGCGCGTAGGTCGGCCACAGGAGGGCGTCGCTCATCGGGCGTACCTCACTCGCGTCCGCTGGGTTCCGAGGTCCAGCTTGCCGTCCTCGGTGGCGATCGCCAGCTCGAGGATGTCACCGTCCTTCAGGTACTTGGGGTTCTTCGCCTGGGTCTTGAAGAAGCTCTTCCATTTCACCGCAGGCGGCAGCAGCGAACCGATGATCTCGATGGGCTTCGGGGGTGCCGTCAGCGCGGTGCCGCCGGGTGTTCCGGTCAACACCAGGTCGCCTGCGTCGAGTCGCTGGAATCGCGTCAGCGTTTGCAGGGCCTGCACGGGCCGGTAGATCATGTCCGCGCCGACCATCATGTCCTGGCGGACCTCACCGTTCACTCGCGTCGTCAGGCGCAATTCGGTGAAGCACGAGAAGTCGCCCTCCTCCAGCAGGACCAGCACCGGCCCCGTGGGGGTGAAGGTCGGGTACGACTTGGCCTCGTAGAACTGGGTTTTCGGCAGCTGAATGTCGCGGGCGGAGATGTCGTTGGTGATCACCAGTCCGGCCACGAAGTCGGCGACGTTGGTGTCGTCGATGGTGGTGCCCACGGGAATTGGCGCACCGACTACGAGCCCGATCTCGACCTCGTAGTCGAGGAGGCGGACGTGCTCGGGTTTGACCACGTCGGCGAAGGGACCACTGATCGATCCGGACGCCTTTCGGAAGAAGGTCAGCGGAACGGTCGCGGGGTTCATCCCCGAATCCTTCACGTGGGACGCGTAGTTGGTCATCTGCGCCACCACTCGGCACGGTGCGGTGATCGGTGAGAGCAACTCCAGGGTCTCGACGGGGACGGACTTTTCAGCGGTCGCGGCGGCCTCGATCGCGGCGCGGTCGCGCAGGAGTTCGGCGGTGGTGGTGGCCGCGGTGTCGATCTCGGCGGCGCCGTCGGGGGTTTGCACCCACCAGCTGTCGGCGGTGCGGAGGACGGAAATGCTCATGTCGAGGCAACTTTCAGTAGGCCGCGGAGGCGTTGGACATCGAATTCGTTGTCCTCGCGGAGCGAGGAGATCATCGCGCGGAGTTCGACCAGGGACTCCCGCCCGGGGGCGATGCCGAGGAAGTCCTTCGTGGCCGGTGGCCCCCACTGGGCGAGCCCCGTGGCGCTCATGGGCGCCCACCCGGGCTCGAGGGTGCTGTCGAACAGGTCGCCGTCGCTGAAGTGCTCGACCAGGAACCCGTCCGGGTCGCGCCAGTAGTCGAAGATCTGGCTTCCCTGGATGTGCCGGCCGATTCCCCACGAGCGCCGGTAGCCGTGGTCGAGCAGGTACTGGCCGCCCGCGGCGACCGCGTCGAGGTCGCAGACCTGGTAGGCGGAATGCACGTAGCGGTTCGAGGGCCCGAGGGTCAGGGCGAGTGTGTGGTGGTCGGTGGCGACGGTGCCGCGATCGCAGCGGATGAAGCTCATCACCGGCCCGCGTTCGCGCTGGCCGGGGTAGTAGAGGAAGTCGCTGACGATCAGCCCGAGGTGCTGCAGGTACCAGTTCAGCGTCTCCAGGTACCGGGTGCTCTGTAGGACGACATGGCCGAGGCGCTCCACCCGCGCGGGCTCGCGTGGCGGTCGCTGGGTGCTGTTGGTGCGCAGGGCCCGATGTCCGACGTTGAGCACCTGCGGTCCTTGGCCGGGCAGTTCCTGCAGCGAGCGCATTCCCGCGACCACGCGGACCACTGTGCCGCTCGGATCGGTGAGATCGACGGCCACCCCGCCCACGCTCTCGGGTAACGGCCGGACGGTATGGCCGGTCGCCTCCGCCAGGCGCCCGACGTCGGCGGCGTCGTCGGCGGCGAACGCTGCGCCCACGAAGGACGACCGAGCGCCCCTGCGAATGATCACGCAGGGCGCCCCCGCGTCGGTGCCGCGCAGGTGCAGTTCCTCGGCGGTGCGGACGGTTGTCGCGAACCCGAAGGCGCGGGCGAAGGCCTCCGCGGCGACCAGGTCGGGCTTCTCGAATTCCAGCCAGGCCAGGTCGCGGACCTTGACGACCGGATTCGCTGCTCGACCGGGGTGTTCGCCGCGGAGGGCTCCCCGGTCGCTGTGTACGTCGGTGTGGGTGCCGGAACGGTCACTCATCTGTGCTCCTCCTCACATGATGACGATATCGTCACTTACGACTAATTCGTCAGTCAAGAGGTTCTGACGAAATCGTCAGAATTGAACGCGAATGCTAGGTTGGGCTGGGTTCCGCCACAGCAGATGGAGACGCGTCATGGCCGACGGCAGCGACGAGAAGACGAGCCGTCTCGAGCGGCGCAAGGCGCGCACCCGCGCCGCGCTGATCCGGGCCGCTCAAACCTTCATTGCCGAGGGCACGCCGAACGTCCCCGTGCTCGAGATCACCCAGGCCGCCGACGTGGGGATGGGATCGTTCTACAACCACTTCGAGAGTAAGGAGCAGCTCTTCCAGGCGGCCGTCGACGACGCGTTCGAAGCGCACGGCGACCTGCTCGACCGGCTGACCGGGGACATCGAGGACCCGGCCGAGGTGTTCGCGCAGGCATTCCGGCTGACCGGGCGACTGCACCGGATCCAGCCCGAACTCTGCCGGGTCCTACTGGCCAACGGGTCGGCGCTGATCACGTCCGACCACGGTCTGGCGCCGCGCGCCCTGCGCGACATCGAGGCGGCAACCGCCGCAGGGCGTTTCACGGTCCGCGACCCGCAAGTTGCCCTGGCCCTCGCGGCGGGCGCGGCGATCGGTCTCGGGCAGCTCCTGCACGATCAGCCCGACCGCGACGACGCCGAAGCGACAGACCAGATGACCGAGGACGTCCTGTGCGCGTTCGGGCTGCCCGCGGAGGAAGCCCACCGCATCTGTCGGCGGCCGCTTCCCGACGTCGCCGCCGTCGCCGGGTCGGCCGCCTGACGCCTACGGACGGCGTTCCCGTCAGGCCGGGGTCGGCGCCTGCCCTCTGCGCCGCCGTGCGTTGAGCACCGACAGCCCGGCGATGACCAGGGTCAGGATCGCAGTGGAGATGAGCTGCTTGCGGGCGTCGGCGTCGGTGAGCATCAGCACGATCAGCCCGCCGAGGGCGGCGAGGGTGAGCCAGCTCAGGTAGGGGAAGCGCCACATCTTGACGGTCAGCCTGCCCTCGGCCTCCAGGCGGCGACGCAGCCGCAGTTGCGCGACGACGATGAAGATCCACACCACCAGCAGCGCGGAGCCGACGGCGTTGAGCAGGATCTCGAGCAGCGAGTCGGGCAGCAGCCAGTTCAGCAGAACCGACACGAACCCGAAGAACACCGACACCAGGACCGCGTTCGTCGGCACTCCGGTGGGGGACAGTTTCGACAGCGCGGCCGGGCCGTCACCGTCGCGGGAGAGGGCGAACGCCATCCGGGAGGTGCCGTAGACGTTGGCGTTGAACGCCGACAGCAGCGCCACCACGACGACGAGTTCCATGAACCCCGCGACATACGGGATGTGCGCCTGGTCGAGCACCGCCACGAACGGGCCGCTCTCCAGTTGCTCCGAGTTCCACGGCAGCACCAGCACCATGATCGCGATCGAGCCGAGGTAGAAGACGCTGATCCGCCACACCACGCTGCGCACCGCGGACGCGATGGATCGTTCCGGGTTCGTCGACTCGGCGGCGGCGATGGTGACGATCTCGATGCCGCCGAACGCGAACGCAACCACCAGCAGTCCCGCGGCGACGCCGGCGAAACCGTTCGGCATGAAGCCGCCCTCGTGGAACAGGTTCGTGGTGCCGACCGGGTCGGTGTCGGGCAGCAGCCCGAACACCAGCAGCACGCCGATCACCAGGAACGCGACGATCACGGTGACCTTCAGTGCGGCGAACCAGAACTCGAACTCGCCGAAGTTGCGGACCTTCGACAGGTTCACCACCGCGAAGAAGGTCACGAACACCAGCGCCACCACCCATTGCGGGATGCCGGGTAGCCAGCTGTTGACGATCGCGGAGGCGCCGGTGATCTCGGCGCCGAGCACCATGATCAGCATGAACCAGTACAGCCACCCGAGGGTGAAGCCGGCCCACTCGCCGATGCCGATCCGGGCGTAGTGGCTGAACGAGCCCGATGCCGGGATCGCGGCACCCATCTCACCGAGCATCCGCATCACCGCGATGACGATGATGCCCGCGATGACGTACGAGATCAGGACCGCCGGCCCGGCCTTGGCGATGCCGACGCCGGTGCCGAGAAACAGCCCCGCTCCGATCGCGGACCCGAGGCCCATCATCGTCAGATGACGGACCTTCAGGCCGTGGCCGAGGTGGGAGGTGTCCCCCAATCCGGTTGTGGTCGGAGTGGGCTGTTCCTCGGAGTACTTCATGAATCCAGTCGTTCGGGTCTAGGTCGTACGGATGTCGGACGTACGGGTTTGAGGCCTACGGGTGTCAGTCGTTCGCGTGCAGTGCCGCGTTCAGTTCGATGCCGCTGCCCGACTTCGCGACCACCTCGACACCACCGGTGACCGAGTTGCGGCGGAACAGCAGGTTGGATCGACCGCTGAGGTCCTTGGCCTTGACGACGGTGCCGTCCGGGCCGGTGACCTTGGTACCGGCCGTGACGTAGAGGCCTGCTTCGACGACGCAGTCGTCGCCGAGCGAGATGCCCAGGCCGGAGTTCGCGCCGAGCAGGCAGCGCTTGCCGACGGAGATGACCTCCTTGCCGCCACCGGACAGGGTGCCCATGATCGAGGCGCCGCCACCGACGTCCGAGCCGTCGTCCACGACCACGCCGCCGGAGATGCGGCCCTCGACCATCGAGTTGCCGAGGGTGCCGGCGTTGAAGTTCACGAAGCCCTCGTGCATCACGGTGGTGCCGGACGCCAGGTGGGCGCCGAGGCGGACCCGGTCCGCGTCCGCGATGCGAACGCCGGACGGGACGACGTAGTCGACCATGCGCGGGAACTTGTCGACGCCGTACACGGTGACCGCGCCGCGGGCGCGCAGCTTGGCGCGGACCAGTTCGAAGCCGTCGACGGCGCACGGACCGAAGTTGGTCCACACGACGTTGGCGAGCAGGCCGAACACGCCGTCGAGGTTCAGGCCGTGCGGCTGCACGAGTCGGTGCGAAATCAGATGCAGGCGAAGGTAGGCGTCGTGTGCGTCGACGGGGGCGGCGGACAGATCGGCGATCGAGGTGCGGACGGCGACCTGCTTGACGCCGCGACCGGCGTCCTCGCCGGTCAGCGCGGCCAGCTCGGCCGGGACGTCGGCCCCGTCGAGGACGACGGTGCCGGTCTCGGCGGCCTCGCCGAGCGCGGGCTCCGGGTACCAGGTGTCGAGGACGACCCCACCCGTGGTCACGTTTGCGATACCGACTGCGGTAGCTCCCTGAATGCTCACGGGCACCCAGGCTACCGGCCGGGCAGCTGAACCAGCACAGCCGCCTACCTCGTGTAACGCTGTAAAGGACCCGACCGAGGGAAGGCGTGGCCATGCGAGGAACCAGGATCCGACTCGTCGTCGCCGCTGCAGCGCTGGCCGCGGTCGCGGGAACCGTCTCGGCGCCGGCAGTGTCAGCCGCTCCCGCCTGCCCGGACAGCCGGTCGCCGGTGCTCGTCGGCAGTGTGCCGGGCGCGGTCCTCGAGGGGGCGGCCGTCGACGGAGCCGGTCGCCTGTACGTCACCGACCTGGTCTCGGGTCGGGTGTTCCGTCTCGACGCGCCCGGCGCCCCCGCGGTGCCGATCGCGACCGTCCCCAGCGGCGGCGCGGGGGCGCTTGCCTGGGCGCGGGACGGCTCCCTGCTCGTCGGATACGGCGCCGACGCGCGGGTGCTGACCGGGGACGCCACCCGCTCGGCGGGCATCGTGGCCGTCGACGTGAACACCGGCGCGATGCGTCCGTTCGCGTCCGGACTCAGCGCCGCGAACGGGATGGCCGTCGCCCGGGACGGGACGGTCTACGCCACCAACGACTTCGGCTCACTGGTCGGCCGAGTGCTGCCGAACGGGGTGGTGCAACCGGACTGGGCGGTGCTGCCCAGCGCCAACGGCGCCGCGCTCAGCGCCGACGACCGGTACCTGTACGTGTCGCGGACCTTCAGCAATCCGGGGGTGAGCCGGATCCCGACCGCGAACCCCGCCGCCCCGGAGTCGGTGGTCACGTTCACGGGCGGGGACGCCTTCGCCGCACCGGACGGACTGGTGCTCGACCCGCAGGGCCGCCCGGTCGTCCCGACCGACGTCTCCGGTCAGATCCTGCGCGTCGACGGTCCCGACCGGTTCTGCGTCCTCGCCTCCGGGCTGCCGCTGTCCAGCGTCGTGACCTACGGCAACGGCGACGCCGGCTTCTCGGCCGGGCGGCTGTTCCGCGCAGGCTTCGACGGCGCGATCTATGCGGTGTAGGCGCTTCGCGTCGTGAGTCCTTTTGGTCCACCGGCGGGCCGAAAGGACTCACGGGCGGCGCGGCCGCCTAGGCTGGGCGGGTGACTGCGCTGCCGTATCTGGACCTGCACGCCGACCCGATCGATCTGACCGCCGCGCTCGTGGACATTCCGAGCGTGTCGAAGGACGAGGCACTGATCGCGGACGCCGTCGAGTTGGCGCTGCGGGAGCAGACCATCGGCTTCGAGGTGACACGCAGCGGCAATGCGGTCCTGGCCCGCACCAACCTCGGGTTGCCGAGCCGGGTGATGCTCGCCGGGCATCTCGACACCGTCCCGATCGCCGACAACGTGCCGAGCCGTCGGGAGCGGGACTCCGCGGAGGGCGACGTGCTGCACGGGTGCGGCACCGTCGACATGAAGTCGGGGGACGCGGTCTTCCTGCACCTGGCCGCGACCATCGAGGACCTCGCGCACGACCTGACCCTGGTCTTCTACGACTGCGAGGAGATCGCCGCCACGTACAACGGCCTCGGCCGGATCGAACGGGAGCTGCCGGACTGGCTGCAGGCCGACGTGGCGGTGCTCGGTGAGCCGTCCGGCGGCTTCATCGAGGCCGGCTGCCAGGGCACGCTGCGGGTGCGGCTGACCACCTCCGGGGTGCGCGCACATTCGGCCCGATCGTGGCTGGGCGACAACGCGATCCACAAGTTCGCCCCGCTGCTGCAGCGGCTGTCCGACTACCAGCCGCGGTCGGTGGACATCGACGGCTGCGTCTACCGCGAGGGACTGTCCGCTGTCCGCATCGCCGGTGGAGTGGCAGGCAACGTGGTGCCCGATGCCGCCGAGATGGACGTGAACTTCCGCTTCGCGCCCGACCGCAGCGTCGCGCAGGCCGTCGACCACGTGCGAGAGGTGGTCGACGGGTTGGGGCTCGGGTTCGAGGTGACGGACAGTTCGGCGGGGGCGCTGCCGGGACTGTCGGCGCCTGCCGCTGCCGAGCTGATCACCGCGGCGGGGGGCCGGTTCCGGGCCAAGTACGGCTGGACCGACGTGTCCCGCTTCGCGGCGCTCGGCATCCCGGCGGTGAACTACGGCCCCGGCGACCCGAACCTCGCGCACAAGCGGGACGAGCGGGTGCCGGTGAAGCAGATCACCGACGTGACCGCGGTACTACGGGGTTACCTGAGCAACTAGCACCTCGCGGGTCGCGGCGACGAGACGGTCCAACCAGGGGCCGGTGCCCGCCGCGCGGCGCAGCGGCTCGTTCGGCAACTCGATGCTGATCGGCAGATCGGCAGGCAGCGTCGCCCAGATGTCCGCGAGCGCGATGCCACCGGTGCCGGGGACGAGGCGTTCCTCGCGGGCGTGCCGGATCAGTTCCGCGTCGTCGGTGGGCGACGGCACGGAGCCGTCGCACATCTGCGCGTAGTGCAGCCACTCGCGCGGAATGGCTGCCAAATCGTCGAGGGTGGTTGCCGACCGGGCGACGTGCAGCGCGTCGACGAGCACGCTGCGTCCCGGTCCGTCGGCCTGCGAGACGATCTCCACGGCCGCCCTGGCGTTCGGCACCGCCGTCCACGGCATGAACTCGAGGCTCGCGACGATCCCGTACCGCCCGCACAGCTCGGCGAGCAGGGCGTACGAGTCGGTCAGCCGTGCGCGGTCGGGGTCGTCGCCGCCGACCAGGACGGCCTTCGCGCCGAGTCGCGCGCCGGCCTCCAGCAGGGGGACGTGGTGCGCGGGGTCGAAATCCGCACCGATCCGGATGATTTCGAGATCGAACACGTCGACCGGTGAGTCGGCCAGTCGGCGGAGCAGGGCGTCGAGCGCGGCCGGGTCCTCGTGCAGTGGGTACGCCGTGGTGCCGGGTGCGGCCGGCAGCAGCCGGATGCCGATGGTGTCGAAGCCGTGCCGCTCGGCGAGGTCCACCTGCTCGAGTGGTGCCGTGTCGAGGACGGTCAGGGCGGCCAGACCCAGCTTGGCGGTCACTTGTTGTCTCCTGTGGTGGTGGCGAGCGCCCGGCCGGTGAGAAAGCCGAAGGTCATCGCGGGGCCGAGGTTGATGCCGCCGGACGGGTAGTGACCGCCCATCACCGACGACTGGTCGACACCGACCGCGTACAGGCCGCTGATCGGCTGGTTGGCCCGGTCGAGGACGCGGGACCGCGCGTCGGTGACGAGTCCGGCGAAGGTCCCGAAGCTGCCGGGCAGCACCTTGACCGCGTAATACGGTCCCTTCTCCAGCGGCGCGAGCGACGGGTTCGGCCACGGGTTGTCGTAGTCGCCTGACCCCTTCGTGAACGGTGTTGTGCCGCGCTCGAACTCGGGGTCGACGCCAAGGCGGGCGCCCTCATTGAACGCGGTCACGGTCTTCTCCAGTCCGTCCGCGTCGACGCCGATCTTCTCCGCCAGCTCGCGGAGCGACTCGCCGCGGGTGAGATAGCCGGACTGCACGTACGGGAACAGCGGGATCGGGAGCGGCTTGGCGAAGCCGAGCGGGAGATAGCGCATGTACCGGGAGTCGGCGATCAGCCAGGAGCACACCTCCTGGCCCTCCGGCACCCCCTGGATCATCGCGAGCGTGTAGTCGTGGTAGCCGAGAGCCTCGTTGACGAAGCGGCGACCGTCCGCGAGAACACCGATCGCGCCCGGCTTGCCGCGGTCGAGGATGTGCGGAAAGACGCCCTGCTTTCCGTTGCGGTACTTCACGATCGACACTGGACAGTAGGCGACCGGGGAGGCGACGCCGTCGTCGAGGCGCCCACCGACCGACTCGCCGAGGGAGATGCCGTCGCCGGTGGTGGTGGACGGGGTGAGTGTCCAGTGCTCGCGGCCGGTGGGGGTGCGCGGGAACAGCTCACGAACCCGATCGATGTCGTGCGTGAAGCCACCGGTCGCGAGCACCACACCCCGGTGGGCCGAGACGGCGTAGGCGCCGTCCGGGCCGTCGAGCCGGATCCCGGTCACTGCACCGGAGACGTCGGTGGTCAATGCTGTGGCTGCGGTGTTCACCCTGATCTCGACACCCGCGTCGAGGGCCGAGCGCAGCAGCCGACCGACCAGGGCGGTGCCGTTGACGAGCTGCTGTCCGCGCCGCTTGGTGGCCAGGTCGATCATGTGCCGGGTCACGCGGACACCGCAGTGCACGAAGGCCTTCGCAGACCGGGTGGAGTGCAGGAACGCCTGCAGGTCCGGTCCGGCCATGATGCCCATGCCGAGGAACGAGGTCTCGTACAACTGGCGGCGCAGCAGCTTCGCCACGTCCGGGCCCAACTTGCGCAGGCTCGCCGGTTTCGGGCCGACCGAGCGGTGCCCGGTGCCTGCGCCGGGAGTGTCGCCGTGGATGTCGGCGATCTTCACGCCCGGTGTGAACTGCAGCGCGGTCTTCTTCTCGAAGAACTCCACCATCTCCGGTGCGCCGTCGAGCAGGGCGTCGACCTTCGCGGGGTCGAAGTTGTCGCCGAGTCGGTTCTCGAGGTAGGTGCGGGGCAGGGAGCGGTCCTCGTGGACTCCGTCGGCATGGGCGAACATGTTGCGCGGAGTCCACATCCAGCCACCGGACCACGCGGTCGCGCCGCCGCACACGTCGGCTTTCTCGACCACCAGGACCGAGGCGCCGCCGTGGGCTGCCGCGATCGCGGTGGACAGGCCGCCCGCGCCGGAACCTACGACGACGACGTCGTAGGTGGGGGTGGTGGGTGCGTCGGGGTTCATCGGTTCACTTTCGTTGTGACTGGTATGGATGCCGCCTGAAGGTCCACGACTCGTCCGGTGCGGGAGGACTCGTAGATGCCCGCGACGATCGCGAGGGATGCGCGGGCGTCGCGTCCTGTGACAGCGGGTTCGCGTCCGGCGAGGACGGCATCGGCGAAGTCCTGCACCTGGAGTGTGTGGAAGTCGGTCAGGCCCGTGTTGACGTCCGCGACGTCGAGGTTCGCGTGGATGTCGGGGGAGTACGGCGAGCCGAGGGCGAGTTCGCCCGGGGCGGTCCAGATCTCGTTGACACCCTCGCGGCCCTCCGGAAACTCGAGGACGCTGGCGATCGCTCCGGAGGCGCCTACGACGGTGACACGGTTGCCGAGGTTGTGGTTCGCGCCGGTGGTGGCGGTGATCGTGGCGGTCGCGCCGGAGGCGAACGCCACGACTGCCGAGGCGCTGTCCTCGGTTTCGATGTGCTCGCTGTGGGTGTGGGTGCGGATGAACCCGCTGACCTGGGTTGCCTCGCCGAGGAACCACTGCAGCATGTCGATCTGGTGCACGGCCTGGGTCATCAGCACGCCGCCGCCGTCGGTGTCCCAGCGACCGCGCCACGCGTCGGCCGAGTAGTACTCCGACGAGCGGTGCAGGATCACCGACACCTCGCCGAGGGTCGGTGTGCCGAGGCTGCCGTCATCGATCGCCGCCTTGATCCGGCGGGCGGCCGGCCAGAATCGGCGCTGGAACAGCACCCCGAACGTGATGCCGGCACGGTCGGCGGCCTCGATCATTCGGTCGGCCGCCGCGACGTCCACCGCGATCGGCTTCTCGCACAGCACATGTACGCGGGCCGCGGCCACGGCAAGCACGACCTCCTCGTGCACCGGATGCGGTGTGCAGACGGTGCAGGCGTCGAGTCCGAGTGCGATCAGGTCGTCGACGGTGCGTACCGCGTTCGCGATTCCGTACTCGGCGGCGAAGGCGCGGGCCCGGTCGAGGTCGAGGTCCGAGCAGCCGACCACGTCGACGCCGGGTACCTGCTCCAGGGCGCGTGCGTGGTTGCCTGCGATCTTGCCGCAGCCGACGATGCCGACCCGAAGTGTGGTGACGCCCATCAGAAGTGCTCCTCCGTCTCGACGTCCCGGACCGCGGACTCTCCGCGGTCCAGCCCGTTCAGCGCGGCCAGATCGGAGGCGCTGAGAGTGGCGCGATGCGCCGCCAGGTTCTCGGCCTGCCGAGCGGGATTCGCGGACCGGACAACCGGAACCACACCCTGTGCGAGGTGCCAGGCGAGCACCACCTGGGCCGGCGTTGCGCCGATGCGTTCCGCGATGTCGACCACGACGGGGGAACCGAGCACGTCGCCGCGACCGAGTGGACTCCACGACTGGGTGAACACCCCGAGCGCCTCGTTCGCTTTCCGGACCGGGATCCGGGCGAGCGACGGGTCCATCTGGATCTGGTTGACGGCCGGTGCTTCCCCGGTGTCGGCGACCACTCGTTCGAGGTGGTGGCCGAGGAAGTTGGAGACGCCGAGGTACCGGACCAGGCCCGCGTCCCGGCACGCCAGCATCGCCTCGAAGGTCGCGGAGTAGCGGTCGATCCGCGGTAGCGGCCAGTGGATCAGGTACAGGTCGAGCCGGTCGAGTTTCAGGTTCTCCAGGCTCCGCTCCAGCGCGCCGCGGACGTCGCCCGACACCTGGTCGTTGCCCCGGATCTTCGTGGTGACGAACAGATCGTCGCGCGGCAGGCCGGACTCGGCGAGCGCGACGCCGACGGCGTCCTCGTTTCCGTAGATCGATGCGGTGTCGATCAGCCGGTAGCCGGCCTCGATGCCGCTGAGCACCGACCGGGTGGCGTCGGCGCCGGTGAGCGGCCAGGTGCCGAGACCGATCGGGGGCATGGCCTGCCGCATCCCGGACTCGCGGATCATGCGTGGGCTTCCTCTCGGGATGCCGCCGCTGCGGCGGTGATCGCCTTCGCGGCGGCGGCCGCGGTGACGACCGCCGCGTGGATGGAGCCGCCGTCGCCGCTGGCGTCACCGACGGTGTGGACGCCGAGTCGCGGTGCGAGCGAACGCAGGTCGGCGAGCAGGTCCACACGCGGCTCGACGCCCTGTGAGACGAGCAGTTCGCCCGGCGCGGGCACCTCCCGTTCGACGCCGTTGGTGGAGATCACCAGGGTGTCCGCCGTGATCTGCTTGACGATCGACGACAGGTGGGTGGTCAGGTTCTCGCTGGCCGCGAGCCGGGGCAGCAGCACGATCTTGCCGCGGCGGCCGACGTCGTGAGCGATGGTTTCCTGCGGGCCGACCATGACGACCTTCGTGCCGAGCTGCAGCAGGTCGTCGGCGACTGCAGCGGCCTCGCGGTCCGCGCCGAAGAACGTGATCGCCTCCGGCGCAGGGTCACCCGACCGCAGGAACTCGCGGACGTCACGGATCCGGCGGCTGTCGGACCCCGGGGCGTCGAGGGCGGGGCCGCGGCCGCCGGTCGCCAGCACGATCGCGTCGAAGTCGCTGTCGGCCAAGGTCGCGGCCTGGACGCGGATTCCGGTGTGCGTGGTCACGCCCAGGTCGGTGAGCTCGTCGAGGTACCAGTCGACGATCCGGCCGTACTCGGGGTACTCGTGCAGTCTCGATGCCTGCGCGAAATCACCACCGAGGCTTTCTCTTTCGTCGTACAGATCGACCCGGTGCCCGACCGCGGAGAGCTCGCGCGCAGTAGCCATCCCGGACGGGCCGCCGCCGACGACCGCGACGCGGACCGGCACCTCGGCCGGGGCGGTCGGCTGCTGCGTCTCGCGTCCGACCCAAGGGTTGACCGAGCACGGGATCTCGCCTCCCGCGAGGCTGTCGATGCAGTAGTTGCAGGCGATGCAGGGGCGGTATCGGCCGCCGTCGATCGCGCGGTTCGGGAAGTCAGGGTCCGCGTGCAGCGTTCGCGCCATGGACACGAAGTCCGCCTGCCCCGACGCGATGATCCGGGCCGCGACGTCCGGCGAGCTGATCCGTCCGGCGACGCCGATCGGCAGGTCGAGGTCCCGCTTGTACGGCTCCGAGTAGGGCGCCAGCAGGCCGCGCTCCCATTCACCTGGTTGGATGATCCACTGCCCGGATTCGTAGTTGCCCGCCGAGACGTCGAGGAAGTCGAGCCGGTCGGTGTGGATCGCGTCGATGCGCGCCCGGGTGGTCTCCTGATCGAGGCCCCCCTCGACGGCCTCGAATGCCGAGAACCGCAGTCCCAGAACGATGTCCGGCGCATGTTCTTTCACCGAGGCGATCACCCGGTTCACGAACAGGGTCGGGTCGGCCCACTCGTCCTCACGCTTGTTGTAGGCGGGGGAGAGGAACTGGTGAATCAGGTAGCCGTGGCCGCCGTGCAGCGAGATCACGTCGACGCCCGCCTGCCTGCAGCGGGCCGCGGCCTCGCCGAAGCACTCGATGATGTGCTCGATGTCGTCGGGCTCGAGCTGTTCGGGCATCTCGCCGCCGACGACGTGACACGGGATCGGAGTCGGGGCGACCGGCACGAATCCGCTGACCGCGCCCTGTGCGGTGCGGCCGCCGTGGTTGAGCTCGACGCCGACCAGGGCGCCGTGGGCGTGCACCGCCTGTGCCATCCGTGCGATCCCGGGGATGCGTTCGTCGACGTCGACGCCCATCTGCCGGATACGGCCCTTGCCGTCCGCGCGGACGTAGCTCGCCTCGGTGAAGACGAGGGCCGCGCCACCGGCGGCGCGGCGCGCGAGGTAGTCGATGTACCGGTCCGTCATGGTGCCGTCGAACTCGCAGTAGTTGCGTTCCATCGGCGCCGACACGAAGCGGTTGCGCATCCGC
Source organism: Rhodococcus sp. NPDC003348 (assembly GCF_053589375.1). Lineage (NCBI taxonomy): Bacteria > Bacillati > Actinomycetota > Actinomycetes > Mycobacteriales > Nocardiaceae > Rhodococcus > Rhodococcus sp. NPDC003348. Next base: position 147,009 of record NZ_JBSFRT010000006.1, read on the forward strand.
AAACCACCCAGGTCGAGTGGCTCCGCGAAGGGCGGTGTGGAGGTCATCGTCGTCACTCCTGACAATCACGAAATCAAGAAGAGGCTGTGGTCGCGTCACGTCCGTCGACTGGAGCGACGGGGGCCACACGATCCACTTTGCATGGGCTTGGCGACAGAATCAACGCAAGATTATGCGTATTTCAGTCTTGGTTAATGCGTGCGTCGATCCTGCCGCCGAGCCGGCGGTCAGAGGCCGGCCGCCACCTGCTGGTCGGTGAGCAGGTCCGCCAGGTGGGCGCGCATGCGCGTCCGGTCGGCCGACTGCCCGGTGAGCAGGTCGAACGTGTCCGCCGCCTGCGCGACGAGCATCTGCCCGCCGTCGAGGACTGCGCATCCGGCCCGCTCCGCGGCGGCCAGCAGCTCGGTCCTGATCGGCCGGTACACCACATCCGCGACCCACAATCCGGCGTGCAGCGCGGCGGGATCCACCGGGGTGCCCGGGTGGCCTACCATCCCGATCGGGGTCGCGTTGACCAGACCGGTGCACCGGTCGAGGCCCGCAGCGATCTCGTCGAGCGAGACCGTGACCGCGACGGTGCCGGGGAACGAACTCGACACCCGGTTGCAGACGTCCGCCGCGCGAGCCGGATCCGCGTCGGCGATCCGTAGTTCCGACACCCCCGCCGACGCGAGCGCGTAGGCGACGGCCGACCCGGCGCCACCGGCGCCGACCAGCTGTACCGTGCCCAGGTCCGCGCCCGCCAGTCCCCTGCGAAGTCCCGCGAGGAACCCACTGTGGTCGGTGTTGTGGCCGATCAGCCGGCCTCCGGAGACGACGACCGTGTTCACGGCGCCGAGCAGTCCGGCGTTGTCGGAGAGGTCGTCGAGTGCGCCGATCACCTCCTGCTTGCACGGGTGGGTGACGTTGAACCCCGTCCAGCCCTCTGCGGCGAGCCGGTGCAGGAGCGCGCCCGTCTCCCCGACGGGAACAGCGTGGTCGTCGAGGTCGATCAGCTCGTACCGGTAGTCGGCGAGACCGAGTTCGGACGCCTCCCGTGTGTGCAGGCGCGGCGACAGGGACGTCGCGATACCTGCTCCGACGAGTCCGATCCGGTGGGTGCGGCCGTTGACTGTCATCAGACGTCGCTCCCGACGAGCTCGCGGGAATCGGCGGTCGCGCGCTTCTGTGCCTCGCGTCCCGCCGGCTCGCCGAGCAGTTCGGTGGGGGTGCGGTGCGTCTCGGGACCGCACATCGCCGCGGCCGCGGCAACGACCGCGAAGCCGAGGCACATCCATGCCACCGGGGTCCAGTTGCTGGTGTCGCCCGAGGAGATCGCCTGCGCGATCGCCGGTGTGAAACCGGCCGCGAGAAGACCGATCATGAGGCTGACCGCCATGCCGGTGTAGCGCACCTTGGCGGGGAACTGCTCCGGGAAGTAGGCGGGGTAGATACCGTTCGGCATCGAATAGAAGAAGCCGATCAGCACGATGCCGGATGCGAACACCAGCGGGACGCTGGCGGTGCCGATGGCGTGGAAGAACACGAACACCATGGCGCCGGAGCCGATGGCGCCGAACACGAACAACGGCTTGCGGCCGATCCGGTCGGCGAGCATGCCGAACAACGGCTGGGACAGGACGGAGACGAAGTTCGCTGTCGCGATTGCCCAGAGCATCGTCTGTCGCTCCATGCCGGCGACGTTGACCGCGTAGGCGAGTGCGAACACGTTGACGATCGTGTTGATCATGGCGAACGTCGAGCTCACGGCGACCCGCAGGACGGTCATCCCGTGCGATCGGAAGATCTCGACGACGGGAATGGCGACGACGTCGTCGTTCTCCTTGATCTCCTCGAAGACCTCGGGCTCTTCGAGCTGACGACGTAGCCACAACGCGACGACGGTGACGACGATGCTGGCCCAGAACGGGACCCGCCAGCCCCACGAGTAGAGGTCCTCGTCCGGAAGCGAGGCGACCGGAATGAACACCAGGCTCGAGATCACGATGCCGAACATGATGCCGCTCATGGTGAATGAGGTGAAGAACGAGCGGCGGTCGGCGGGGGCGTGCTCGAGGGTGAGCGAGGACGACCCCGGCGACTCCCCGCCGGCGGACAGGCCCTGGAGCAGCCGCAGCAGCACCAGGATGATGGGCGCGGCGATGCCGATCGTCTGGTAGGTCGGCAGGCAGCCGATGACGAACGTCGAGACGCCCATCATCAGAAGGCACGCGAGCAGTGCGTTCTTGCGTCCGAACCGGTCGCCGAGGTGACCCCACATCACCGCGCCGAGCGGGCGGGCGATGTAGGCGACGCCGAGGGTTCCGATCGACAGGAGGGTCGCGGTCGCGCCGTCGCCGGGGAAGAAGATCTTGCCGAACACGAGAGCGGCAGCGGATCCGTAGATGAAGAAGTCGTAGTACTCGAGCGTGCTGCCGAGAAAGCCCGAGATCGCGGCGCGGCGGGCATTCGGATTCGAGCGTCCGCCGGTGGGCTCAGACGTGCGTGGCATGGGTGGTCCTTTCGTCCCCAGGAAACCGGCGGTGCAGGCGCGAATCGCGCCACGTCACTCGATCGTGATCCGTCTCACAACTGCCGGCAGGGGGAGAGCCTGTCACGCCCTACTGTGGCGAGTCCAACACCGAATAAGTCTGAAATAAAGATCGATCACATCTCAATCTTCAAACCGGGGTCGGTAGGATCTCCAGCGAGGTCTCGAGAGTCACGCGCAGTGCGTCGGACATGCCCTTCGTGGACCAGGCGATGCCGTGGTTCATGTAGAAGGGTTCCCCGCTCAGTGGCACGAAAACTGTTCCCGGGGGAAGGATTTCGTTGAGCCCGGAGGTCATCAGTGCGATGCCCACCCCGGAGGCCACGAGCATGAGGATCATGAACGGATCGGTGATCTCCTGCACGATGCGCGGGCGGAACCCGGCGTCGAGGCAGGCCCGCATCGCGGTCTCCTGCAGGCTCGATCCGGCGGACAGTGGCGTCGTGACGAAGCCTTCGTCGGCCAGGTCGTGCAGCTCGATCTCGGATGCGCCGGCCAGTCGGTGGTCCGCTGGGAGGATAACGCCGAACGGTTCGCGACGGATCAGTCGGGTGTGCACCGCGGCGGACTGTACGGGTAGGCCGACGAAGGCGAGGTCGAGGGCGCCGCTCTCGAGCTGGACGACCGCGTCGCGGGTCATGATCCGGCCCACCAGGGACAGCTCGATGTTCGGGTAGCGCTGCCGCAGGGCGCGGGTCAGTGGTGGCAGTGCCCGGTGGTTGAGGACGCCGGTGAAGCCGATTCGGACGTGCCCGTACACGCCCCCGGTCGATGCCCGAGCGGCCTGTCGTGCGGTGTCGACATTCTCGAGGAGCTGGTAGGCGTGCGGCAGGAACGCGTGACCGGCCGCGGTGAGCGCGACGTTGCGGGTGCTGCGCTCGAACAGTGGGACGTCGAGGTCCTTCTCGAGTTTGCGGATCGTCTGGCTCAGTGGCGACTGGGCCATCTGGAGCCGGGCGGCGGCACGACCGAAGTGCAGCTCCTCGGCCACCGCGACGAAGGCGTGGACCCAGCGGATCTCCATGGCTGCTTTCTCTTTTCGTTGTTCGGTGTGGCTTGACGTGTGTGCGCCAAGCTATATATGCAGTAAGTGCACACAGTTAAAGTCCGATTATGTGCAATATCAATATAAATGGTGCGACTTCCGCACACAATGGGCAGGAGCGAACATGGCAGCGACGTATCCCGAGGGTGTGACCGCGCTGGTCACCGGTGGCGCGAGCGGGATCGGGGCGGCCTGCGCGACGCTGCTCGCCGAGGCCGGGGTGCGAGTGGTCACCGCGGATGTCGCCGGCGGCGCCGACATCCACCTGGACGTCACCGACCCGGCGGCGGTCGAGCGGGTCCGCGCCGACCTCGGGCGGGTCGACATCCTCGTCAACAGTGCCGGAGTGGTGGGGCCGTCCGCCCCGCTCGTCGAGGTCGACCTCGAGCAGTGGCGGCGCACCTTCGCGATCAACGTCGACGGCACATTCCTGATGTGCCGCACCTTCGTGCCCGGGATGGTGGCCGCCGGCTGGGGTCGGATCGTGAACCTGTCGAGCATCGCCGCCAAGGACGGCAACCCGACCCAGAGTGCGTACTCGGCGTCGAAGGCGGCCGTGATCGCGTTGACCAAGTCGCTCGGCAAGGAACTCGCCACCACGGGTGTGCTGGCCAACGTCGTCGCCCCGGCCGCAGTGCAGAGCCCGATGAACGCCGATACCGACCCCGCGATCCTCGCTCGCTCCCAGTCGCTGACTCCGATGGGGCGGATGGGACGCCCGGAGGAGATCGCCGAACTCGTCGGCTGGTTGTGCTCGGACGCCGTCAGCTTCTCCACAGGGGCGGTGTACGACGCCAGCGGAGGACGTGCCGGCTACTGACCCCGAGCACCCGTCTCCACCGGCCCGGGCGAGCGGCCCGTCGGGCAGCGATAGCCTGGGCCGCATGGCACCGGACAAGACCCCAGGACGACCCGCGAAGCGCAGCACCGGAAAGCGGGCCAGCGCATCGGCCCAGCAGCGCGGACCGGTGCAGCTGCGCCGCGACCGCAAGACGGGTCCAAGCACCGCAGATCAGCGTCTTCTCGACCGGCGCGGGCCGGTGGACTGGGTGCACACCGATCCGTGGCGGGCGCTGCGCATCCAGAGCGAGTTCGTCGAGGGGTTCGACGCCCTGGCGGAGGTGCCGCGCGCGGTCGCCGTGTTCGGTTCGGCTCGCACCGCGGAGGAGCACACCGACTACGAACTCGGCCGGGCGCTCGGTGCCGCGCTGGCCGAGGCCGGCTACGCGGTGATCACCGGTGGCGGCCCCGGCGTGATGGAGTCCGCCAACCGCGGCGCGTGCGAGGTGGGCGGGTATTCCATCGGCCTCGGTATCGAGCTGCCGTTCGAGCAGTCCCTGAACGACTGGGTGGACCTCGGCATCAACTTCCGCTACTTCTTCGCCCGCAAGACGATGTTCGTCAAGTATTCGCAGGCGTTCATCTGCCTGCCCGGCGGCTTCGGCACCCTCGACGAACTGTTCGAGGCACTCACGCTCGTGCAGACCAACAAGATCACCCGGTTCCCGATCGTGCTGATGGGAACCGCCTTCTGGGGTGGGCTCGTCGACTGGATTCGCACCACCCTGGTGGCCGAGGGCAAGATCGCGGCTGCCGACGTCAAGCTCATCCACGTCACCGACAGCGTCGAGGAAGCCGTCCGCATCGTGATGGAGTCCCAGCTCGGGGAGGTCGTGGTCGAACCGCGCGAGGAGGTCGACGAGTGGTGACCGCCCGCCCGATCGCGGTCTGCGTGTACTGCGCGTCCGGTCCCGTCGACGTGTCGTTTCTCGCGCTCGCGTCCCGTCTCGGTGCGGAGATCGGGCGCCGGGGTATGCATCTGGTGTCCGGCGGCGGCAACGTGTCGATGATGGGCGCGGTCGCCGAGTCGGCCCGCAGGCACGGGGCCAAGACGATCGGGGTGATCCCGAAGGCGCTGGTGCACAGGGAGGTTGCCGACGTCGACGCCGACGAGCTGATCGTCACCGACACAATGCGTCAGCGCAAGCAGGTCATGGAGGACCGGGCCGACGCGTTCATCGCGCTGCCCGGCGGGATCGGGACCCTCGAGGAACTGTTCGAGACGTGGACCGCCGGGTACCTCGGCATGCACGACAAACCGATGGTGCTGCTCGATCCGGTCGGGCACTACACCGGGCTGCTGACGTGGCTCGACGGGCTGCGCGCAGGGGGCTTCGTCCAGCAGCGTGCCCTCGACGCCCTGCTGGTGACCGAGGACGTCGATCGGGCGCTCGACGCGTGCATGCCACTATGAAGCCATGACCGACATCACCCGAGCGGAGCCCGCGCAGCGGCGCGATTCGCCGTCGCCCTCGCCGACCCTCTGTGGCCGACCCGTGGCGACCGATCGGGCCCTGGTGATGGCGATCGTCAACCGGACCCCGGACTCGTTCTACGACCGCGGCGCCACCTTCAGCGACGAGGCGGCGATGGCGGCGGTACAGCGTGCCGTCGACGAGGGTGCCGACCTCGTCGACATCGGTGGAGTCAAGGCCGGGCCGGGCGACGAGGTCGACGCCGCGGAGGAGATCCGCCGCGTGGTGCCGTTCGTCGAAGCGATCCGGGGCCGGTACCCGGACCTGATCATCTCGGTGGACACCTGGCGCGCCGAGGTCGCGAGGCTGGCGTGCGCGGGCGGCGCCGACCTGATCAACGACACCTGGGCGGGCGCCGACCCGGACCTGGTGGCGGTGGCCGCGGAGCTCCGGGCGGGCTACGTCTGCTCGCACACCGGCGGTGCGGTGCCGCGGACCCGGCCGCACCGGGTCCACTACGCCGACGTCGTCACCGACGTCCTCGACGAGGTGGTGCCCGCCGCGGAACGAGCCCTTGCGTTGGGGGTGCCGAGGGACTCGATCCTGATCGATCCGACCCACGATTTCGGCAAGAACACCTTCCACGGGCTCGAGTTGTTGCGACGAATGGACGATCTCGTTAAAACCGGGTGGCCAGTGCTGATGGCGCTGAGCAACAAGGACTTTGTCGGGGAGACTTTGGGAGTGGAACTCGCCGAACGGTTGGAGGGCACCTTGGCAGCGACAGCATGGGCCGCCGCGCGGGGCGCGCGGGTCTTCCGAGTGCACGAGGTCGCTTCCACTCGCCGGGTCGTGGACATGATCGCCGCGATCGTCGGCACCAGGGCCCCGGTGCGCACGGTGCGGGGGCTGGCATGAGCGCCCCTGCGCCGGCGGCGCGATCCCGGTCCGACGCGGCCGTGCGGGTGTGGTCGGAGGCGAACAGCTGGGACCACCCCGACTGGACCGTCGCCGAACTGGAAGCGGCGAAGGCCGGGCGCACCGTCTCGGTGGTATTGCCCGCGTTGAACGAGGAGAAGACCGTCGCGGCGGTGGTGGACACGATCCATCCTCTGCTCGGCGGTCTGGTCGACGAGCTGATCGTGCTGGATTCCGGGTCGACCGACGAGACCGCGGACCGCGCCGCGGCCGCAGGCGCCACCGTGGTCAGCCGCGAGCAGGCCGTCCCCGAACTGCCTCCCGTTCCGGGAAAGGGCGAGGTGCTGTGGCGTTCGCTGGCCGCGTCCACCGGTGACGTGATCGCGTTCGTCGACTCCGACCTGATCAATCCCGACCCGGCCTTCGTTCCGAAGCTGCTCGGGCCGCTGCTCACGGTCGACGGCATCCACCTGGTCAAGGGCTACTACCGGCGGCCGCTGCGGGTCGGTGGGACCGAGGACGCGAGCGGCGGCGGCCGGGTCACCGAACTGGTCGCGCGGCCACTGCTGGCGGCGCTCCGGCCCGAGCTGACCTCGGTGCTGCAGCCCCTCGGCGGCGAGTACGCCGGCACCCGGGAACTGCTGTCCGCGGTCCCGTTCGCGCCGGGCTACGGTGTCGAGATCGGGCTGCTGCTCGACACCTACGACCGGCTCGGACTCAGCGCGATCGGCCAGGTCAACCTGGGTGTGCGCAAGCACCGCAACCGGCCGCTGGTCGAGCTCGGCGTGATGAGCAGGCAGATCATCGGGACCATGCTGCGCCGGTGCGGAGTGGAGGACTCCGCGGCCGGTCTGACGCAGTTCCTCGCCGACGGCGACTCGTTCCTGCCGGTGACCACCGACGTCTCCCTCGTCGACCGGCCCCCGATGAACACCCTGCGGCCGTAACGACGCCCGGCCGTCGTGAGCCGTGCTGTCGGTGAGTCGTGACAGTATCGGGGCATGTTCACGGTCCTGCTCTACCTGCTCGTCATGGCCCTGGTCGGTGGGGTGCTGTTCCTGGTGGCGTCCGCTGTGTTCGGCCGCGGTGAGGAGATGGCGCCGCTGCCTCCCGCGACCACCGTCACCGCGCTGCCGGTGCGGGACGTGACCGGAACCGACGTGCAGGACTTGCGGTTCCAGCAGGTGCTGCGCGGATACAAGGCCAGCGAGGTGGACTGGGCGCTGGACCGGCTCGGGGCCGAGATCGACTCGCTGCGTGCCCAACTCGCCGATGCCCGGGCCGCGGCCGCCACCCACGAGGGCGGGACGCGCGGTGAGTGACGATCGGGTCCGGTGTCCGTGGGCGGTCGACGCGCCCGGGTCCACGCTGTACCGCGACTATCACGACCAGGAGTGGGGCACACCGCTGCACGGCCGGGACGCGCTGTTCGAACGGATCTGCCTCGAGGCGTTCCAGTCGGGCCTGTCGTGGATCACCGTTCTGCGCAAGCGGGAGGCGTTCCGCACCGCATTCGCCGGGTTCGACGTCGAAGCGGTCGCGGCGTTCGGACCGTCGGACGTCGAGCGGCTGCTCGGCGACGCAGGCATCGTCCGTAACCGGGCCAAGATCGATGCGGCGATCGGCAACGCCCGGGCGGTGCTCGCGCTGACCGACACCGATCTCGACTCGCTGCTGTGGTCGTTCGCGCCGCCGCCACGCCCGAACCGGGTGACGACGGTGGACGAGGTTCCCGCGGTCACTGCGGAGTCCACCGCGCTGGCCCGCGAGCTGAAACGCCGCGGATTCCGTTTCGTGGGCCCTACCACGGCATATGCTCTGATGCAGGCGACCGGAATGGTGGACGATCACATCGCGGACTGCTGGGTTCCGCGGCGCTGAGGGTGCGCCCTCGGGCGTGCATCGGAGGGCGCGAAACGTGACTCAGCTTTCCGGCATTTGTTGCGATAGGGAAGAATGGATGCGTGCGCCCGGCAAAAGTCCGGGCGACGAGGTACAGATCTGGAGGGAGCAGGAATGGCGGCCATGAAGCCCCGGACCGGGGACGGTCCCCTCGAAGCAACCAAAGAAGGACGGGGCATTGTCATGCGCGTCCCGCTCGAGGGCGGAGGTCGGCTCGTCGTAGAACTGACCCCGGAGGAAGCCGCCGCGCTCGGCGACGAACTCAAGGGCGTCACCAGCTAAATCCCTCGTGCAGTAACCGAAGCACCCGGGCCCCGCGTCGCCACCCGGCGGGCGGGGCCCCGCGCTGGGTGCGGTCGGGAACCGCCGGAGACGTAGGAAGGAGGGCGGCGCGGATGCTGAACGACGCGCTTGCCCTGCTGTGCTGCCCGCACTGCGGCGGCGACCTCGACGAGTCCGACCGGATGTTGCTGTGCGATCGAGGGCACAGCTTCGACATCGCCCGGCAGGGGTACGTGAGCCTGCTGTCGGGGGCCTCGAAGATCACCGGCGACAGCGCCGAGATGATCGCGGCGCGGGCCGAGTTCCTCGACGGCGGCCATTTCGATCGGCTCCGTACCGCGGTCGCGGACGCGACCGTCGCGGCCGGGGTCGACGATCCCGCGGTCCTCGAGGTCGGGGCGGGCACCGGGCACTACCTGGCGACCGTGCTCGACGCGCTGCCCGGCGCGCCGGGTCTCGGGGTGGATGTGTCCAAGGCCGCGGCGCGCAGGCTGGCTCGCAGCCACCCCCGGGTGGCGGCGGTCGTCGCCGACATCTGGACACAACTCCCGGTGCGGGATCACGTGGTCAGCCACGCCCTGTCGATCTTCGCGCCCCGCAACGCCGCCGAGCTGCGGCGGGTCCTGCGCGCGGACGGCGAACTGGTGGTGCTGACCCCGACGGAGCGGCATCTGCGTGAGTTGGTGGACCTGCTGTCGATGGTGCGGGTCGACGAGAACAAGACCGAGCGCCTCGGCGCGGCCATGGCCGGGCACTTCGACCGGGTGTCCCGCGTCGCGGTCGAGTATCCGATGTCGTTGACGCACGCCGCGGCCGAGCAGCTGGTCGCGATGGGCCCCTCGGCGCGACACCTGGCCGAGAGCACCCGGGCGGCGGCGATCGGGGCGCTGCCCGAGCCTCTGACGGTCACGGCGTCGGTGACGGTCAGCCGCTACCGGCCCCTGTAGGTCTGTCGGGCAGTTCTATCGAGCGCGGTATCCGTCGATTGCCGCCTGGTAGACGTCCAGGGTCTGCCGGGCGATCTCGGTCCAGGAGAACTCGGCGATCGCGCGTTGGCGGCCCGCCCGGCCCATCGCGACGGCACCCTCCCGATCGGCGCACACCTCGTTCACCGCGACTGCCAGTGCCGCTTCGAATGCCTCCGGCTCGTAGGTGTTGTGGTGCACCAGTCGGCCCGTCACCCCGTCGTCGACCACCTCGGGGATGCCGCCGACGTCGGAGGCCACCACGGCGGTCTCGGTGGCCATTGCCTCGAGGTTGACGATTCCCAGCGGCTCGTAAACCGATGGGCACACGAATACCGTTGCGGCGGAGAGGATCTTCCGCAGTTCTGCGGTGGGCAGCATTTCTCGGACCCAGTGCACGTCCCGGCGGACCGACGACAGCTCGGCGACGGCGCGAGCGGTGGACTCGGCGATCTCCGGGGTGTCGGGCGCGCCCGCGCACAGCACCAACTGGATGTCGGGGTCGAACCGGTGCGCCGCCGCGATCAGGTGTCCAACGCCCTTCTGCCGGGTGATCCGGCCGACGAACACCGCCAGCGGTCGCGCCGAGTCGACCCCGAGCTCACGCAGCACCGGCGATGTCCATGGATCGTCGTCCGGATACCACACGTCGGTGTCGATTCCGTTGCGCACCACGTGCACTCGGCTCGGGTCGACGAACGGGTACGCGTCCAGCAGATCGGCGCGCATCCCGGCGCTGACCGCGATGATCGCGTCCGCGTGCTGCACCGCGTTGTGCTCGGACCACGACGAGACCCGGTAGCCGCTGCCCAGTTGTTCCGCCTTCCACGGCCGCCGGGGTTCGAGCGAGTGCGCGGTGAGCACGTGGGGCACCGCGTGCAGCGCGCCGGCCAGGTGCCCGGCCAGTCCCGTGTACCAGGTGTGCGAGTGCACGACGTCGACGCCGGTCGCGGCCGCCGCCATCCGCAGCTCCGCCGACAGGACCCCCAGCGCGGGATTCGCCGCCGCCAGCGCCGGATCGGGCTGGTGCACCTGTGCGCCCTCGCGGGCGGCGCCCATGCAGTGCACGTCCACCGCGCACAACCGGGCGAGCTGCGCGACGAGCTCGGTGACGTGGACACCTGCTCCGCCGTAGATCTCCGGTGGGTACTCCCTGGTCATCATCGCCACGCGCACCGGCTAAACGTAACCGTCGGGCCGGGATCGGGCCACCGCACGGCGCAGCCCCGGGCATGGTCTCCATCACGGGCCCGGTCTCGGGCGTGGTCTGGCTGGCGAGGGCACACGGTGGCCGATAAGTTGGCAGGGTGAGGAGCCAGCCGCATGTGCTTGGAATCGTGCTCGCCGGCGGCGAGGGGAAGCGTCTCTACCCCCTGACCGCCGACCGGGCCAAGCCCGCCGTCCCGTTCGGTGGTGCCTACCGGCTCATCGACTTCGTGCTCAGCAATCTCGTCAACGCCGGCTATCTCCGGATCTGTGTGCTCACCCAGTACAAGTCGCACTCGCTGGACCGGCACATCTCCCAGACATGGCGGCTGTCCGGGTTCGCGGGGGAGTACATCACCCCCGTGCCGGCGCAGCAGCGGCTCGGACCGCGCTGGTACACGGGCAGCGCTGACGCGATCCTGCAGTCGCTCAACCTCGTCTACGACGAGGACCCCGAGTACATCGTCGTGTTCGGTGCCGACCACGTGTACCGGATGGATCCGGAGCAGATGGTCCAGCATCACATCGAGTCCGGTGCGGGCGTTACCGTGGCGGGGATCCGGGTGCCGCGCAGCGAGGCGTTCGCGTTCGGCTGCATCGACTCCGACGAGTCGGGCCGGATCACCCAGTTCCTGGAGAAGCCCGCGCACCCACCCGGCACGCCGGACGACCCGAATGTGACGTTCGCGTCGATGGGCAATTACGTGTTCACCACGAAGGTGCTCGTCGACGCGATCCGCGCCGACTCGGAGGACTCGAACTCCGACCACGACATGGGTGGGGACATCATTCCCAAACTCGTGCGCGAGGGGGCCGCGCACGTCTACGACTTCGCGGACAACGTGGTGCCCGGCGCCACCGACCGCGACCGTGGTTACTGGCGGGATGTCGGGACCATCGACGCCTTCTACGACGCGCACATGGACCTGGTGTCGGTGCACCCGGTGTTCAACCTCTACAACCGGCGCTGGCCGATCCGGGGCGCCGCCGAGAACCTCGCACCGGCGAAGTTCGTCCAGGGCGGGCTGGCGCAGGAGTCGATCGTCGGGTCGGGCTGCATCCTGTCCGCGGCCACGGTCCGCAATTCGGTGCTCAGCTCCAACGTGATGGTCGACGACGGCGCCACGGTGGAGGGCAGCGTGCTGATGCCCGGTGTCCGGATCGGCAAGGGTGCCGTGGTCCGGCGGGCGATTCTCGACAAGAACGTCGTCGTCGGTGAAGGTGAGATCATCGGTGTGGACATCGAGCGGGATCGGCAGCGGTTCGCGGTCAGCAGCGGTGGCGTGGTCACCGTCGGCAAGGGTGTGTGGATCTGATACCGATCCCGCGCCTGGGTCGTCTCGGATGAGTAACGGCCGTTCCGCGTTTGCATCGGTCTTGGTTTAATTGGAATGCTCAGAGGCGTAAAGGGTTTCAGGGGTCAAGGTTCAAGAATGGGTAAGCCCTAGTCGAGGGTCTACGGGCCACGGGTTCCGGTCCGCTCGCACACCCGCGTAGGGGCCGCAGAGTGCCGGGGTGCCCGATGATCGAAGCAGTGCCAGAGCTTTCGTCGAGGAATGAGTTGCCGCGGGCCGGGTCGCCGAGAAACGCGTCGCTGCCGCCGGGACCCGAACCCCCCGAACCGCCCGACGAGCCCGCCGGTGGCGGTGAGGTCGACGTTCGCACCCTGCTCGCGGTGGCGCTGTTGACGCCGGCGCAGGCAGCGTTGCTCATCGGCGATGTGACCCGCCAACTCGCTGGGGGGCGCGGACGGTTTCTCGGCGATCGTTCGGTGACGGTGTCGTGCGAAGGGCAGCTCACCATCGCCGACGCCGACGCCGACGCCGACGCCGACGCCGTCGGTGCCGGTACCGGGCCGGAGGCGACCTCGGCGGCGGCGCGGGTGCTGCGGGCGATTGCCGCCGCATGTCACGACGAGGCGTTCGCCCAGCGGGTGGACGAATCGATCGCTGGAGCAACGGACCTGCCCGACCTGTTACGTCGCGTGTCCGGCGCGGTCGGCCTCGACCCGTCCGCCGCCGTCCACCTCGACCCGTCCACCACGGATCGGACGCGCCACCAGATCGCCAAACTCGTCGCGGCGGCGCGCGGATCTCTCGGCGAGGGTGGGGCCGACCCGGTCCCCGGCGCGCCGGTGCCGGCCCCGGCGGGCGAGGCGGCCGGAGCGTCCCTCGCCCCGGCCGGCTGGCTTCCCCCGGTCGAGAATCCGTGGCATCGCCGGAAGTGGCGGCTCTCGAAGCGGCAGGGCATCGTCGCGGTCATCGCGATCGGGCTGCTCGCCGTAGCGGTGTGGAAGGCACCCGGAGCGTGGACGCAGATGCGGCTGGGGTGGGACACCCTCCTCTCGTCCGAGAGTGAGCAGGCGCAGGATCAGATCCGGCCGGTCTCGCCGCCGGTACCGGACACCCCGGCGCCGGCGGCGGGATCCGCGGCGGCTCCCGTCGACACCGGTCTTCCGGGCAGCGCGGGTCCGATCACGGGTGTCACCGCCACCTTCGCCAATGGGAATTGCGCTGTGGGACAACAGTGTGTCCTGCGCGTCGACGTCCGCGTCGATCCCCGGGCGAACGTCCCGGCGGTGACCTGGAAGCTGGCCGTGTACGACCGCTGCTCGGGTGCGGTCCACCCCGGCGCCGACGTCACGATGCCCGTGCCGAGTGGCGAGCAGGAGGTGTACGGCATCGGGAGCGTCGCGGTTCCGGCCGACACGGCCGTCGCCATCGCCGCGCTCACCAGCGCCCCGGCCGCCGCCGCATCGGATCCGGTGTACGTTCCCGCCGAGAACGCGACCTGCCCGTGAGAGCCTCCGTGCAGGCCGGTAGGCGCGAGTTCGATCCCTGGCTGGTCGCGGCGGCGGTCGTCCTGGTGGTGCTCGGCCTGCTCAACCTGCTGTCGACGGGCATGACGTCCTACGCGCTGCGGCATGCCGCCTTCGCGGTGGTCGGCCTCGGCGCGATGTGGGTGACGTCCCGGATGCGGGTGGACCGGCTTCGCCGATTCGGGTGGATCCTCTACGCCGCCACGGTCCTTCTGCTCGTGGCGGTACCGCTGGTCGGTGTCGCGACCAAGGGCGCGCAGCGGTGGCTGGACCTGGGCGTGTTCACCGTGCAGCCGTCCGAACTGGCCAAACTGGCCCTGATTCTGGTGCCCGCCGCCATCCTCGCCGGGGGATACACCCTCGGCCGATTCGCCGGTGTCCTCATCACGGCGAGTGTTCCCATCGGCCTCGTCGCCCTCCAACCGGACCTGTCCACCGCCGTCGTGCTCGTCGCGATCGTGATGCTCATGTTGATCCTCGCGCGGGTGCCGTTGCTGCCGCTGGCGCCGCTGTTCGCACTCGGGGTCGCGTCGATCCCGCTGGCCGTGCTGTTCCTGCGCCCGTACCAGCTGGAGCGGATCCACGTGTTCCTGTCGAACAGCGCCGATCCCCAGGGGTCGGGATGGGCGGCGTGGCAGGCCGACATCGCGATCGGCAGCGGCGGACTGTGGGGACTGTGGCGGCAACCGCAGTATGCGCTCCGGGCCGAGTACCTTCCGGAATCGGAGCACGACCTCGCCTTTGCGAGCCTCGTGTACGGGTGGGGGCTGGTCGCAGGGCTGGCGGTGGTGATCGCCTCGTCGATCATCGTGTGGCGTGCCACGGTCGCCGCGCGGACCGCGCGGACCCGGGAGGCCGCACTCGTCGCCGCGGGCGTCGGCGGGTTGTTCGGTGTGCATGCCGTCGTCTCGATCGCGCAGAGCCTGTCGCTGCTGCCCCACACCGGCATGCCGATTCCACTGTTCAGTTACGGCGGTACGGCAGCGGTCATCGGCTTCGTCGAGATCGGTCTGGTCCTCGCGGTGCGCCGCGACGGTGTCGCACGGCCGCTGTGGGCCTCCCAGCCCCGTCGCAGGCGGCTGCCGCGCGGCGTGTCGGTCGGTGCCGTGACCGTCATCGCGTCGCTCGTCGCGATGACGGGGGTCGCCTGGCACCTGCAGAGCGATCGGGGTGCGGAGTTCCGGCAGATGAGTGACGGGCAGCTGATGCGGTGCATCCGCCTGCCTGCCGAGCGTGGTCAGATCCTCGACCGGAACGGGGTCCCGCTCGCGGTCAACGTCCCGGAGTACACCGTCTCCGTCGTTGCCCGCATGTTCGACGACAACAACGCCGAGGTACGTGGCGAACTCGCCGCGCTGCTCGGGATCACCCCGGACCAACTCGCGGACACCCTCCGCGCCGCGGGCGGCGAGGTGGAGGCGGTGCTGGCGAGGGTCGGGCCGGAGCGGGCCCAAGCCATCGTGGACGCCCATGTGCCGTGGGTACTGGTCTATCCGACCGGACGCAGGCAGTACCCACAGGCAGCGACCCTGGCAACCGTTCTCGGATACGTCGGGGTCGCCGACGCCGAGGACATGCAGACCTGGCCACAGCTTGCGCTCGGATCACGAGTAGGCAAGGCCGGGCTCGAGAAGCAGTACGACGCACTGCTCCGCGGCATCGACGGCAGCCAGTGCGTGTACGTCGACCCGTCGGGCCAGCCGGTGGCCACCGCCGCGCGGGTGGATCCGGTGCGCGGGCACGACCTGCGCCTGCATCTCGACAGTGCGATGCAGCAGGTCGCAACCGATGCCCTTGCCGCCGCGGTCCGTTCCAGTGGCGGCGACCTCGGCGCGGCGATCGTGATGGACGCCCGCACC
Source organism: Rhodococcus sp. NPDC003348 (assembly GCF_053589375.1). Lineage (NCBI taxonomy): Bacteria > Bacillati > Actinomycetota > Actinomycetes > Mycobacteriales > Nocardiaceae > Rhodococcus > Rhodococcus sp. NPDC003348. The sequence goes on from NZ_JBSFRT010000006.1 coordinate 162,789, forward strand.
GGGGCGGTGCTGACGATGGCGAGCGTGCCCGGATACGACAACAACGTCTACGGTCCACCGGTCGACGCGGCCGCGCTGGCAGCGCAAACCCAGATGCCGGGCCCAGGACGCATGCTCAACCACGCGTTCCAGTCGGTGGCGCCACCCGGCTCGACCTTCAAGATCGTTGTTGCCTCGGCGAACGCCAAATACGACGTGGTGCCGCCGGACCAGAAGCTCGCGGGCGGCGCCTCGTACACCTATGGTGGCCACACGTTCGCGAACTGGCAGCCGATGGGTCCGAACAGCCTGATCGGGGCGATCCAGTGGTCGGACAACGTGTACTTCTACCAGCTTGGTGAACGACTCGGCCCCGAGCGGATGGCCGCGACCGCCGACGAGTTGGGGGTGGGCCGCCCGTCGGGGCTGGACATGCCGGGTGAGGCCGAAGGTTTCCTCGGCACACCGGAATCGGTCGCCGCCATCGGCGGAACCTGGTATCCGGGGTCGACGCTGCTGATGGGCATCGGTCAGGGCACCGTCACCGCGTCGCCGGTGCAGGTGGCGCGCTGGACGGCCGGTATCACCACCGGCGCGACAGTCACCCCCCAGCTCGCGGCGTCGTACGGGGAGGGCGAGGGCTGGCCCATTCCCACCGCGGAGCCGCATCGGCTGTCCTTCGCGGACAGCCTGGGACCGGTGCGTGCGGGGATGCGGGCGTCGGCCGCCGCCGGTACCGCCGGCCAGTTGGCGAGTCTGCCGGTGCCTGCCGCCGCCAAGACGGGCACGGCGGAGGATCCGTCGGCGCCCGGCGAGGGGCTGAACGCCTGGTTCTCCGCGGTGCTGCCCTACGACGCGCCGGAGGTCGTCGTGTCGGTCCTGGTACGTGGTGGCGGATTCGGTTCGGCAACAGCAGGTCCCGTGGTCAAGAAGCTCCTCGAGCTCTACCTCGCGCAGACCCGCGGGGCCGCGCCGGGCCGCTGACGAGGAGCTGCAGGCCCGAGTTCCGGAGGCTCGAGTGCTGAAGGCTCAGGCGCTGTAGGCGGCGACGACCTCGGGGTGGTCGAGGCAGGCGGTCGCGCCCTCGGCGACGCAGGTGAGCGGGTTCTCTGCCACCTTCACGCCGACGCCGAAATGCTCTTCGAGCAGCTGGGGGAGACCGCGCAGCATCGATCCGCCGCCGATGGCCAGGAGCCCCTCCGACATCACGTCCCCGATCGCCTGGGCGGGAAGGTCGTCGAGGCAGGTGGCCAGGGTCTGCACGATCTCGGTGATCGCCGGCCGCAGCGCGTCCTCGATCTCCTTGCTGTCGAGGGTGACCAGGCGCGCGTGCCCCGTCACGGGGTCGATGCCCTCGACGACGAGCGCCTGGCCCTCGTCGGGAACGCCGATCTTGGCGTGTTCGGCAGTGAGGTCGCCGACGATGATCTTGTGCTCGGTCCGCAGGTACTGCCGCAGCACGTCGGTCAGGTGATCGCCCGCGAGGCGGCAACTGCGATTCGACAGGATGCCACCGAAGCAGAACGCGGTGATTTCCGAAGTGCCGCCGCCTATGTCGACGACGAGGTGGGCGCGTGGTTCCATTGGGTTGATCCCGCATCCGAGCGCGCCCGCGACCGGTTCCGGTATCAGGCCGACCTTGCGCAGACCGGACTCGTGCCCGACCTCGAGAAGTGCGCGGCGCTCGAGTGGTGTGGCGCCGGCGGGCACCGCCATCACGCCCTTCGCGCGCGGGCTGTACCGCCGGTGCGGGGCGGCCTGGTTGAGAACGGCGGAGACGAACGTTCGCGCCGATTCGAGGTCCGCGACCACTCCGTCGCGTACGGGGCGCACCGACGAGACCCCGACGGGCGTGCGGCCCAGCAGGTTCCGTGCGTCCGCACCGATCGCGAGGGCGTGATCGAGATCCTTCGCTTTCACCAGCATGAACGATGGCTCGTTCAGGACGACGCCGTCATCGGGTGTGCCGACGACAGTGTTTGCGGTTCCGAGATCGATCCCTAGTCCACGCACGTCAGCCTCCGAAAGGGAGTGGAGTGAGACGCATCACATCGTACGCAGTACCACCGGGATTCGGTCGACTTTGCGGTGAGCGGTCGCAGCCCTTCGGGCCCGTCGAGGGGCGCCTTCGGGCTCACCAAGGGCCGCCTCCGGCCTCACCGCAGGTCGCGACGGCGGAAGGCTGCGAGTCCCACCGCGATCAACGCGACGTCGATCAGCAACATCCATCCGAGCGGGATGAACGAGAACGCTGTGCCGGGAACCCGCTGTGCGTGTGCGAACGGTTCGAGGTCCAGCAGCCACTGCGGGAACCCGGAGATCGAACCGAGCAGGAACAGTGCCACGAAGCCGACCAGGACTCCCCAGGCGACCGTGGCGTAGCGAGGCGCCAGTCCGAACAATGCGACGGTCGCTCCGGCGAGCATCCAGATCGCCGGAAGCTGCATCAGCGCCGCGGCCATGACGCCGGGCAGCTTCCCGGTGACGTCGCCGGCGGCAGCGCCGTAGGTCAGGCCGGCGACCAGGCCCGCCGCCACCATGGCGACCGCAGGCCCGACGACCGCGAGCAGGAGATGACTTGCCACCCAACGGGTGCGACCGACGGCTCCGGCCAGGACGGTCTCGGCGTGCTGGGCCTCCTCCTCGCTGTGCAGGCGCAGTGCCGACGAGATCGCCAGCGCGGCGGCACCGACTGCGAGCATGGTGAAGGCGATCGCGATGAACGAGTCCTCCAGCGCCTGTGTTCCGCCCATCCGGCTGACGATTTCCCGCACGGTCTCGTTGTCGCCGATCTCGTCTCCGATCCCGTGCACGACACTGCCGATCAGCAACGCGTACAGGCAGATTCCGATGGTCCAGGCGACCAGCGAACCGCGCTGGAGCCGCCAGGACAGGCCGAACGGCCCGGCGAGCGCGGGTGCCGCGGTCGGTGGGCCGAGTCGCTCGGCGATCAGGCCGGCGCCGACATCCCGCCGGCGCAGCAACGCGTACGCCGCCGCGGTGAGCACGATCGCGGCCGTCAGGTGCAGCAGCAGCACCCACCAGCGGTCGCCCGCGTACGGGCGCACCTGCAGCGACCAGCCCAGTGGTGAGAGCCACGACAGTACGCCGGAGCCGGCGTCGCCGACGGCGCGCAGCGCGAACGCGGCGCCGAGGGCTCCGAATGCGATCCCACGCGCGGTGCGGGCACTGGGACTGAGCTGGGCTGCCACCGCGGCGACCGCCGCGAAGACGATGCCCGACGCGGTGAGCGCGATGCCGAACGCCAGCGAGCCGGACCGTGGGACATCGGTGCCGAACAGTCCGGCGGTGCCGATCAGTCCGGTTGCGATGGATGCGCCGAAGGCGACGATCAACGCGGCCGTCAGTCCCGCATAGCGGCCGACCACGGTGGAGTCGAGCAGTTCGGCGCGACCCGACTCCTCCTCCATTCGGGTGTGCCGGATCACGGTGAGGATCACCGCTACCGCGATCAGGGTGTGGAAGATGCCTGCCTTCCAGATGCCGACCGCCCCGAGGCTGTCGTTGTAGATCTCGCCGTACATCGCCCGCTGCGCGGGGCTGCCCATGATCGAGGCCGTGAACGCGGCGCGCTGCGCCTCGTCTGGGTAGATGCTCGCGATGGAGCCCACGTACACCGTGGACAGCGGGATCGAGAGCAGCAGCACCCACAGCGGCAACACGATCCGGTCGCGGCGCAGGTACAGCCGCAGCAGCCCGAGGGTGCCCGTGAAGTTCGACGTCGCGGTCCGGGGCGGCCCGGCTCCGCGGCGGCCTCCGGTGAGGGTTGCGGTGCTCATGCCCTCACCTTCTCCCCGGTGGGTTCGGGTCCGTCGATCTCGTAGTGGCGCAGGAACAGCTCCTCGAGGGTCGGAGGCTTGCTGACCAGGCTGCGCACGCCGGCGTCGCCCAGTACGCGGATCAGTTCGCCGAGGTGTTCGCTGTCCACCTGGCAGTGCAGGGTGTGGTCCTCGACGGTGACGTCCGCGAGACCCGCGATGCGGCTCAGATCTCCCGGATCGCCCAGCAACTCGGCACTGATCGAGGTCCGGCTGAGGTGTCGCATGTCGGCCAGGGTGCCGCTCTCGACGGTCCTGCCTGCCCGGATGATGGTCACCTTCTGGCACAGCGCCTCGACCTCGGAGAGGATGTGGCTGGACAGGAGAACGGTGACACCGCGGGCGGACGCCTCGGTCACGCACTCGCGGAACACCTGTTCCATCAGCGGGTCCAGGCCCGAGGTCGGCTCGTCGAGCAGCAGCAGCCGCGCGTTCGACGACAGTGCCGACACCAGTGACACCTTCTGCCGGTTGCCCTTCGAATAGGTGCGGGCCTTCTTCCGTGGATCGAGGTCGAACCGGTCGACGAGTTCGGCGCGCCTCTGCTCGTCGATGCCGCCGCGCATCCGGGCGAGCAGGTCGATGGTCTCGCCGCCGGACAGCGACGGCCACAGCGTGACATCCCCTGGGACGTAGGCGATGTCACGGTGCAGCGCGACCGAGTCCGTCCACGGGTCGCGGCCGAGTACCCGGGCGTGTCCGGATGTCGCCTGCAGGATGCCGAGCAGGATGCGAATGGTGGTGGATTTTCCCGAGCCGTTCGGGCCGAGGAACCCGTGGACCTCGCCCTCACCGACCGTGAGGTTCAGGCCGTCGAGTGCGTGGGTGCGCCCGAAGTGCTTGTGCAGGTCGCGGACTTCGATGATTCCAGTCATCGATTCTCCCGGTGGTGTGTGTTGTCGACGGGTGGGTCCTCGGCGCGCTGGTCGACCATCGCGTCCAGGAAGGTGGTGTCGGTGAACAGGCCCTCGGTGTAGAGCTCGAGGGCGGGGAACATGATCTCGTCGGTGAGCTCGCGAATGGCGCGACCCCAGTCGACGGGTCCGTCCTGGTCTTCCCTCATCTGCAGGAAGAGCACGGTGCTGCCCAGCGACTGCATGGCCAGGTAGCGGGCGCGAGCGGCCGGATCCCGGCTCGGTCGGAGGGTGCCGGCGGCCACGCCGTCGGCGAGATACTGCTCGGTGGTGGCGACGATGTGATCGAACATGGACCGTGCCAGCTCCCCGCCGGACTGATAGCTGCGGACGAGATACGCGACCAGGGGCGCGTACTCCTCGACGTCGGCGAGCTGTTGCAGCAGACCGGCCGCGCTCGGCCGGGTCAGCGACTCGGTCTTGGCAGCCCGGATGGCCGCGAGGACGTACTCGTCGCACGCCTCGCGAAGCCCGTTCTTGGAACCGAAGTGGTGGTTGACCAGGCCGGGGGACACGCCGGCGGCCGCCGCGACCTCCCGCACGCCGGTGCGGAAGCCCCGGTCGCCGAACACGACGATCGCCGCGTCCCTGATCCTGGCCCGGGTGGTCAGATCCCGGTCCGGGATGCCGATGGTGGCGAATCCGTCCATGGCTGAACGCATGGTCAATACGCTAAACGTGTGTTCAACCCGGAGGCAAGGGTTGTGCGCGTCAAGGAGTCGTCAAAAGCGCCGAGTCGTCAAAAGCGCGCCGCGTCCGTGCCGCGTCCGCGCGGTGTCGGACGTGGCCGGCGAAACCGCGGTCAGCTGCGAGATGCGCAGAGCAGTCCGTCGCCGACGGGAAGCAGCACCTTCGTCAGCCGGTCGTCCTCGGCGATGGCCCGGGCGGCCGCGCGCACGGCGAGCGTCGTGGTGTCCCGTGCGGCAGGGTCGGCGACCCGGCCGCCGAGCAGGGCGTTGTGGAACACGATCACTCCACCGGGACGGAGCAGGCGCACACCCTGCTCGACGTAGTGCGGATGGTCGGCAGGCGCGGTGTCGACGAACACCAGGTCGTACGAGCTGTCCGCGAGCCGCGGCAGCACGTCCAGGCCCCAGCCGTTGATCAGGCGGGTCCGCCCCGGTGCGATCGCCGCGGACCGGAACGCCTCCTTCGCGGCCCGCTGGTGCTCGGGCTCGGGATCGATGGTGGTGAGTACTCCGTCCGGGCGCATCCCGTCGAGCAGCCACAGGCCGCTCACACCGGCGCCGGTGCCGATCTCGACGACGGTCCGGGCGCCGAGCATCTGCGTGAACAGGCTCAGCAGCGCGCCGACCGACGGCGGAACCGGGTCGGCGCCGAGATCCTCGGCCCGCTCACGTGCGGAAACGAGGATGTCGTCCTCGACGACGGAGTCCTCGGTGTGGGCCAGCATCTGGTCGCCGTTGGTGTACACGACCACGAGGTTATCGTTGTCGTGACCCGGGCGTGTCGAGGCGCGCAGTCCCGGTCCCGGTGGGCGCCGTCGTGACCATGACATTCCCCCCGTCGCAGCGCACGGATTCTCAGGCGCCACTCAGGTTGCTCACACGTCGTGCACACCCGGATCGGTGAAGGTGAACCTGTCACGAGATCAGCCGACCGCACCGGAATCGGACCGTCGGGAACAATCCGGACACCCCGGGAGTTGTTCCAGTACGCAGCGCGACGCCCGCGCATCCGCTTCCAGCTGTCCCGAGCAGGAGGTTTCCATCATCTCGATGGTCAACGCCCCGTCCGATCACGACACCGAGGTCGCCGAGTCGGCCGTCGGCGGCCCCGCAGTCAGTGGCACCGCCGCGTTCGACGCCAGCGGAGACCAGTCGACCATGCCGTCCTGGGACGAACTCGTCCGCGAGCACGGCGACCGCGTCTACCGGCTGGCCTACCGGCTGTCCGGCAACGCGCAGGACGCCGAGGACCTCACGCAGGACACCTTCATCCGGGTGTTCCGCTCCCTGTCCAGCTACCAGGCAGGCACGTTCGAGGGCTGGCTGCACCGCATCACCACCAACCTGTTCCTCGACATGGTTCGGCGCCGCAACCGGATCAAGATGGAGGCTCTGCCCGAGGACTACGAGCGGGTGCCGTCGCAGAACCCCAACCCCGAGCAGGTCTTCCACGACGCGAGGCTGGATCCCGATCTGCAGGCCGCGTTGGACTCCCTCGCGCCCGAGTTCCGTGCCGCGGTCGTACTGTGTGACGTCGAAGGTCTGTCCTACGAGGAGATCGGTGCGACACTGGGCGTCAAGCTCGGAACCGTGCGCAGCCGCATCCACCGCGGACGCCAGGCGTTGCGGGATCACCTGTCTGCGGCGCAGGCCGCGCGGGACCTCGAAACCGGGAAGACGACAGTCGCGTGAGTGTGCAGGAGGAGCGGATGACGCAGGGCCGCGGTCCTCGCCAGTTCGGTTCGACGGAACATCTGGCCAGCGAGGCGGTTGCCGCGTACGTGGACGGCGAATTGCAGATGAACGCGTACCTGCGGGCCGCGGACCACGTCTCGCAGTGCCTTGAGTGCGCCGCCGCGGTGGATGCCCAGCAGCACGCGCGGATCGCGCTGCGACAGTCCGGTGAGATCAGCATGCCGAGCTCGCTGCTCGGTGCCCTCAGCCGGATCCCCACCTGCCTGCCGGTCGACGATTCCGCGGTGGACGACGGTCCTTCGAGCGGGCGCCGTCGCATGATCTTCTCCTCGAAGACCACCTCCTACTCGTTGACGACGTGGCGCCGGCGCCGCTGACACCGTGGTGCCGGACCCCGATGCCGACGTGGCGTCGGACCCCGGTGCCGCGCCGTCGGTGATACTGGGTCCCGTGACTGACGCCAACGAGGGTGACGCGTCCCCGCCGCGACTGACGCCGCGACCCCTGTACCGGCCGGACATCGATCCGGCGTCGGCTGCCGCGTTCGCGCGCCCCGACGGCGTCACCGACTCGTTCGCCGCCACTCGCACCGCGACCGAACCCGAATTGACGTTGCGCCCGCCCGATCCAGTGCTGGCCGAGGCGTTCGGGCGTCCCGACGGCGAGACCGAGACCATTCAGCGCGGACCCGACGACCTCGACGAGGGCGCACCCGACGCGGACGCGCCCGCCGACCCCTGGCGCGACCCGGACTCCGCGGTGCGGCTCGGCGCGGCGGCCGTCGACACCCCACTGCCCGCGGCACTGCCCCCGGCCGACAAGCTCGGTGTCAGGGAGGTGCTGTTCGGGGACCGGGTCGCGCCGCGTGCGTTGGCCGCGCTCGCCGCGGTCGCCCTGGCGGTCGGCCTCGTCGGCGGGGTGGTCGGTCGGCTGACCGCGGAGAGCGTGAGTTCGCTGACCAGCCAGAAGGTGGAGTTGACGCAGTCCGGGGGCGAGGACCACGAGGCCGGGCAGGTCGCGAAGGTCGCCGAGGCGGTGTTGCCGTCCGTGGTGTCGATCCAGGTCGCGCTCGGAGAGCAGTCCGGCACCGGGTCCGGCGTCGTCATCGACGGGGCCGGCTACATCGTGACCAACAACCACGTGATCTCGATGGCCGCGACGGACCCCGACAACGCCACCCTGCGGGTGGTGTTCTCCGACGGCACGCGGGTGCCGGCCCGGATCGTCGGCCGCGACATCAAGACCGACCTGGCGGTGCTCAAGGTCGACGTCGGGAACCTCACCGTCGCCCAGCTCGGGAAGTCGGCCGACGTGCAGGTCGGTGACGACGTCGTCGCGGTCGGTTCGCCGCTCGGCCTGAGCAAGACCGTCACCAGTGGCATCGTCAGCGCCCTGCATCGTCCGGTCCGGCTGGGTGGCGAGGGCACCGACACCGATGCGGTGATCGACGCCGTCCAGACCGACGCCGCGATCAACCCCGGCAACTCCGGCGGCCCCCTGGTTGACGCCGAGGGCCGCGTCATCGGCATCAACTCGGCGATCCGCAGCGAGAGCGGCGGGTCGGTCGGCCTCGGCTTCGCGATCGGTGTCGACGACGTGACCCGGGTCGCCCAGGAGCTGATTCGGAGCGGCTCGATGCACCACGCCGAGATCGGCGTCAACGCGCGTTCGGTGACCAACGAGCAGACCACCGGGGCCCAGGTCGCCAACGTGCAGGCCGGCAGTCCCGCGGAGCAGGCGGGGATCGTCGAGGGCGACGTCATCGTCCGGGTCGGCGACCGCGACGTCGGCAACGCCGACGAACTCGTCGTCGCCGTGCACGGCACCGAGGCCGGGCAGTCGGTGCCGGTGAAGCTGATCCGGTCGGGCCGCGAGGTCGAGGTCCAGGTCACCCCGGTGTCGGATTGACGGGTGCCGGCCACCCGGGTGCCAGTCTGTGACGTTCCGGTGAATTTGCCACCGGCGGTCCCACGAGTGGGCACCGGCACGTAGTCTGGTCAGGTGTTTGGCAACATCGGCTGGGGCGAGTTCATGATCCTTCTCGTCGCGGCGCTCGTGATCCTGGGACCCGAGCGCCTACCCGGTGCTGTCTCCTGGGTGGCCAAGAGCCTGCGTCAGGTCAAGGACTACGCCGGTGGCGCCACCCAGCAACTCAAGGACGAGCTGGGACCCGAGTTCGAGGACCTGCGCAAACCGCTGTCCGACCTGAACGATCTTCGGGGGATGACGCCGCGCGCGGCGATCACCAAGCACCTCCTCGACGGCGACGACTCGATCTTCACGGGGAACTTCGACGACAAGAAGCCGTCGGCGCCCGGCGGCACTTCGCGGCCCGCACCGGCCCCCCTCTCCGACGGCGAGAAGCCGCCGATCGACCTCGACGCGACCTAGCAGCGCGCTGCCCTGACCGGCGCGGCGGCGTACCGTCCGAAGAGTGACCACCCGCGACGAGGCGGGGCCAGTCTCCGTCGACTTCCACTTCGATCCGATGTGCCCGTTCGCGTACCAGACCTCGGTGTGGATCCGTGAGGTCCGCGACCTCACCGGCCTGACGGTCGACTGGCACTTCTTCAGCCTCGAGGAGATCAACCGCGCCCCGGGCAAGAAGCATCCGTGGGAGCGGGACTGGTCCTACGGCTGGTCGCTGATGCGGATCGGGGCGACCCTGCGCCGGACGGACATGTCGCTGCTCGACGCCTGGTACGAGCGGATCGGACGTGGCCTGCACGTCCAGGGGGAGAAGCCGCACGAGCCAGGGACCGCGCGCCGGATGCTCGCCGAGATCGGCGTCGACCCCGGTGTCCTCGACGAATCGCTGGCGGATGCCACCACCCACGACGACGTGCGGGCCGATCACCTGAGGGTGGTCGGCGCCGGGGGATTCGGGGTGCCGACCCTGTTCTTCCCGGACGGCCAGGCACTGTTCGGCCCGGTGCTCGTCCGACCGCCCACCGGTGTGGCCGCGGTGCGACTGTGGGAGTTCGTCACCGGCCTGCTCGAGTTCCCGAACGTCTACGAGATCCAGCGACCGAAGACCGCGGACGACTCACAACTGATCCTCGAGAGCCTCGGTCCGTACCTCGGTGCGCGGGACTGGGTGAGCATCGACCGCGGTCGCGTCGTCGACCTGCCGACGCCCCGGGACTGACCGTGCAGGACGTGCTTTCCGAGCTGCTGGCGGTCTGGCGTGACGGCGGCACCGCCGGCGTCGGCACCGTGGTGCAGACGTTCCGGTCCGCGCCGCGGCCGCCGGGCGCCGCGATGGTCGTCGCGCCCGACGGCACCGTGACGGGGTCGGTGTCGGGTGGCTGTGTGGAGGGCGCCGTGTACGAGTTGGCCCGAGAGGTCGTCGCGAGCGGGACACCGGTGCTCGAACGCTACGGGGTAAGCGACGACGACGCGTTCGCGGTGGGGCTGACCTGCGGCGGGATCATCGACGTCTACGTCGAGCCGGTGTCGGTGGCGACGTTCCCGGAACTCGCCGAGGTGGCGGCGGACATCGACGCGCGCCGTCCGGTCGCCGTCGCCACCGTCGTCGAACACCCGGATCCGGCCCGGCTCGGCAACCGGATGGTCGTGCGCCCGGACGCCCTCTCGGGCAGCGTCGGGTCGGCGCGGGCCGATGCCGCCGTCGCGGACGATGCCCGCGGACTGCTCGCCGCCGGGCGTACCGGCGTGCTCGGCTACGGCCCGGACGGTCAGCGCCGCGGCGAGGGGATGCGCGTGTTCGTGGCATCGCACGCACCGAGTCCCCGGATGCTGGTGTTCGGGGCCATCGACTTCGCCGCGGCCGTGGCGCGGCAGGGCGCCATCCTCGGCTACCGGGTCACGGTGTGCGACGCGCGACCGGTGTTCGCGACCTCGGCCCGGTTCCCGACCGCGGACGAGGTCGTCGTCGACTGGCCGCACCGGTACCTGCGGAAGCTGGCCGAGGTCGGCGAGATCGACCACAACACCGTCATCTGCGTGCTCACCCACGACCCGAAGTTCGACGTGCCGCTGCTGGAGGTCGCCCTGCGGCTGCCCGAAGTGGGGTACGTCGGGGCGATGGGTTCGCAGCGCACCCACCACGACCGGCTCGCACGACTGCGGGAGGCGGGCGTGACCGAGGGCGAACTCGCGCGGCTGTCGAGCCCGATCGGCCTGGACATCGGCGCCCGCACTCCCGAGGAAACCGCGGTCTCCATCGTCGCGGAGATCATCGAGCTGCGCTGGGGTGGGGACGGCCGGCGGTTGAGCGACGTGACCGGCCGGATTCACCACGACGACCTGCGCCGAGGCGGCCGGGACCGCTGATCGGGCCGACTGTTGACACCTCCGGCGGACGGGCAGACGCTGAATGGGGACGGCAGTCGAGCGAGGTGGATCCGATGCAGGTGCCAGGGCCCTTCGAATACGAGCGAGCGTCGAGCGTCGAGGACGCGATCGGTTTACTCGACCGGCACGGTGACCGCGCCCGCCTGGTGGCCGGTGGGCACAGCCTGCTGCCGATGATGAAGCTGCGCCTGGCCGACCCGGAGTGGCTGATCGACATCAACCCGCTCCACGAGGAGCTGGGCCGGATCAGCGTCGACCCGGGCGGCGCGCGGATCGGTGCGATGGTCCGGCACCGGCAGCTGCTCGAGTCCCCCGAGCTCGCGGCGCTGTGGCCGATCTTCCGGGACGCCGAGCGGGTGATCGCCGATCCGGCGGTCCGCAACCGGGGCACCATCGGCGGCTCGCTGTGCCAGGCGGACCCGGCCGAGGACCTCACCACCGTGTGTCTGGTCCTCGACGCGACGTGCGTGCTGCGCGGCCCGGCCGGCGAGCGCACCGTGCCGATGTCGAAGTTCCTCGTCGGACCGTACGAGACCGCCGCCGCACCCAACGAGATCCTCACCGAGATCCGGATCCCGTTCCGCGACCACGGATCCAACGCGTACGCGAAAGTCGAACGGCGGGTGGGAGACTGGGCGATCGTCGGGGCCGGGTCGGCGCTGTGGCTGGACGGTCCGGTGGTGGTCCGGGCCCGCGTCGGCCTGACCGCGGTGAACGCGGACCCGGAAGGATTCGACGAGGTGTACGAGTTCCTGGTCGGCAAACCGTGCACCGAGGAGGTCGCGCTGTACGCCGGAGACCTCGCGTCGCGGCACTGCGAACCGGTCAGCGACCAGCGCGGCACCGCCGAGTACAAGCGGCACCTGGCCAAGGAACTGACCCGGCGCACCCTGCTGACCGCCGCCGGACGGGTGCATTGACACCGACGTCGGCCCTCGACGCACGGAAGGACGAGATGACATGCAGGTGACGATGACCGTCAACGGTGAGGAGGTCACCGCGGATGTCGAACCCCGGTTGCTGCTCGTGCATTTCCTTCGGGACGTGTTGCGGCTGACCGGCACCCACTGGGGCTGCGACACCAGCAACTGCGGGACGTGCGTGGTACTGGTGGACGGCGACCCGGTGAAGTCGTGCACCATGCTCGCCGTGATGGCCGACGGGCACGCCGTGCGCACCGTCGAGGGCCTCGAACGCGACGGAGTCCTGGACCCCGTGCAGCAGGGGTTCATGGAGTGCCACGGACTGCAGTGCGGGTTCTGCACCCCCGGCATGATGATGACGTCGCGGGCGCTGCTCGACCGCACCCCGCACCCGGACGAGCAGGCGATCCGGGAAGCGATCTCCGGGCAGATCTGCCGCTGCACCGGATACACGACCATCGTGCGGTCCGTGCTGTGGGCGGCCGCGCACGAGGAGGGGGCCGAGCGGGCGCCCGAGCCCGAGCAGCACACCGGTCCGACTGCGGCGCAGCCGGACTCGACGCCGCCTCCCGCGGCGGAGCCGCGCACCAGTGAGCACATAGGAAGTGGATCATGACCACCGTCGACCGCCCGGTCCCGGACCAGCCCGACGCGGACCACGTCGACAACGACACCAAGCCGGTCGGCTATGGGCGCATGCTGCGCAAGGAGGATCCGCGGTTCATCCGCGGTCGCGGACACTACGTCGACGACATCGTCCTGCCGGGCATGCTGCACATGGCGATCCTGCGTTCACCGGTCGCGCATGCGCGCCTGGTCAAGGTGGACACCACTGCGGCGCAGCAGCATCCGAAGGTGAAGGCGGTCATCACCGGAGCCGACCTGGCGGAGCAGGGCCTGGCGTGGATGCCGACCCTGTCGAACGACGTGCAGGCGGTCCTGGCCACCGACAACGTGCGGTTCCAGGGCCAGGAGGTGGCCTGCGTGGTCGCCGAGGACCGGTACTCGGCGCGGGACGCACTGGCGTTGATCGATGTCGAGTACGACATTCTCGACCCGGTGATCGACGCCCGGCACGCGCTCGACCCGGATGCACCGGTGATCCGCACCGACCTCGAGGGGAAGACCGACAACCACGTCTTCGACTGGGAGGCCGGCGACGCCGACGCCACCGAGGCCGTGTTCGCCCGGGCGGACGTCGTCAGCAGACAGGAGATCGTCTATCCGCGTGTGCATCCCGCGCCGATGGAGACGTGCGGTGCGGTCGCGGACTACGACGCGGTCGAGGGGAAGCTGACGCTCTGGTGCACCTCGCAGGCCCCGCACGCGCACCGCACCCTGTACGCGCTCGTCGCCGGGCTGCCCGAGCACAAGATCCGGGTGGTGTCCCCGGACATCGGCGGCGGCTTCGGCAACAAGGTGCCGATCTACCCCGGGTACGTGTGCGCGATCGTCGCGTCCCTGGTGACCGGGCATCCGATCAAGTGGATGGAGGACCGCAACGAGAACCTGACCAGCACCGGGTTCGCGCGGGACTACATCATGGACGGGGAGATCGCCGCCACCCGCGACGGCAAGATCCTCGCGGTCCGCACGCGCGTGATCGCCGACCACGGCGCCTTCAACGGCACCGCGGCACCGGTGAAGTACCCGGCCGGGTTCTTCGGCGTGTTCACCGGCAGCTACGACCTCGAGGCCGCCCACTGCTCGATGACCGCGGTGTACACGAACAAGGCTCCGGGTGGGGTCGCGTACGCGTGCTCGTTCCGGATCACCGAGGCGGTGTACCTGGTCGAGCGGCTGGTGGACTGCCTGGCGTACGACCTGAAGATGGATCCCGCCGAGCTGCGGCTGCGAAACCTGCTGCGGCCCGAGCAGTTCCCGTACACGTCCAAGACCGGCTGGGTGTACGACTCCGGCGACTACGAGACCACGATGCGTAAGGCGATGGACATGATCGGCTACTCCGACCTGCGCCGCGAGCAGGCCGAGCGGCGCGAGCGTGGCGAGCTCATGGGCATCGGGATGTCGTTCTTCACCGAGGCCGTCGGCGCGGGGCCGCGCAAGGACATGGACATTCTCGGCCTCGGCATGGCCGACGGGTGCGAGCTGCGGGTGCATCCGACCGGGAAGGCGGTGCTGCGGCTGTCCGTGCAGACGCAGGGGCAGGGCCACGAGACCACGTTCGCGCAGATCGTCGCCGAGGAACTCGGCATCGCGCCCGACGACATCGAGGTGCTGCACGGCGACACCGACAACACCCCCTTCGGCCTGGGCACCTACGGCAGCCGATCGACGCCGGTGTCCGGAGCGGCCGCGGCCCTCGTCGCGCGCAAGGTCCGGGACAAGGCCCGGATCATCGCGTCCGGCATGTTGGAGGTGTCCGTCGCGGACCTGGAGTGGACCAAGGGCAGCTTCCACGTCGTCGGCGACCCGACCGCGGCGGTGACGATCCAGGACATTGCGCTGCGCTCGTACGGTGCGGGCGATCTGCCGGAGGGGATCGAGGGCGGCCTCGAGGCCCAGATCTGTTACAACCCGGAGAATCTCACCTACCCGTACGGCGCCTACTTCTGTGTCGTCGACATCGACCCCGGCACCGCGGAGGTCAAGGTGCGCAGGTTCCTCGCCGTCGACGACTGCGGCACGCGGATCAATCCGATGATCATCGAGGGGCAGGTGCACGGCGGTCTCACCGACGGCATCGGAATGGCGTTGATGGAGATCATGTCCTTCGACGAGGACGGCAACTGCCTCGGCGGATCCTTCATGGACTACCTGATCCCGACCGCGCTGGAGGTGCCGCACTTCGAGACCGGGTACACGGTCACACCGTCCCCGCACCATCCGATCGGAGCCAAGGGGATCGGCGAGTCGGCGACCGTCGGTTCACCGCCGGCCGTGGTCAACGCCGTCGTGGACGCGTTGGCGCCGTTCGGGGTTCGGCACGCGGACATGCCGCTGACCCCGTCGCGGGTGTGGGAGGCGATGCAGGGCAGGGCAGCGCCACCGATCTGACGGTCCACGTGATCCGAGCGGCCACCTGATCCGACGAAAGCGGGTGTGGATGGGGACAGACGAGCGCATCGCGGAACTGACGGCGTGCCGGCAACCGTTCGTGCACGCGACGGTGGTGCGCGCGCAGTCCCCGACCTCGGCCCGCCCCGGTGACCACGCCGTCGTGCTCGCGGACGGCACCATCGAGGGATTCGTCGGCGGGCAGTGCACGCGGAACTCGGTGCGCGCGACAGCCCTCGATGCGCTGCGGGACGGACAGGCGGTGCTGCTGCGGGTGCTGCCCGAGGGGGCGCCGACCTTCCCGGAGGGACCCGGAGCCCGGGTGGTGGTCAACCCGTGCCTGTCGGGGGGAGCGCTGGAGATCTTCCTCGAGCCGAAACTCCCCGCCCCGCAACTGTTCCTGGTGGGGGAGAACCCGACCGTCGATGCCGTGGCAGCGCTGGCGAAGCTACTGGGCCTCGACGTGGTCCGTGCCGACTCGGGCGGCCCACCGGACGGGATGACCGCTGTCGTGATCGCCACGCTCGGTGGGGACGAGGCCGCCGAGATCCGGGCCGCCCTGGACGCAGGCGTCGGGTACATCGGACTGGTCGCCAGCGCGACACGCGGGGCGGCCGTGCTCGGGGAACTCGAACTCGACCCGGACACCCGCGCCCGGGTGCACACCCCGGCCGGACTGCCGATCGGCGCCCGCGGCCCGGCCGAGATCGCACTGTCGATCCTCGCCGAGATCGTCCGGGAGATGCGGCTGGCGGGACTCGGCCGCGCGGCGCCTGTCCCGGTGCCCGAGGCGGCCGTCGACCCGGTGTGCGGGATGACGGTGACGATGCGCGCCGAGGCGCCGCACGTCGAGGCCGACGGCGGCACGGTGTGGTTCTGCGGTCCGGGGTGCCGCGACCGATACCTGCGGGAGCGCGCGCGGTGAAGGTCACCGGCATCGTCCTCGCCGCGGGCTCGTCGTCGCGCCTGGGCCGACCCAAGCAACTCCTCGCCTACCGGGGTGGAACCCTCCTCGGTGAGGTGCTGACGGTCGTGCGGGACTGCCGGTTCGACCAGGTGGTGGTGGCCCTCGGAGGCGCGGCCGCCGAAGTGGAGGCCATGGTCGACCTCGACGGCACGGTGGTGGTGCACAACCCCGACTTCGGCTCCGGTTGCGCGTCGTCGATCACCCGCGCACTCGACGCGGTCGACCAGGATTCCGCCGGCGTCGTCCTGCTCCTCGGCGACCAGCCGGGCATCGACCCGGCCGTGGTGCGGGAGCTGATCCGCCGGGGACCCGCCACGGGCGCCGCGGTGTGCCGGTACCGCGACGGCCGTGGGCACCCGATCTTCTTCGGGCGGGAGGTGTTTCCCGACCTGCACGCCATGCACGGTGACAAGGCGGTCTGGCGGCTGCTCGAGTCGGGCCGGATCCCCGTCGTCGAGCTGCCGGTCGACGCGGACGTCCCCCGCGATGTCGACACCTGGGACGACTATCGGGAACTGCAGCGCCGGGACGAACCTTGTGGCGGCTTTCGTGACATCGCCGACGTGGTTGCACGATTCGACGCCCGCGATCACCTGCTCGACGAGGGCACCGCGGCAGCGATATACCTCGCAACCGAGCTCGGCCGGCCGCTACTGCTCGAAGGTGAACCGGGCGTCGGGAAGACCACCGCGGCGAAGACGCTCGCCGAGGCATTGGGAGCCGAGCTGATCCGGCTGCAGTGCTACGAGGGGCTCGGGGTGGCGGAAGCCCTGTACGACTGGAACTACCAGCGGCAGATGCTCGCGATCCGGCTGGCCCAGGACAGGGCGGCACCGCCGGCCGAGCCGGACAGGACAGCTCCGCCGGCCGAGCCGGACAGGACAGCTCCGCCGGCCGAGCCGGACAGGACAGCTCCGCTGTCGGCGCAACATGCGACAGCACCACTGTCGGCGGACGATCTGTTCACCGAGGAGTTCCTGCTCGAACGGCCGATCCTGCGCTGCGTCCGGCACCGATCCGGTCCGGCGCCGGTGCTGCTGGTCGACGAGATCGACCGCGCCGACGACGAATTCGAGGCACTGCTGCTGGAGTTCCTCGGCGAGTCGGCGGTGACGGTGCCCGAGTTGGGCACCTTCGCCGCACGGACCCCACCACGGGTGGTGCTCACGTCGAACCGCAGCCGCGACCTGCACGACGCGTTGCGTCGACGCTGCCTGTACCACTGGATCGAGTACCCGCGGCCGGAGCGGGCGGTGGCGATCCTGCGGCGGAAGGTGCCCGCAGCGAACACCGCGCTGGTCGGGTCCGTTGTCGGATTCGTCGGCGAGGTTCGCCGGCTCGACCTCGACAAGCCGCCCGGCGTCGCGGAGGCGATCGACTGGGTGGCGGCCCTCGCCGCCCTCGGGGCCGCCGACCTCGCCGGCTCCGATCTCGCCCGGGCCGACATCGTCGCGAGCATCGGCGCGCTGGCCAAGACGCCGGACGACCGCGCCGCGGTGCTTGCGCTCCTCGACGGCGACGAACGCGGGGGACAGGGTGGATGAGTACAGGGAGATTGAGGAAGGGAAGGGCTGGAAACGATGAAGTTCTCGCACGAGTTCACGGTCGACGCACCGATCGACACCGCCTGGGCGGAGCTCACCGACCTCGAGTCCGTGGCCGTGCTGCTGCCGGGCGCACAGCTCACCGGACGCGACGGCGACGCCTACCTCGGCACCGTCAAGGTGAAGGTCGGCCCCGTCACCGGCGAATTCGCAGGGCGGGCGGCGTTCCGGGAGAAGAACGACCGAGCGCATCGGGCGGTCATCGAGGCGAGTGGACGCGACGCGCGTGGCGGCAGCAACGCATCGGCGACCATCACGGTGGCGCTCGACGAAACCTCCGACGGAACGACCGCAGCCGTGGTCACCGACATGCGGATAGTCGGCAAGCTCGCACAGTTCGGCAGCGGAGTCATCGGACAGGTGTCGGAGAAGCTGATGGGGCAGTTCGCCGACGCGCTGGCGGCCAAGCTGGCCAAGACCACCGCTCCCATGCTGACCGTGGTGAACGGCGATGCCGAGACATCGGACTCGCCGGTGCCGCAATCGAAACCGCGACCCCAGCCGATGCCGGAGCCGGAACCGATCGACCTGATGAGCCTGGCCGGACCGACCATCCTGCGCCGGCTCCTTCCCGCGGCCGTCGCGTTCGTGTCGGGAGCCGTGGTCGTGCTGCTGATGCGGTGGTTGCGCGGGCGGTGAGCGGTCGTGCCGGGGCGGGGCGTCGATGTCGCGGCGTTCGCGGTCGCACTCGGGGTGCGGCTCAGGGACGCAGGTGTCGAGGTGTCTCCACCTGCCGCGGGGGAGTTCGCGCGGGCGCTGGCCGTGCTTCCGCCGAGTTCGTCGGACCGCCTGTACTGGGCTGCACGGCTGACCCTGGTGCACAGGCAGTCCGATCTCGCCGCGTTCGACGAGGTGTTCTCGGAGGTGTTCGGTCGATCGGTAGCGGAGCTGGACCCGAACGCGCGGAGAGCGCACCAGGTCCCGAACCCGCAGGGCACCACCACAACTGCGACGAGTCACCCGCCCGCGCCGGTCCGTCCCGGTAGCGGTGGCGCCGCCGCCGTGGCCACCCTGCGACCGGTGCGGAGTGAACCGGCCCGCGGGATCCCGGACCCGCTGGCCAGTGCTGGAGTCGCCGCAGGGGCACGGCCGTTCGCCGCGTTCGACGCCGATCGCCTGCGTGAGCTCCGGGCATGGCTGGACGGGCTCACCGAGGAATGGCCACCGCGCCGCACGCGGCGTTACCGGCCGCACCCCAGTGGTCGGCGGATTGCGTTGCGGGAGACCATCGCCCGGTCCAGGAGGACCGGCTGGGAGGCGATGCGCATCGTGCGCACACTACCGGCGACCCGGCCACGTCGGGTGGTGCTGCTCTGCGATGTCAGCCGGTCCATGCTGCCGTTCGTCGACCAGTGCCTGCACCTGATGCGTGCGACGGCGCTGCGGAGCGGAACGCGGGCGCGTCCGGAGGTGTACGCGTTCTCCTCCGGGCCTACCCGGCTCACCGCAGTGCTGGCTCACCGATCCGCCACCGCCGCGCTGGCACACGCCAACGAGAGGGTTGTCGACCGTCTCGGTGGTACCCGGATCGCGGGCAGTCTGCGCACACTGCTCGCGTCCCGCCACGGCCTCACGCTGCGCGGCGCGGTCGTGGTGATCGTGTCCGACGGCTGGGACAGTGACCCGCCGGAGGACCTGGCCGTGTCGATGGCGCGACTGCACCGCCGGGCGTACCGGGTGATCTGGATCAATCCGCGGGCAGATGCGCCGGGCTTCCGGCCCCTGGTCGGGTCGATGGCCGCCGCGCTGCCCTATGTCGACCGCTTCGTGGCGGCTGCGCCACCTGTGCGCACTTCTGGTGGTCGGAGACACCGGAAAGGCGCACAGGTGCGGAGCGCCTACAGGTGACGCGTGGTGTCGATGCCGAGGGACATGCCGGCGAGCCCGCGGGCACGGACGGAGAGCTTGTCGGCGATCTCCCGCAGCGCGGTGCCGGCCGGGGAGTCCGGGGCGCCGAGCACGATCGGGACACCGGCGTCGCCGCCCTCGCGGACCGCCTGCTCGAGCGGGATCTGGCCGAGCAGAGGAACTTTCGCGCCGACGGCGCGGGTGAGCCGGTCGGCGACCATCTGACCGCCGCCGGAGCCGAACACGTCCATGCGGGTGCCGTCGGGAAGCTCCATCCACGACATGTTCTCCACCACACCGACGATCCGCTGGCGGGTCTGCAGCGCGATCGACCCGGCCCGCTCGGCGACCTCGGCGGCGGCCTGCTGCGGGGTGGTCACGACGAGGATCTCCGCGCCGGGGATGAGCTGGGCGACGGAGATGGCCACGTCGCCGGTGCCGGGCGGCAGGTCCAGCAGCAGCACGTCCAGGTCACCCCAGAACACGTCGGCGAGGAACTGCTGCAGCGCGCGGTGCAGCATCGGTCCGCGCCACACGACGGGAGTGTTCCCCTGGGTGAACTGGGCGATCGAGATCATCTTCACGTCGTGCGCCTGCGGCGGCATGATCATCCGCTCGACCTGAGTCGGCTTGGCGTCGGTGCCGAGCATACGGGGGATGGAGTGACCGTAGATGTCGGCGTCGAGCACGCCGACCGACAGGCCCTTCGCGGCCATCGCCGCGGCGAGGTTCACGGTGACCGAGGACTTGCCGACACCACCCTTGCCGGACGCGACGGCGTACACGCGGGTGAGGGAGCCGGGCTGGGCGAACGGGATGACCGGCTCGGCGGAGTCGCCGCGCAGGGACTTGCGCAGTTCGGTGCGCTGCTCGTCGCTCATCACGTCGAGTTCGACGCGAATGGCGCCGATGCCCGCGACGTCGGCGACGGCCTTGGTGACCCGCTCGGTGATCTCGGTGCGCATCGGGCAGCCCGCGGTGGTCAGGTAGATCTCGATGTCGACGTTGCCGTCGTCGGCGAGGGTGACACTCTTGACCATGCCCAGGTCCGTGATGGGCTTGCGGATCTCCGGGTCGATCACCTTGGCCAGGGCGCTGCGAACGTCGGACTCGGTCACTGCTGACATACCCCCATGTTAGGGCGTGTCTCCCGATCCCCTTGCCGCCGCCCCGCGCTGCGGGCTCAGTGGATACGCGGCAGGTCGGCGGCGCTCGGGTTGATACCGGTCGAGTACGCGAGGGACCACGCGGTCACGTTCGCGACGTAGGCCATCGAGTTGTTGTACCGGAGGATCGCCTTGGTGGCCGAGGCGATGTCGCGCATGTCGGTGCCGCCGTCGCACAGGTAGTTCGCGGTGGACGCGGCCGCGTCGTAGAGATTCTGCGGGTCGGCGACGCCGTCGCCGTTGCCGTCGATGCCGTACCGGGCCCAGGTGGTGGGGATGAACTGGGTGGGGCCGACCGCGCGGTCGTAGACGGTGTCACCGTCGAGCGCGCCGCCGTCGGTGTCCATGATCGTGGCCTGGCCGGGCAGGCTGCCGTTGAGGGGCAGGCCGATGATCGGCTCGAGCAGGTTGCCCCTGTCGTCGGCCTTGCCGCCGTTGGCGTGGCTGGACTCGACGCGGCCGACACCGGCGACCTGCATCCAGTTGATGCCGCAGCCCGGGTCGCGTTCGGCCATGATCTTCTCGGCCGACTGGTAGGCGGCGAAGTTGATGGCGGGGATGCCGAGCGGGCCGTCGGGCAGCGGTGCGGGCGCGGGAGCGGGAGCCGGTTCGGTGGCCGGTGCGGCGGCGATGGCGGGAGCCGCGGCCGCGGGTTCCGGGGTGACCTGGGCCGGCGTCTCGGTGGCTGCGGGCGCGGCCGGTGCATCGGGGGACTCGGTGATGGGCGACGCCTCGGCGGCCGTCAGGAAGGGGATGGTGAGGGGGGCTCCGGTGGCCGTCGCCGCGGTGGCCAGTCCGGTCGGGACGAGACCGGACAGGGCGATGACCGAGTTGCGTTTCACCTTCGAGCTGGACGGCTTGCTGTGGCGACCCACCTGGTACCTCCTGCGGCCCCAGGGTGGGGCTTGTAAGTGCTGTGAACCGCAGCCGACGCTACCTGATTCGAGACATGTCCGTTATCTTGCTGTGACAATCTGGACGCTCGACCTGGAGCGAAGGGCCAGCTGAAGGCAGGTTTTCAGGAGATCTCGAAAATATCTCGACCTGGGCGGGTCGAGTGACGAAAGGGTTACTGCGCCGCGCCGGGTGCCGGCGCCGGGCCCGGCGGGCAGAACGCCAGGCACGGCAGCGGGGGCAGCGTCGGCAGCGCGGGCAGACCAGGGATCAGCGGGGCGGCCGGAGCCGGTCCGGGCGCGGCGGCGTCGCGCAGGAGGTTGGCTTCCCGCTCCGGCGCGGCGGGTGTCGGCGCGGCCGGCGTCGGTTCGGCCGGACGGCCGGGCTCGACCGGCATCTCGGGGATCTCGCCCGGGGCGGGTGTCCCGCCCGCGGCGTAGGCCGCGGACCACGCGAGCACATTCGAGGCGTACGCCATCGAATTGTTGTAGCGCAGGACCGCTCTCGTCTCCTGGTCGCGCTCACGCAGGTTCAGGCCGCCGGAACACAGGTAGCGGGCCGCGGCGAGCGACGCGTCGAACACGTTGTTCGGGTCGGCCCTGCCGTCGTCGTTGCCGTCGGCGGCGTACCGGACCCAGGTGCCCGGGATGAACTGCATCGGACCCACCGCGCGGTCGTGGGCGGAATCGCCGTCCAGCGCACCGCGGTCGGTGTCGGTGATGACGTTGTTCCCGGCCAGCGACCCGTCGAGGCGCGGGCCGAGGATCGGGGTGACGGTGGTGCCCGCGGCGTCGGTGCGTCCGCCGCCGGCGTGGCCCGACTCGATCCGGCCGATGCCGGCCAGCAGGTGCCAGGTGACCCCGCAGTCCGGCGTGTCGGCCGCGAGCGTGGCCTCCGCCGAGCGGTAGGCGCCGAGCACCAGTTCCGGGATGCCGAGCGCACCGATCGTGACCGGGATCGGGGTCAGGGACTCGGCGAACGGCGACGACAGGCGCTCGGCGACTGCGGGCGGTAGGTCGAATGCGACCGGCGGGGGCGGTGTGTACGCGTGCGGGGCGCGGGTCAGGCGCGGGGCGGGAGCGAGCACCCCGACCGTGCCGCTCGGTGGCTCGTCGGTGGCCGCCGCCATCGGCGCGGCGACTGCGGCGGGGGTCGGCGTCGTGCCGCCCCCGATCGACATCCCGACGGTCACCCCTCCGACCAGTGCGGCCGTGGCGATGCCCGCCAGCCCCCTCACGCGCATTCACTGCCCTCTCGTCCCGTGTCCTCCCGGCCCCCGCCCGGAATGTGACCGAGATTACAGAACGGCCACGCCGCGCGTGGCCGTTCCGTTGTGCGCTACCGGTGCGGGCGCGATTCCTCGCCCTCACTCTCGGCGAGCAGTGTCTTGATCTCCTCGAGTTCCCGGCGGAGGTAGTCACGGGTGGCGACCTCGCCGATCGCCAGCCGCAGCGACGCCAGTTCCCGGGCCAGGAACTCGGTGTCCGCCTTGGTCTGTTCGGCGCGCGCCCGGTCCTCTTCGAGCGAGACCCGGTCCCGGTTCTCCTGCCGGTTCTGCGCCAGCAGGATCAGTGGGGCGGCGTACGCGGCCTGCGTGGAGAACGCCAGGTTCAGCAGGATGAAGGGATACGGATCCCACTGCAGTCCGACGGCCGCGACGTTCAGGATGATCCACACGATGACGATCACCGTCTGGATCAGCAGGTACTTGCCGGTGCCGAGGAACCGGGCGATCGACTCGCTGACCCGGCCGACGGCCTCGACGTCGATCTGGAATCCGCGCCACCGGCGGCCCGGCGTTTCCAGGCGGGCACGGGCACTCTGCGCGGCGGGCTGGCGCTTGTCACTCATCGGCCGTTTCCTCTTCCCGCCAGTCCTCCGGCAGCAGGTGGTCGAGCACGTCGTCGACGGCGACCGCGCCGAGCAGGTGCCCCTCGTCGTCCACGACCGGTCCGCACACCAGGTTGTACCGGGCGAAGTACCGGGTCACCATCGCCAGCGGATCCTCGGGCGAGAGCTGGATCATGTCGGTGTCGAGCAGTCCGCCGACCAGCGACGCCGGCGGCTCCCTCAGCAGTCGCTGCAGGTGGACGCACCCGAGATAGCGTCCGGTCGGCGTGGAGATCGGTGGCCGCACGACGAATGCCATGCTCGCCAGCGCCGGAGTCAGGTCGGGATTACGGGCCCGCGCCAGCGCCTCGGCGACGGTGGTCGAGGGAGTGAGGATCACCGGCTCCGGGGTCATCAGGCCGCCAGCGGTGTCGGGGGAGTGCTCGAGCAGGCGACGCACCGGCTCGGAGTCCTCCGGGTCCATCAGCTGCAGCAGGGATTCCGCCTCGGTCTCCGGCAGTTCGCCGAGCAGGTCGGCCGCGTCGTCGGGGTCCATCGCCTCGAGCACGTCCGCGGCCCGCTCCACCTCCAGGTGGGTGAGCAGGTCGGTCTGGTCGTCCGTCGGCAGTTCCTGCAGCACGTCGGCGAGCCGCTCGTCGTCGAGCGCGACCGCGACCTCGTGGCGGCGTTTGTCGGGCAGCTCGCGCATCGCGTTCGCGACGTCGGCGGGCCGCATCCCGTCGAACTGGGCCAGCAGCTGAGTGACCCCCTGGCCGGGGAGGGCGAGCTGCGAATGCGTCAGTCCCTGCACGTGCTGCCACTCCACGATGTGGATCGGCGAGCGGCGGGCCAGCCCGGTGCGCGGTTTGCGGACCGCCACCCGGGAGACCACCCAGTCCCGGGTGCGGGTCAGCTCGATGCCGAGGTCGACGACGAGCACCTCCAGGCCGGCGAGCTCCTCCAGTTCGGGGTCGTCGACCCGGACCCGGGTGTCGACGACCTGGGCGAGGGCCAGTACCTCGCCCGGCTTCTGGGTGAACTTGCGCAGGCTGACGCTGCCGGTGAGCGTGACCGACCCCGGCTCGATCGCCGTCACCCGCAGCATGGGAACGAAGATCCGTCGCCGGGTCACCAACTCGACGACCAGTCCCAGCACCCGCGGTCGCTGTCGTCCGATCCGGATGGTGATGACGACGTCGCGGACCCGGCCGATGGATTCGCCGTCGGGGCCTAGGACCACCAGACCCGCGAGCCTGGCTGCGAAGACCTTGCTCACTGCTGCCATGATGGCAAGGCTAATTGGCTCGGTGTCCGGACGTCGGATCGCGGACACCTCCACGGTTCTCGGTGGGAGGTCCACGATGGTGCAGGCGCGACCGCGGCGCTCGGTGCTCGCAGTTCCCGGCAGCAACCGAAAGATGATCGAGAAGGCGAAGGGGCTGCCCGCGGACGAGGTCTTCCTCGACCTCGAGGACGCCGTCGCCCCAATCGCAAAAGCGAAGGCGCGCACCGAGATCGCGGACGCACTCGCGTCCGACGGCTGGGGTTCGCAGATCAAGGTGGTGCGGATCAACGACTGGACCACCGAGTGGACGTACGCCGACGTGGTGGACGTGGTCTCCGCCGCCGGTGCACACCTGGACGCGATCCTGCTGCCGAAGGTGACCGATGCCAGTCACGTTCAGGCACTGGACCTGCTGCTGACCCAGGTCGAGAAGGCCAATGGGCTCGAGGTCGGGAGGATCGGCATCGAGGCGCAGATCGAGAACGCGATCGGCCTGACCAACATCAACTCCATCGCCACCGCCAGCCCGCGGATGCAGACGCTGGTGTTCGGCCCCGCCGACTTCATGGCGAGCATCAACATGCGCACCCTGGTGGTCGGCGAGCAGCCGGAGGGCTACGACACCGGTGACGCCTATCACCACATTCTGATGACGATCCTGATGGCGGCTCGCGCACACGGTCTCGAGGCGATCGACGGACCGTACCTGCAGATCCGGGATGTCGACGCGTTCCGGCGCGCGGCGGCACGGACCGCGGCGCTCGGGTTCGACGGCAAGTGGGTGCTGCACCCGACGCAGATCGACGCGGCGAACGAGGTGTTCAGCCCACGTCAGGCCGACTACGACCAGGCCGAGATGATCCTCGAGGCGTACGAGTACCACACGTCGGCGGCCGGCGGCGGACGCGGCGCGGCGATGCTCGGGGACGAGATGATCGACGAGGCGAGCGCGAAGATGGCTCAGGTGATCGCGGCGAAGGGACGCGCCGCGGGGATGTCGCGCACAACGCGGTTCGAGCCCGAAACTCCGTAAACTGGACGTCGGGCGCGCCCGTCGGGCGAGGCCCGCACGGCCCATCACAGCCCGGAGGAAAACAGGAGTGCCGACGATGACGAATCCACTCGGACCGCCGAATCAGCCCGGACGCGGTGGTCTTCCGACCCCGCCCAGCGGGTGGCCGATCGGCTCCTACCCCACGTACGCGGAGGCGCAGCGCGCCGTCGACTACCTGTCCGACCAGCAGTTCTCGGTGGAGGACGTCACCATCGTCGGTGTCGACCTGATGCAGGTGGAGCGTGTGCTCGGGCGTCTCACCTGGGCGAAAGTCATTGGTGGCGGAGTCGTTTCGGGTGCCTGGCTCGGTGTGTTCCTGGGGCTGCTGCTCGGCCTGTTCACGGACAACCTGCTCGGACCGCTGATCGCGGGCATCCTCGGCGGCATCGTGTTCGGCGTCATCTCGACGACCATCCCGTACGCCGCCACCCGCGGCACCCGCGACTTCGCGTCGACGATGCAGCTGGTCGCAGGCCGCTACGACGTGCTGTGTGAACCGAAGACGGCCGAGCGGGCCCGCGACATGCTCGCGAAGCTGGCGCTGTAACCGGCGTACGAGGCGCCGCCCGGTCCGTGGGGAAGCGGACCGGGCGGCGCCGCATTTCGCGGTGCGGGCACGCCGAATCCTCTACTACGGCACCGGAGTTTGCTGATGGTGGGGTGATTCCGGCCGGCGGGCGCCGGCCGTGGGCCGGCGTCGTCCGCCTGGCGTGGAGCCGGCCCGCCTCCGGAACTACTGTGATTTCCGCCCGTTCCGAATCGGCTGTGCAGGGGGATGCATGCGGACGACACTCGACACCCGCGAGCTCGGTCGGGCGACGCTGGCGCGCCAGCATCTGCTGGAGCGGGTCACCGCCTCCACGGAGGTCGTGACCCGGCACCTTTTCGGCCTGCAGGCGCAGTCACCGACCGCGCCGTACTTCGCGCTGTGGTCGCGGGTGGACGGCTTCCGGCCCGACGACCTGGCACGGTTGCTCGAGGATCGGACGGTGGTCCGGATCGCGGTGATGCGCGGGACCGTGCACGCGGTCGCCGCGGCGGACGCGCTCGTGCTGCGGCCCTGGCTGCAGCCGATCATGGACCGCGATCTGCGAACCAACACCCAGCACGCGAAGGCTCTCGTCGGATGCGACACGGGGGCGGTGGCCGCGCACTCCCGCGACCTGCTCGACGCCACCCCGATGACCCTCGCGGCGTTGCGCCCGCACCTGGCGCGGCGGTGGCCGGACCGCGATCCCGCCGCGCTCGCTCACGCGGTACGGGCCCTGCTCCCGCTGGTGCAGGTGCCGCCGCGTGGCCTCTGGGGACGCTCCGGACAGCCCGTGTGCACGACGCTGGAGCACTGGACCGGTGAGCCGCTCGCCGCACCCGACCCGGAACGAATCGTGATGCGCTACCTCGCCGCCTACGGACCGGCATCGGTCGCCGACGCGCAGGCGTGGTCCGGCCTGACCCGGCTCGGTGAGGTGTTCGACCGGCTGCGACCGCGACTGCGGGTGTTCGCGGACGTCGGCGGCGCGGACCTGTTCGACCTGCCGGACGCACCCCGCCCCCACGCGGACGCACCTGCCCCGGTCCGGATCCTCGCTCCCTTCGACAGCGTGCTCCTCTCCCACGCCGATCGGACCCGGATCGTCGACGACGAGCACCGCCGCGTGCTGTTCACCGTCAACGGCATCGTCAAGCCGGCGGTCCTGGTGGACGGCCGGGTCGCCGGGTTCGTCGCACCGGGCATCGGAAAGGGTGCGGCCGTCGTGGATGTCACTCTGCTGCAGGAACTTCCCAGGCGGGTACTGGCCGACGTCGAGGCGGAAGCGCTGAGGCTGCTTCGCTTCGCGCATCCGGGCGCCGAGTCACACGACGTCCGGGTCGCCGCGGCACGGTGACCGCCGACCGCGTGGTCGCCTGCCGCCGGCGTGGTGGCACCGACCGGACTCCGCCGTCCTGATCAGGGGCGAATCGGCAGTCGGGTGTTAGATGGAGTGGTGATCGACGACGTCCTGCCCTCAGTTCGTGCCCACCTGGTCGAGCGGATCGGTGGGCCGCAGCCGTCGGCCGCGTCGGTGACGTTCCTCGGCCTCGAGCCGCTCGAGGTGCTGCGATTCGAGGCCGACGCCGACGACCTGGTCCGGTACGTCACCCTCGGCTGTTCCCGGCACCCCATGGGCGATCCCAGCGACCTCGTCGCGGACCCGGTCCGCGGCCCACGCGCTGAGCTGGTGCTCACACTGCACGGTGGGCTCGGCGCCGCGTCCGGGGTGCACAAGTCGCTCGCAATCCTCGCTGCGGCACCGGCGGTCGAGGGTGTGGTGCTCGCAGCGGACGGCCTGCTCGATCTCGGTGAGCCGCTGTGGGTGGGGGCCCCGTTCAGCGCGATCCTACTGGGGGACAGCGGTATCGACG
Organism: Rhodococcus sp. NPDC003348; assembly: GCF_053589375.1. Taxonomy (NCBI): domain Bacteria; kingdom Bacillati; phylum Actinomycetota; class Actinomycetes; order Mycobacteriales; family Nocardiaceae; genus Rhodococcus; species Rhodococcus sp. NPDC003348. The sequence goes on from NZ_JBSFRT010000006.1 coordinate 191,214, forward strand.
ATCTCGTGTTGCCCGAGCCCGCCGATCCGGTCCGGTTCCTCGGCGCGGTGCCGATCACCGGTACCGAGGCCGCATGGGTTCGGCTGCGCGGTGCCGCCGCGCTCCGGGAGGCATGGGTGGAGGCAGGCATCGACGTCCGCGACCCCGGACGCGGACCGGTCTCGCTCTAGAGCCAGTTGTTGCGCCGGAACGTCACGAACAGCCCCACACAGATCACCGCGACGAACCCGAGCACCGCGGGATACCCGAAGGTCCATTGCAGTTCGGGCATGTGCTCGAAGTTCATTCCGTAGACGCCCGCGACCATCGTCGGGACCGCGGCGATGGCGACCCAGGACGAGATCTTGCGCATGTCGGTGTTCTGCTGGACCGCGACCTTCGCCAGCGCCGCCTCGACGAGGGTGCTGAGCACCTCGTCGAACTCCGAAACCCGTTCGGCGACGATCGTGTGGTGGTCGTGGACGTCCCGCAGGTACCGTCGAACCTCCTTCGGGACACCGAGACTCGAGTCCTGCCCGAGCCGCTGCAGTGGGCTGGCGAGCGGGGCGACCGACTTGCGTAGCTCCACGATCTCTCGCTTGAGGAGGTAGATCTGCTCGATCGCGACCCGGCTTCGGGGGCTGAACACGTCCTCCTCCAGCAGATCCACGTCGCGTTCGACGAAGGCGGTCACGGCCAGGTAGCTGTCGACGACGTGGTCTGCGATGGCGTGCAGTACCGTCGTCGGGCCGAGCGCCAGACGCTGCGGGTTCGCGTCCATCTCGGCGCGGACGCCGGAGAGTCCGGAGTGGTCGCCGTGGCGCACGGTGACGACGAAGTCGCGGCCGACGAAGATCATGATCTCGCCGGTCTCGACGATCTCCCGCGCGGTCGAGATCGACTCGTGCTCGACATAGTTCACGGTCCGCAGGACGAGGAACAGCACGTCGTCGTAGACCTCGAGTTTGGGGCGCTGGTGTGCGTGCACCGCGTCCTCGACCATCAGCTCGTGCAGGCCGAAAACCTCTGCCACGGAATTCATCTGGTGCTCGTCCGGGGCGTGCAGGCCCACCCAGGCGAAACCGGTGCCGCGCTCACGGACCTCGGCGAGCGCTGCGGAATGGGTGTACCGGCCGGGTAGCCGGTGCCCGTCCACGTACACCGCGCAGTCCACGATCGCGCGGGCCGCGGGCACCCGCACGGCGCGCGGCGGCGAACCGGACGACCGCAGCGTCGGGATCGGCGGTATCGACGGCCCCACGGTCACCTCCCGGTCGCTCGAATCGATCCGAGCCAATCCTATGCCGCGGCGGTGCCGCGGCGGCGACGCGACGAGGCGCGGCGGGTCGCCGCCTGGAACACGCGGCGGGTCGCCGCCTGGAACATGCGGCGCTTCGCGGCCTGGAAGAATGGCGGGGTGCGTATCGACCTTCACACCCATTCCAGTTCCTCGGACGGCACCGACAGGCCCGCCGAGGTGGTGCGGGCTGCCGCCGAGGCGGGACTGCGGGTCGTCGCGCTGACCGATCACGACACCACGTCGGGGTGGGCGGAGGCCGTCGATGCCCTGCCGTCCGGTCTGACCCTGGTTCGGGGCATGGAGATGTCCTGCGAGGGTCGCGGCGAGGACGGTATGCCGGTCGCCGTGCACCTGCTCGCGTATCTGTTCGACCCCACGAACGAGGCGTTCGCGCGGGAGCGGGAGCGGCTGCGTGCCGAGCGGACGTCCCGCCTGCGGGGGATGGCGGAGAAGATGGCCGCCGACGGTCTGCCGATCGACCCGGATGCGGTGATGGCGGCCGCGGGCCCGGCCGCCGGTCGCCCGCACCTGGCGCGTGCGCTGGTCGACGCCGGCGTCGTCGGCTCGGTGAACGAGGCGTTCGCGGACCTGCTCAAGACGCGCGGCCGGTACTACGTGCACAAGGCGGACACCCCGTTGCCCGACGCGATTCGGATGGTCGCGCAGGCCGGTGGGGTGAGCGTCCTGGCGCATCCGCGTGCCTCGGCACGCGGCCGGCTGATGGACATGGACCAGATCGGCGAACTCGTCGCCGACGGACTCGGCGGTGTCGAGGTCGCCCATCACGACCACCAGGCCGCGGACGAGAGGATCCTGCGCGGCATCGCCGCCGATCTGGATCTGATCGTGACCGGGTCGTCCGACTACCACGGGTCCAACAAGTCGGTGGTGCTCGGCGAGTTCGTCACCGCACCCGAGCAGTACGAGCGGCTGATCGCGGCGTCGAACGGCATCGAGGTGGTGGCGGGATGAGCGACGCCTGGGTCGACGAATACGACGACGAGCGGTACGGCAGGCAGGCCGCCGCGGGCCGCGAACCGCGCTGGGAACCTCCGCGTGGACCGCGCAGGCGCAGTGCCCCGGCCCGGGCGCTGCAGGCGCTCAGCGGCGCCGTGACGGCGGGCGTCGTGCTGCTCGCCGCGGTGGTGATCGTGACCGCGTACCTGGGGTCCCGGCGGGGCTTTCCCGGGCCGGGCGCGGTGTCGGTCGCGGCTCACGTCGTCGCGGCCGTTGTGGTGGTGGTTGCGCAGCGGTTCGCCGATCACCGGCGTGGTCCGGTCGCGATCGCCGGGTCCGTGGCCGTGTTTTTGGTCACAATCGGGTTGCTCTGGACCCAGTGGTGGGGGTAGCTCACCGAAACGGCTGCTCACACGTGAGATTTGCCAGTGGTGAGCCCGTGGTGGCACACTTGCTGCACTCCAATGCCGGTGCCACCGCCTGGTAGGGAGTCGAAGTCGGATTCAACCAGCGGCAGATTTCAGTGCCCGGGCTCACCCCGCCCGGTGCCATCGCGGCTCCGAAGTGAGTGCCTCTCCCGTAGACCAATCGGGCCCCGATCGTGCACCCTCGGAGCGTTCAGCTCTTCACCGAAAAACCTGCGGCTGCGTCGAAAAACATCCTTCGCCGCTGCTACTTACCAGTAACCCGCCCCCGAGTGGTGGCGGCATGAGTAGGAGTGTCATCGTGTCTCTCGTGTCTGAACCAACCACCCCGCCCAAGGTTGAGCTGACCGACGAAGAGATCTTCTCCGGCCACATCGGCGGCAAGCTCTCGGTCGAGACGACGGCTCCCCTCGATACCCAGCGTGCGCTGTCGATCGCGTACACCCCCGGCGTCGCGCAGGTGTCCCGCGCGATCCACGCGGACGAGACCCTCGCCGACCGCTACACCTGGACCAGCCGCCTCGTTGTCGTCGTCAGCGACGGCTCCGCGGTGCTCGGTCTCGGCGACATCGGCCCGCGCGCGTCGCTGCCGGTGATGGAGGGCAAGTCGGCGCTGTTCAAGAACTTCGCCGGCCTGAACTCGATCCCCCTGGTGCTCGACACCAAGGACCCGGACGAGATCGTCGAGACCCTGATCCGGCTCCGTCCGAGCTTCGGTGCGGTCAACCTCGAGGACATCTCGGCGCCGCGGTGCTTCGAGATCGAGAAGCGGGTCATCGAGGCCCTCGACTGCCCGGTCATGCACGACGACCAGCACGGCACCGCGATCGTCGCGCTGGCCGCGCTCAAGGGCGCGGTGAAGGTCCAGGACCGCGACATCACCAAGCTGCGCGTGGTGATCTCCGGAGCAGGCGCCGCCGGTGTCGCCTGCGCGAACATCCTGCTCGCCGCGGGCATCACCGACATCACCGTCCTCGACTCGAAGGGCATCGTCTCCTCCGATCGCGGTGACCTGAACGAGATCAAGGCCGACCTGGCCGCCCGCACCAACCCCGCCGGGCGCACCGGTGGCATCGTCGAGGCCCTCGACGGCGCCGACGTGTTCCTGGGCGTCTCCGCGGGCACCGTGCCGGAGGAGATCATCGCGACGATGGCCGACGACGCGATCATCTTCGCGATGTCGAACCCGGACCCGGAGATCCACCCGGACATCGCGCGCAAGCACGCCGCGATCGTCGCCACGGGCCGTTCGGACTTCCCGAACCAGATCAACAACGTGCTCGCGTTCCCCGGCGTGTTCAAGGGCGCCCTGGACGCGGGTGCCCGCCGGATCACCGAGGGCATGAAGCTCGCGGCCGCGGAGGCGATCCTGTCCGTCGTCGCGGACGAGCTCGCGGTCGACAAGATCGTGCCGAGCCCGCTCGACCCGCGCGTGGCTCCGGCGGTCGCCGAGGCCGTCGCCAAGGCCGCCAAGGAAGAGGGCGTCGCCTAGCCCCACGCACCACCCGGCTGAAGGGCACTTTCGTTCGGTTCAACCGAACGAAATAGACCAAGATCCCGTTAGTGGGGGGCGAGATCATAGGCGGAGATGGG
>NZ_JBSFRT010000007.1:0-192381 GCF_053589375.1 Rhodococcus sp. NPDC003348
ACCCGCCCCCCCGCCCCCCCCCGCCCCCCGCGGGCCCGCCGGGACTGTCTGCGTCAGGCGCCGGTGGCGGGCAGGATGCGGGCGCGAACCTCGCCGAAGCCGATGCGCCCGCCGTTCGCCCCGGGTGCGGTCGCCGAGATCGACACCTCGTCGCCGTCCTGCAGGAAGGTGCGCTCCTCGCCCGCGACGGTGGCGGGCTCCGCTCCACCCCAGGTCAATTCGATGAAGGCACCGCGCTGGTCCTTCTCGGGACCGGAGATGGTGCCGGAGCCGAACAGGTCGCCGGTGGAGGCGGCGGCGCCGTTGACGGTGGTGTGCGCCAGCATCTGCGCGGGCGACCAGTACATCTGCGCGTACGGCGGACGGCTGACGACGTCACCGTTCCACTCGACCGCCAGATCGATGTCCAGGCCCCACTTCTCGTCACCCTGTAGGTACGGGAGCGGCGTCGGGTCCTGCACCGGGGTGTCGATACGGGCGGCCTCGAGGGCCGCCAGGGGAACGACCCACGCGGAGATCGACGTGGCGAAGCTCTTGCCCAGGTTCGGACCGAGGGGCACGTACTCCCACGCCTGGATGTCGCGCGCCGACCAGTCGTTGAGGATCACCGCACCGAAGCAGTGCTCGGCGAACTGATCCGGGGTGATGGAGGCTCCCATCGGCGAGCCGACCCCGACGATGAAGCCCATCTCGGCCTCGATGTCGAGGCGGAGCGAGGGGCCGAACGTCGGTGCGTCGTCGGACGGAGCCTTGCGCTGGCCGCACGGACGGACGATGTCCGTGCCCGACACGACGACGGTGGACGAGCGGCCGTGGTAGCCGACCGGCAGGTGCTTCCAGTTCGGCATGAGCGGGTCGGGGTTCTGCGGGCGGAACAGCCGGCCGAGGTTGGAGGCGTGGTTCTCGGACGCGTAGAAGTCGACGTAATCGGCCACCGCGATCGGCAGATGCATCGTGACCGCGTCGACCGGCAGCACCGCGTCGTCGGCGATCTCACCGGCGACCAGGTCGGTGATCTGCGCACGAACCGCGTCCCACCGCACACGGCCCTGCGCCATGAAGGCGTTGAGGGTCGGTTGCGCGAACACGTCGTCGCCGAGGGCCTTCGCGAGGTCGACCACGTGGTCGCCGACACGCACACCGACCCGCGGATCGGTTCCGGCCGTGGAGAAGACGCCGTACGGCAGGTTGTCGACGCCGAAGAGGGAGTCGTCGGGGATCGGGATGACGGTCATGCGGGGCTTCCTTCGTCGACTGCGGGGGATTCCGGGTCGGACACCAGGCCGAGGGCGGTCAAGTCCGAGAGCGGGTCTGAGATGCTGCAGGTGCCGTACGACCGGAAGCGGTCGCGCAGCGCGGCGACGGCATCGCCCGGGAGCGCGCCGAGCGCGGCGGCCAGTCGGGCGCCGTCCCGGTCCGAGAGCGCCGCGGCGATGGCGTCCGTGCCCGCGCCCGTCCCGGCGAGGTGGGTGGCGAGCATCAGGTTCAGGAACCCGTGCTGCTCGAATCCGGTGTCGGGATCGGTGTTCCGCACCGCATGATGCAGTCCGGCGGTCGCCTTGAACGGCACGCCGAGGGAGACGGCGTCGTCGATGGCCTTCGCCAGTTCCACCTCGTCCGGGTAGGCATCGGCGACGACACCGCCGGTGCGGAACTTCGCCCGGTACCCGGCGGCGGGCAGCGCGGCGAGGATATCGGCGCGGCGATCGTCTCGCGGAACCTCCACGTAGATGTCCACTCCCGGTGCGGTGGAGGAGATTTCGTGCAGGCTTGCGAACAGGTCCGCGACGGACTGGTCGATCGGCACCGCGATCTCGAGGGCCACCAGGTGTGCACCGTCGATCGCGCGCAACTGTTCGATCGCCTGCGGCACGAAGTCGGTGCCGCCCGGCACCGTCAGACTGACCGGCAGGGTGCGTCCGCCACGGTCGGCGAGCACGGCCGGCAGTTCGACCAGCCGGGTCGCGGGAAAGACGAACGGCCCCACCAGGTCGGCGTGCGGGCTGTCCTCGTGCGCGAAGTGCGCGGGTACCGCGGACTCGAGGGGTGCGTTACCCGGGGGGAACAGCGCGGCGTCGTCGCAGAGCCCGGCCAGGAGCGGGGAGATTGTACTCACTGTGCGCCCTCCCCCGCCTGCGGTCCGCGCCCGGCCCAGGACCACGCGTACGCCTCGTCCTCGCAGGCCAGGGCGCCCTCGCCGAGTTCGAGCGGGCGGAAGGTGTCGACCATGACGGCGAGTTCGTCGAAGAACTCGACGCCGATGCTGCGCTCGTACGCGCCCGGCTGCGGGCCGTGGGCGTGGCCGCCGGGGTGGATGGAGATCGAGCCCTGCCCGATGCCCGATCCCTTGCGCGCCTCGTAGTCGCCGCCGCAGTAGAACATGATCTCGTCGGAGTCGACGTTCGAGTGGTAGTACGGCACCGGGATGGACAGCGGGTGGTAGTCCACCTTGCGGGGCACGAAGTTGCAGATGACGAAGTTGTTGCCCTCGAACGCCTGGTGCGCCGGCGGCGGCTGGTGCACGCGGCCGGTGATGGGCTCGTAGTCGGAGATGTTGAACGTGTACGGGTACAGGCAGCCGTCCCAGCCGACGACGTCGAACGGATGTGTCGGGTACACCATGCGGGTGCCGACGATGCCGTGGGACGTGCGGTGCTTGACCAGGACCTCGACGTCGGCGCCCTCGGCGACGAGCGGCTCGGCGGGCCCGTGCAGGTCCCGCTCGCAGTAGGGCGCGTGCTCGAGCAGCTGACCGAAGCGCGACAGGTAACGCTTCGGCGGGACGATGTGGCTGTTGGCCTCGATCGCGTACGCGCGCAGCGGTTCCGTGCCCTGCGGCAACCATCGGTGGGTGGTGGACATCGGGATGAGCACGTAGTCGCCCTGGCGTGCGTGCAGTGCGCCGAACACGGTCTCGACGATCGCCTCGCCGGACTCGACGTACACCATCTCGTCGCCGATCGCGTTGCGGTACAACGGCGATTCCTTCGCGGCCACCACGTACGAGATGCGCACGTCGGCATTGCCGAGGATCAGCCTGCGGCCGGTGACGACATCGGTTTCGGCCCAGATCTGCTCGGGAAACAGGTCGTGGAGCTTGAGGTGCCGGGGCTTGAGCGGATGGTTCGGGGTGGTGGTCTGGTCGCGCAGGTCCCACACCGTCGCGTCGACGATCGCCGACGGAATGTTGCGGTGGTACAGCAGCGACGAGTCCGAGGAGAACCCCTCCTCGCCCATCAGCTCCTCGAAGTAGAGCTGCCCGTCCTCGTCGCGATGCTGGGTGTGCCGCTTCGGCGGGACGTTGCCGAGCTGTCGGTAGAACGCCATGACGGCCTCCTGGGTCTGAGATCTCCCCGGCTTCCACTCTGGCGGGCACCGGTCTGCTTGTCGACGCATCGACGGAGCCGCGTGCGGCCGGCCCCCGGCTCACGTCATCACGTTAGTAAACACATTAACTATTTCGTGGGCACGGGTGCAACCACGGACGCGCAGTCGGGGTCAGTTACGGCCGCGGACGTCGAACTGACTGCGGTTGGTGATCAGCTTGTCGAGCAGCATGACCAGCACGTGCTGCTCGGCCTCGGTCAGCACGCTCGCCCACGCGTACTCGCGTTCGTTGTGCTCCCGGTAGGTCGCGGCCATCTCGGCGCGCCCCTTCTCCGTGAGCGACAGCTGCACCGAGCGACCGTCGCGCTCGTCCGGCGTCCGCTCGAGCAGGCCGCCCGCTTCCAGGGTCTTCGTCAGGTTCGACACGGCCGCACGGCTCATACCGGTCAGCTTGGCCGCGCTCTTCGGTTCGATCGGGCCGGCGAGCCAGGTCACGAACATCAGCCGGAACGCCGACCACGAGAGCCCGCGGGGCCGATGCACGGAGGACTCGAGGTCGTAGGTGACCACGTTGGCGGCCCGGTTGAGCGTCAGCAAGACCTGCGTGGCCAATTGGTGCGTGGCGCCGAACTCGGTGCTCAGCCGCCGATTGGCGAGGTCGATGAACGACCAGAAGTCGAGTGAGCCGGGGGACGCCGTCGCCGACTCCCCTGCCCCGCCGCGCGCTTCGTCCCCACTCATGGGGCCAACACTATCCCGGTGGCGGGCGGCGCCCCGCTCGTCTCATCAGTCACCCAACTAATATATCTGTGAATCATTTTTCGGCGCTCGCTCGCCGCCTGCCGGCGCGGGCGTTCACGGCGGCGAGCCGCCACGCCCCAGGGGTTACCGCCGCCACCGAGAGAGTCTGTACAAAGGACTCCTACCGACTTACCGGCGACGATCCGAGAACAGGACGCAACATGAGCACGCTGCAGACGCTCGACCGTGGGTTGCGCGCGCTCGACATCGTCGCCCAGTCGCCCTCCGGCATCTCGGTGGCCGATCTGTCCCGGGAACTCGACGTCCACCGGGCCATCTGCTACCGGATCGTCGCCACCCTCGAAGAGCATTCCCTCGTCGCGCGCACCGCCGACGGCCGGATCCGGCTCGGTGTCGCGGCTGCGGTGCTCGCCTCACGATTCGAACCACAGTTCGCGAGCGACGTCCAGCCCCTCCTGCACGCACTCGCCGACGAGACACGCGCCACGGCGTTCGTCTCCGCAGCTCAGGGCCAGAACTGTGTCGTGATCATGGTCGCCGAACCGGAGGACACCCTGCTGCGCGTCGGCTACCGCGTCGGCAGCAGCCATCCACTGGACCGGGGCGCGGCCGGGATCGCGATCCTCGCCCTGCGCCAGGAGGCACCGGGCGAGACCGATGAGGTCCGCCGGGCCCGGGCCGACGGCTACAGCCTCACCCGCGGACAGCTCGAACACGGCGCCGTCGGCATCGCCGCGGGCATTGCACTGCCGCAGGGCGCGGGCTCGAGCACCGGCCTCGAGCGCAGCGTCGGGGTCGTCGCGATCGACGGTCTCGACACCGACCGAGCCGCGGACGCGGTACTACGCACCGCCCGCGAGATCGAACACCTCATCAGCGTCTGACGCTCCCACTCGGGCCCGCCGCGGCCTGATCGTCACACCTTCGCCAGGCCTTGCCCTGCGCCCTCCCTGCGGCCGGCCGACGCCGGCAGAACAACGCAAAGCCGCAGAACGGACCGCCTGCGTTGTTCTCCGGACCGCACTTGACCCCGAATGTGACCGCACTTACTCTGTGCGAAGTTCGCTCACCGATACAGGTTGTGCGTTATTAGTAACTTCGCAGTTCAGAGCGAGTTCAAGACCAACGGAGATTCAAAGTCATGAGCGCGTGCCCGATCGATCACAAGGCCCTGCAGAGCGCAGGCTGCCCGGTTTCCCCGAATGCCGCCGCCTTCGATCCCTTCACCGGTCCGTACCAGGTGGACCCCGCGGCGTCACTGCGCTGGTCGCGCGACGAAGAGCCGGTGTTCTACAGCCCCGAGATCGGCTACTGGGTCGTCACCCGATACGAGGACGTCAAGGCCGTCTTCCGCGACAACATCCTGTTCTCGCCGTCGATCGCGCTCGAGAAGATCACCCCCGTCTCCGACGAGGCGACGGCGACGCTCGCCAAGTACGACTACGCGATGGCGCGCACCCTGGTGAACGAGGACGAGCCCGCGCACATGCCGCGCCGGCGCGTGTTGATGGACCCGTTCACCCCCAGGGAACTGGTCCACCACGAGCCGATGGTCCGTCGCCTCACCCGCGAGTACGTCGACCGCTTCATCGAGACCGGTGAGGCCGACCTCGTCGACGAAATGCTGTGGGAGGTCCCGCTCACCGTCGCGCTGCACTTCCTCGGCGTGCCCGAGGAGGACATGGACGAGCTGCGCAGCTACTCGATCGCGCACACCGTGAACACGTGGGGGCGCCCGGCGGTCGAGGAGCAGGTCGCGGTCGCCGAGGCCGTCGGCAAGTTCTGGCAGTACGCCGGCCAGGTGCTCGACAAGATGCGCAAGGATCCGTCCGGCCACGGCTGGATGCCGTTCGGCATCCGGGTCCAGCAGGAGCAGCCCGACGTCGTCACCGACTCGTACCTGCACTCGATGATGATGGCGGGAATCGTTGCGGCACACGAAACCACAGCAAACGCGTCGGCCAACGCCTTCCGCCTGCTGCTCGAGAACCGCAGCGTGTGGGAGGAGATCTGCGCCGATCCGAGCCTGATCCCGGGCGCCGTCGAGGAGTGCCTGCGACACTCCGGCTCGGTCGCCGCGTGGCGCCGCCTCGTCACCGCCGACACCACGATCGGCGGCATCGACATCCCCGAGGGATCGAAGCTGCTGATCGTCACCTCGTCCGCGAACCACGACGAACGTCACTTCGAGGGCGCCGACGACTTCGACATCCGTCGCGAGAACTCCAGCGATCACCTGACGTTCGGCTACGGCAGCCACCAGTGCATGGGCAAGAACCTGGCCCGCATGGAGATGCAGATCTTCCTCGAGGAGTTCACCAAGCGACTCCCGCACATGGAACTGGTCCCCGACCAGAAGTTCACCTACCTGCCAAATACGTCGTTCCGGGGTCCGGATCACGTTCTGGTGCAGTGGGATCCGTCCGAGAACCCCGAGCGTGCCGATCCGTCGATCCTGGACAACCGTCAGCCGGTGAAGATCGGTGAGCCGTCGAAGACCAACATCTCGCGTACCGTCTCGGTCGACGCCATCACCCCGGCCGCCGACGGCGTCGTGCGTGTGATGCTGTCCGATCCGTCGGGCAGGCCGCTGCCCAAGTGGACCCCGGGCTCACACGTCGACCTCGAACTCGGTGAACTGTCGCGGCAGTACTCGCTGTGCAGCGACCCGAACGACCTGTCGCACTACGAGATCGCCGTGCTCGAGGAGCCCGAGAGCCGCGGAGGATCGCGCTACGTGCACCACACCCTGCAGGCCGGCGACGTCCTGAAGATGCGTGGCCCGCGCAACCACTTCAAGCTCGACGCGGACGCCGAGCGCTACATCTTCGTCGCGGGCGGCATCGGCATCACCCCGGTCATCGCGATGGCCGACCACGCCAAGGCGGCCGGCAAGGACTACGAGATCCACTACTGCGGACGCGATGTCGCGACGATGGCACTGCTCGACCGGCTCACCGCCGATCACGGCGACAAGGTCGAGATCCACTCGAGCGCCGCCGGAACCCGCCTCAACATCCCGGCGCTGCTCGCGACGCCGGCCCCCGGAACCCAGATCTACTCGTGCGGACCGGAGCGTCTGCTCTCCGCCCTCGAGGAGGCCACCGTGCACTGGCCGGAGGAGTCCCTCCACGTCGAGCACTTCACGTCGAACCTGGCGACGCTCGATCCGGCCAACGAGCACGCGTTCGAGGTCGAACTGCGCGACTCGGGGCTCACCGTCCAGGTGGCGGCCGACCAGACGGTTCTCGACGCCCTGCGCGCGTCGAACATCGATATCCAGAGCGACTGCGAGGAGGGGCTGTGCGGATCGTGCGAAGCCCCCGTCCTCGACGGCGAGGTGGATCACCGCGACATGGTGCTCACCAAAACCGAACGGGCTCAGAACAAGTCGATGATGACCTGCTGCTCACGTGCGTGCGGCAAGAAGATCACCCTCGCGCTCTGACCCACCTCCCCTCCAGAATCTCCAGCACCCGAAAGGATCCGTCATGGGATCTCCGACCGTCACCGGGGTCGCCGTGCCGCCGGGCACGACCGACACCGCCCAGCCACCCAAGTCGAGCTTCAAGCGCGTCCTGACCGGCAGCATGGCCGGCGCCGTGCTCGAGTGGTACGACTTCGCGATCTACGGCATCCTCGCCGCGACCGTCCTCGGCCCGCTGTTCTTCCCGGGCGACAGCGGTGTCGCGAAGCTGCTGCTGGCGCTGGCCACGCAGGGTCTCGGCTTCGTCGCCCGCCCGTTGGGCGGCATCGTGTTCGGTCATCTCGGTGACAGGTTCGGCCGCAAGCCGATGCTGGTCGTCACGTTCATCATGCTGGGCACCGCGACCGCCGCGATCGGCCTGCTGCCGACGTATGACCAGATCGGCATCTGGGCGACCGTCATGCTGGTGGCGCTACGCATGATCCAGGGCTTCGCGCTCGGCGGCGAGTTCGGCGCCGCGGTGCTGCTGGTCAGTGAGTACGGCGAGCCCAGGAAGCGCGGCTTCTGGGCGTCCTGGCCGCAGGCCGGGGCCCCGATGGGCACGGTCCTGGCGACGATCGTGATCACGGTCATCGGAGTGTTCCTGTCCGACGAGGCGTTCGACCAGTGGGGCTGGCGTGTTGCCTTCCTCTTCGCGATTCCGCTGCTGGTCATCGGCTTCTGGGTGCGCCGCGGAGTCGAGGAGTCCCCCGTCTTCAAGGCCGCGCAGGCGCAGGCCGAGAACACGCCTGCCGCCCGGGAACGGTCGAGCATCCTGGAGGCCCTGTCACATCCCCGCCCGGTCCTGATCGGCCTCGGCATGCGCCTGGGCGAGAACATCGCCTTCTACGTCTACACCGTGTTCGTCATCGCCTACGCCACCACGTATCACGGCTTTCCGCGTGGCGACGTCATCCTGGCCGTCACGTTCGCGTCGCTGTTCCAGTTCGTGGGCATGATCGGCGGCGGCGCCTGGTCCGACCGGGTGGGCCGCCGCATCGCGATGCTCGTGCCTGCGGTGGTCCTCGTCGTGTGGGCCCCCGTGTTCTTCTGGCTGGTGCAGCAGCAGAGCCTGACGCTGTTGTGGGTCGGTGTCTGCGTCGGCGCCTTCTTCCACGGCATGCTCGCCGGCCCGGAGGCTGCCTGGATCACCGAGCTGTTCCCCACCCGCTACCGCTACGCCGGGTCGTCGCTGGTGTTCCAGGGTTCGTCGATCATCGCAGGGGCCCCGGCCCCGTTCATCGCGGTCTGGCTGATCGAGAACTTCGGCGTCGGCACGGTGATCGGCTATCTGGTGGTCACGATGGCGATCACGGTGACCGCACTCCTGTTCAGCAGGGAAACGAAGGGCGTCGACCTGGACGAGGTCGCTTGACCGCATTTCACCCCGGTCGGGCACCCGATACGGCAGCGCCGGCACCCACAGGGTGCCGGCGCTGCCGTCATCATCGCTCCAGAACTGTTGCCGGTCAGGGGTTCCCCGTGAACACCGGGTCTTCGAGGGATCGACGGGAGCGAACCCAGTGGGAGTCGAGGCCGTCCTCGATCTCCTCGGTCACGGACTCGTCGAACACGACGATGCGGTCCGCGATGCGCCACTGCCCGTCGCGCCGCTCGAAGCGGTCGACATAGCGGCACTTGACGGTGGCCCGCGCCTGCGTGCCGCCCGGAACCCGGGGAACCTGCCGCAGGTAGCACAGGCAGTACGACTCGACGTTCGCCGTGTCGCCGTCCAGCTCGATCAGCACGTTGGTGACGTAGTGCAGGGACGAGTCGATGGTGGCGTGCCGGGCCTTCATGTCCTCGATCAGGCCGTCCACGGTGCCGATGTATCCGCCATGGTTGTCGATCGCGTCGGGGAAGTAGCAGTCGGCGACGCGGTCGAAGTCCTTGCGGTCCACCGCCCGTGCGTAGCGGTACAGGACCTCGGTGATCTCCTGCTTGTCGATGAGCGACATGCGCAGCTCCTCTCGTACGAACGGGCCCTGCCGGTGTCGCCACCGGCAGGGCCCGACGGGACCGGACTAGTCGACGCGGAGTTCGATGCCCTTGGTCTCCTTGACGAAGAAGATCGCACCGAGGGTGAGCAGCGCACAGAACACGAAGTAGAACGCCGGCGCGAGGTTGTTGCCGGTGATGTCGATCAGCCACGTCGCGATGAACGGGGCCGTGCCACCGAGCGCCATGTTGGTGATGTTGTTGCCCAGGGCGAGGCCGCTGTAGCGGACCGATGCCTTGAGCATCTCGACGTACGTCACGTACGACGCACCGTTGACCACCGACACCGCGATGAACAGGACCGACTGGCCGACGACCGCCTGCCAGATGCTGCCGCCCGCCATCAGCATGAACATCGGGATGCCCAGGACGACGGCGGCGACGGTGCCGGTGAACAGCACGGGCTTGCGGCCGTAGCGGTCGGCCAGGTAGCCCGCGATCGGCAGCGTGATGACACCGAGGACCAGGGCCAGCGACGTGGACAGGAACGCGACGGTGGACGACTGGCCGCCGGCCTTCTGCAGGTACGTCGCGGCGTACACGGACGCGATGTAGTAGCCACCCGTGATGAGTGCACCGAGGAAGATGATCTTCACCAGTGCCGGACCGGAACTGGTGAGCAGTTCCTTGACCGGCACCTTCGCGGTCTCGCCCTTGTCCTCGAGCTCCTTGAACTGAGGCGTGTCCTCCATGTGGTTCCGGATCCAGATGCCGATCACGCCGATGACGACGGACAGCAGGAACGGGATACGCCACGCCCACGACATGATCTGGTCGTGCGTGAACACCGAGGTCAGCGCCAGCGCGGTCAGCGACGCCACGAGCGATCCGAGGTAGGTGCCCGAGTTGACCATCGAGGTCTGGAACGCGCGCCACTTGGCCGGAGCGGACTCCGACACGAACGCGTTGGCGCCGCCCAACTCGCCACCGGCCGCGAAGCCCTGCAGGCAGCGGGCCAGCACCAGGATCGCCGTTGCCCACACGCCGAGCGTGACATACGTGGGCATCATGCCCATCGCCGCGGTCGCGACGACCATCAGCAGAATCGTCCAGGACAGGGCGTTCTTGCGGCCGTACTTGTCGCCGATGTGGCCGAAGAAGATGCCGCCGGGCACCCGCAGGAAGAACGCGACCGCGAACGTCGCGAACGTACCGAGCAGTGCGGCGGTGTCGTTCTCCGAGACGAAGAACAGCGACGCGATGATGGTCGCCATGTACCCGTAGATGCCGAAGTCGTAGTACTCGACGACGGTGCCGACGATGGCCGCGCGCACCACCTTGACGGTGGATTGCTTCGGCTCGGTCTGGGTCTGCACGGGATCCGGTCCTCGGGCGGGCCCGGGGTTACGAACCGCGGGCTCCACAATGTCGTTCGTTGTCATGGATGGTCCTTTGTAAGTGTCTGGTGCGCAACACGCTCGGTGTCAGATTCCTGCAGTTGTCAGTGCCGTCGATGTCGTCGACTCGCCGCGTGCGGTGCGCGCGGCGTTCATTCCGGCGATCCGGCCCATCGTGAGGGCGTTCGCCACGGCGTTGCCGCCGCCCACGTACCGGAGACCGAGGATGCCGGCTCCGGCCTCGCCGGCCGCGAAGAGTCCCGCGACCGGACGACCGGTCCGATCCAGTACCGATGCGTTGCTGTCGATCTCGACCCCCGCGTGCGTGCACACGAGTTCGGCGGGCAGCAACCGGGCGGCGTAGTACGGGCCCTGGTCGATCGGGTCCGGGTGGGCGGTCGATCCCTTGTTCGAGAGGGTGCGATGACGCAGGAAGTCGTCGTCGACACCGTTGGGGAGTTGATCGTTCCACCGCGCGACGGCCGCCTCGAAAGCATCGGCGGGCACGCCCATCACGGCGGCAAGGTCCCCGAGCGTGTCCGCTCGGAGAGTGCGTCCGGCGTCGGCCTCGTCGAGAATCCGCTCCGGAGCCCAATCAGTATATCCCACAGGAAGATTCACGCGAGCATTCTCATCGAACACGACCCAGGCGCCGTCCGGCTGTGCGTCGATGATGCCGGTGGACACCGCGTACGACGCGTCCTCGTCCATGAACCGGCGGCCGTCGCCGTTGACGTAGATCCGTGACTTGGGCGGGAAGCCGGACTGCCAGTGGTGGTGGCGCTGGAAGTAGGCCGTCGGGAGCATCAGGCCCCAGCCCTCACCGGTGACGGCGGCGTCGACCTGCTTCCCGAAGGCCAGATGATCGCCCTGACTACCCTCCGCGGCCACGACGAACAGCGAGTCGCCGCCCCGGTTCGCGAACGGATAGAGCTTGTCGACCAGGTCCTTGTTCTGTGCGAACCCGCCGCTGGCGATCACTACCGACGACGCGCGGACCTCGATGTCGTCGGCGACGACACCGGCGACCCGGCCGTCCTCGACGAGCAGCGACTGCACGCGGGTGTTCATGACGACCTCGACGCCCTGGTCGCGACGGGCCCTGTCGAGCACCTGGACCAGCCCGTAGCCCTGGTCCTTGGGCACGTGACCACGCCAGACGTCCTCGACGCCCGCCTGAGCCAGACCCGGCATGTGCGCGTTGGCCGACTCCCGGGCGGGGATCTCGACACCCAGTTCGATGAGCCACTCCAGGGTGGGACCGGCGTTCTCGCAGAACGCCCGGACCAGACCCGGCTTGAGCATCCAGTGGTTGAGATCCATGTAGTGCTGGAAGAACTTCTCGGCGGAGTCCTCGATGCCGAGGCCGCGCTGGACACTGGTGCCGGCGGCGGTGAACAGGCCCGCCGACAGCTGCGTCGAGCCGCCCAGTTCGGTCTGCGACTCGAACAGCAGCACCGATGCGCCCTGCTCGGCCGCGGACACCGCGGCCGCGAGTCCCGCTCCGCCGCCGCCGATCACGACGACGTCCCAGTTGTCTTCACTCATGAGAGGACTCCTTCCGTTTCGGCGAGGATGCGGTGGTACAGCCCGTTGGACACCAGGCCGCCGTCGACCGTGACCTCGCTGCCGTTCATGTACGTCGATCGGTCGGACAGCAGGAACAGCACCGCGTTCGTGATCTCGTCGACGGTGCCCATGCGTCCGGCCGGAATGCTCTCCAGCGAGGCCTTGACGAAGGCGTCGGCTCCCCCGACGAGGGCTGTGCCCACCAGTCCGGGGTGCACGGAGTTCACCCGGATGCCCCACTGCGCGAACTGTCCGGCCGCCGACTTCGACAGCCCCGTCAGCCCCCACTTGCTCGATGCGTATGCCGGCGAGAAGTAGCCGACCTGGCCGGAGATCGACGAGATGTTCACGATCGATCCGCCGCCGCTCTCCCGCATCAGCGGTGCGGCGGCCTTCATCCCGTAGAACGGGCCGAACAGGTTGATCCGCATGGTCAACTCCCAGATGTCGTCCGGGGTGTCCATGAACTCGCGCCGACGGCTGATACCGGCGTTGTTGACCAGGCCACCGAGTTCTCCTTTGACGGAACGGATCTCGTCGATCACGCGAGTCCATGCGGCGGAGTCGGCGACGTCGAGTTCGTGCGCCGACGCACTGCCTCCGGCGGCCTCGATCTCGGCCGTGACCGCGGAGGTGTCCGCGACGTCGGCGACGCACACGTGCACACCGCGCGCGGCGAGCGCCTTCGCATGATTGGCGCCCATGCCGCCGGCGGCGCCGGTGACGAGGACGACTCCGGGGTACGAAACGGCATCAGACATGGCGCGACCCACCGTCGACGGCGATGGAGTGGCCGGTGACGTAGCGGGCGCTGTCCGACAGCAGGAACAGCATCGGACCGAAGACCTCTTCGGGCGAACCCAGCCGGTGCAGCGGCACGGAGTCCAGGGCGTTCGCCAGGGCGACGGGATCCTCCTGGACCCAGCGGGTCATCTCGGTGTCGATGTAGCCGGGGGCGATCGCGTTGACGCGAATACCCTTGTCGCCCAGCTCGACCGCGAGCGACTGGGTCAGGTGCGCGACGGCCGCCTTGGACGTGCAGTAGGCGGCGCGGCCACGGCGGTTGCGCACAGCGGAGACCGACGACATGTTGACGATCGCGCCGCCGGGAACCATGTGCCGTGCCGCAGCCTGAGAGCCGAACAACACCCCCTCGACGTTGACGTCGAGCACGGCGGAGATCTGTTCGGGCGAGATGTCCTGCACGAGCCCGAACGGGAAGATCCCGGCGTTGTTGATCCAGAAGTCGATGCGGCCGAACTCCTTCAGCGCGGTCTGCGCGAGGGCCTCGTGCTCGTCGGCCTTGGTGACGTCGACGCGGGCACCGACGACACGGCCCGGAACGTCGGCGATCGAGGTCGCCGCGAGGGCGTCGTTGATCTCCTGCGCGGTGGCCGCCATCTGCTCTTCGTTGATGTCGGCACCGACGACGTCGACGCCGCGGGTGGCGAGACCGGCGGCGAAAGCCGCGCCCATCCCGCGGGCGGCGCCGGTGACGACGGCGACCTTGCCGGCCATCTCCGGGTATCGCGCGGTCATCTGAGACGCGTTGGTGCGGCCGGGGTTCTGGGTGTCAGCGTTGTCAGCCATGATCGGGTGTTCCTCCAAAAGCAATGTTCTACAAAAGGTTCGAGGCACTCGCATGCCGAGGCCTCGCAGGGGGTCGACGGTCAGGCCGGTCGGGCCTGGTCGTCTCGCCGGACGGTGCGGCGCGCGATGCGCCACTGGCCGTCCTCTCGCACCACACGGTCCGTGACAGTGGTGAATCGCACGAGGCGGGACTCACCGCCGATCCGCGTCGCGACGATCTGCAGGTAGGCGCGGACGTCGAGCTCACCGTCTCCGCCGGGTTCGACGTCGATGTTGGTCAGGACGTGCCGGTGCGCCTCGCCTGCAGCGGCCGCGTTCGCGACGAACCCGTGCGCGAACTCGGTGAGGGCGACCGTGCCGACGACCGGGGCCGGGTAGCTGGGCGAGTGGAACTCCCCCTGCGCTGTGAAGGTGGCCGCCCACCGAGCCGCGTGCCCCTCGTCGATGAGATGACTCTGGCGACCGTAGAGCTGGTGGATCTCCACGAACGCGGCCGCGGCGATGTCGGCAGCGCCAGTGATACCGGTCCCGGTCATTGAAACGAACTCCTCGGTCATTCGCCGGTACATCCCGATCGGGATTGCACCGTCACACGATGTGTGCGATAATCGAACGGCTAGTGCGATTAAGGTGAAGCGTAGGTGGCTCGTCTCACATGCGTCAAGGGAGGGATCCATGACATCGGCTCGTTCCGATGAGCACACGACCGAAAATGCAAGGAGAACGGGAGCCGTCCCGCTCGACTCGCGCATGTCGAAAACGCTGTACAACGGCCTCGAGATCCTCGAACTGCTGACGCAGCACAAGTACGGGTTGACGATCACCGAGATCGCCGACGGCATCGGGGTGCACCGGACCGTCGCGGACCGCCTCGTCCGCACCCTGGAGGCCCACCGGGTCTGCCGACGCACCGACAACAAGCGGATCCTGCTCGGCGCGGGACTCGTCACGCTCGCCGGCTCGGTGGAACAGGATCTGCGCGAGCTCGCACGTCCGGTGCTCGAGGAACTCGCCGACGTGACCTCCGCGACCGCCCACCTCGCCGTCCGGGAAGGTGTGGACGCCGTCCGCGCACTGATGGTCATCGAACCCCGCAACTCCCGCGCGCACGTCGGCTTCCATCCGGGTCAGATCGACCCCATCAACCGCGGATCGGCGGGTCTGGCGATGCTCGCGGTGCTCCCGCCGCGGGACGGCGAACGCCCCGAGGTCACCCGCGCACGTGAGCGCGGGTTCGCGGTCACCTCGGGCGAGGTGACCCATTCCGTCACCGGCATCTCGGCGGCCCTTCCGAACCGTCGCCCCGCCGACCTCGTCAGCATCGGCGTCTCGGTGTTCGACTCGTCCGACGAACAGAAGCTGGGCGAGGCCGTCATGGGCGCCGCCCAGAGGCTGGGATCCTTGCTGCTGCGCTGACCCGGTGCGGTGCGCGTCAGCGAGAATCCCTGACCCGCACCGCGACACCGGCGGCGACACACACCGCAGCCGCGGTACCCAGCACCAGCTGACTCATCGCCCAACCACCCACGTGTGTGGCGACGAACGCGACCGCAGGCGGGCCCACGATCGAGCCCACGTTCGACATCTGCACCACCAGCCCGTTGACCGGACCGATCTCGCTCGGTCCGGTCGCGGCCGCGGGCACCGCCGCGAACACCGCGGCCGGAAGGTGACCACCGAGCAGGGCGAAAGCCACCGCGGCCGCGTAGGTCAACGCGAACGGCGCCCAGCCCGCGTAGACCACGACGGCGGCCAGGCCCATCGATGACGCCGCGACCGCGATCAGCGTTCCGGGCCGCGCGCCCCGGTGCAGCAATAGCCCGGCGCTGACGTTGCCGACGATGTTGCCGAGCACCACCAGCGCCGTCAGCACCGCGGCCGACGTGTCCGCCCACCCGCCGGCGGCGTACATCGTGGGCAGGAAGCCGATCACCGCGAGATACTGCAACGAGTAGGTCCCGAACGCGATCGCAAGGAGCATCGCGGCCGAGTTGCGCCAGACCGGTGCGGATTTCGTGACCGCGGACGCCCCCGATGCCGCAGCCGGGGTTGGCACGACCGCGAGAACCATTGCCGCGCAGGCGAGCAGAGCCGCGGCGTTCACCGCCCACAGCCCGCGCCACCCGATCGCGCCGATCGCCGCCGGCCCGGCGAGGATCGCGACGAACTGGCCGAGCGGCATGTAGATCCCCCACACACCGAGAGCCAGGCGTCGGTGCCCCTCCCCTGTAGCGGAGGTGATGAGCGCCGGAGCCGACACCGCCACGCCCATGAAGCCGAGCCCCTCGAGGATCCGGGAGAACAGCAGGACGGGTGTCGCGGGACAGACTGCGCCCAGGGCGGCGCCGGCCGCCAGGACGACCAGAGCGAGCGCGAGCGTCCGCCGTCGTCCCCACCGGTCGACGTATCCTCCTGCGGCACTGCCCATCAGGGCGCCGACGAACGTGTAGGACGAGAGCAGCACCGCCGACGTTGTCAGGCTCATCCCGAGGTCGTCCCGCACCACCGGCAGCGCGACGATGACCTTGCCGACCTGACTCGCGGCCAGCACGCCCGCGCTCAACGCAACCGCGACGACGCCCCACGAAGACGCGGTCGGGGCCGCCGGCGTGCGCCGTGCGGCCCCGATCGTGGGGGCCCTCTCAGGCACCGATGGTGGCACCCGTGTTCTCGTCCGCCGGAACAATGAGGGACGGATCCGCGGCAGCCGCGACGGCTTCCTCGAACTCTCGCTGCCCGACCTGCGATCCGAGCACGAGCGCGAGGCGCGCCAGGAAGCCCTCGCGGTCCGATTCGGCGACCTGGTCGAGTGCGTCGGACAGGCCCATCCACACGTTCTCGCGGCGCAGTTCGGCCGGATCGATCTGCGGTCCGCTGTCCACGGCGGCGGACGCGCCGGCCGGGGCATCGCCCTGGCCGAGGTGCCGCGCGACGTCGTCGATGCGGTCGACACCGTCGATGCGGCACAGCAGCACGCCGTCGGGGCGGATGACGAAGATCTCGCCGTCACGGGCGCCGAGCGCCGCGGCCACCTGCCCGTCCGCGTCCGGCAGGACCGCGACGGAGGACGCGGATGCGTCGGCGCCGACGAGAATGGCACGCACCGACTCCGGCGCGAGCGCACCTGCGAGCGTGGCGGCGGCCGCCGCGAGGGCGGCGGCGTCGACGTTCACGCCGAGCACCGCGAACCCGGTGCCGCGCAGCACGTTCAGCGACGTCTCGACACCGTCGGCGGTGGTCACCCGGCGATCCTCGACCGGGTCGCCCGCAGCGACACCCGAGGCGTCGGCCGGGGTCGGCCACGTGAGCGGCGAGATCCGCGCGTTGGTGGCGCTGGACTGACGCGGGTTGATGAGGTGGCTGAACTCGGGGCGGGTCACCGACAGGGCGAGGATCGCGTCACGCGTCGTGAGGTAGCCGTGGCTGCCGGGCGACATGATCAGCGTGCTCTTGCCGGCGTTCGCGACGTTCTGCCGCCATGCGTCGTGGCGTTCCACCGAATACGCCTGCAGCAGTGCGGCGTCTGCGTTCCCGTGGATCACCGCCGCCAACTGCCAGGCGAGGGTCTCGGCGTCCTCCATGCCCGAGTTGAGGCCGCGGACACCGAAGATCGGCACGAGGTGCGCCGCGTCGCCGGCGAACAGGATCCGGCCGTGGGTGAAGTTCTCGAGCGCGAGCGCGCGGGCGCTGTAGAAGCCGTGCCACTCGAGCGTCCACGGCAGGTCGTTCTGGAGCCACTCGAGGTGCTTGGTGATGCGATCGCGGATGCGATCTTCCTGCGTCTCGATCTCGGCGTCCTCGGACGGATCCAGCTGGTAGTCGATGCGCCAGATGTTCTTCGGCTGCTTGTGCATGATGATCGTCGAGCCGGGGTTGCTCGGCGGATCGAACCAGACCATGCGCTCGGCAGGCAGTTCCGACTCCCAGTGGATGTCGGCGATGACGTAGCGCCCGTCGTAGTTGTTGCCCTGCAGGCGCAGTCCGGCGAGCTCGCGCATGCGGCTGCGCCCACCGTCGGCGGCCACGACCCAGCGGGCGCGCAGGTGGCGCGTGCCTGCCGCGCAGTCGACCTCGAGAGTGACCTCGTCGCCGGCGCGCAGCACGCCCGCGATGCTCGCGGACCAGTGCAGCGTGATGAGCGGGTTGGCCTCGATCGTGTCGACCATGATCTGCTCGAACTCCGACTGGGAGACGTTGATCATGGGCGGGCGGACGTCGTGATCGGCGTTGCGCATCTGGAAGTGCAGCACCTGCTCGTCCCGATAGAAGCTGCGGCCACCGACCCACGGCAGCACGATCTTCTCGAGCTCCGCACCGAAGCCGAGGCGCGCGGCGGCCTCGAGGCTGTGCCGAGAGATGCAGATCGCGCGGCTGCCGAACGAAACCTGGTCGGCCGCTTCGAGGATCGTGACCGGGATGCCCCGCTGCGCGAGACCCAGGGCGACGGCCATGCCGACGGGGCCTGCGCCGACCACCACGACCGGGAGGGCCTCGTCGGTGGGAGTCATCGACGCGAAGTCCGATGCCGGGTACTTGCTGGGCTGGTAGTAGGTCGACATGCTCAGACCGCTTCCTGCTCGATCGGACGGGAGGGCTGGGCGCCGGGGACCTTCAGCACGAGGATGCTGGCGAGACTGATCAGGGCGATCAGCACGAAGTAGCCGGTGATCGCGAGCGAGGTGCCGAAGCCGGCGAACAGCGCGGTGGCGACGATCGGTGCCAGGCCACCACCGAGGATGGCTCCGACCTGGTAGCCGAGCGAAGCCCCGGAGTACCGGATCGCAGGCGGGAACAGTTCCGCGAACAGCGCGGACTGCGGGCCGGCGCAGCAGCCGAGGATGAAGCCGAGACTGATCATCGCGGCGGCCATGACCGGGAGAACGGCGGTGTCCATCAGCGGGAAGAACACGGCGGCGGCGATCACCAGCGCGATCGAGCTGCGGACGTAGACGGTGCGGCGGCCGAGCGTGTCGGACTTCCACGCGCTGAAGGCCATGCCCGCCATCCAGAAGGGGCAGGACCCGATCAGCAGGAACAGCATCGTGGTCTTGCTGAAGCCGAGTTCGGTCTCGCCGTACTTGAGCACGTAGACCATGTAGGCGTAGGCGATTCCGTTGGTCGCGATGAACGTGCCACCGGCCAGCAGGACCGTCTTCCAGTGCTTGGTGAGGACCTCCATGATCGGCAGCTTGGACGACTGCTCCTGATCCTTGGACTCCTGGAACTCGTTGCTCTCCTCGAGCCCGAGGCGGATCCACATCGCGACCAGGACGAGGACGGCGCTCAGCAGGAACGGGATGCGCCAGCCCCACGCCTTGAACGTCTCGTCGCTCATGAACGCGGTCAGCGGCAGGTAGACGAGGTTCGCGAGGAGGACACCCGCGGGCACGCCGATCTGGGGTGCGGCGCCGTAGAGACCCTTGCGGCCCTCTGGGGCGTTCTCGGTGGCGACGAGCACAGCGCCGCCCCATTCGCCGCCCACGCCGAGGCCCTGGATGAAGCGCAGCGTCACCAGCAGGATCGGGGCGAGGACGCCGATCGCGTCGTAGTTGGGAAGCACACCGATGCCGACGGTCGCGAAGCCCATGAGCAGCAGCGAGATGACGAGCATCGACTTGCGGCCGACACGGTCACCGAAGTGCCCCATGACGACGCCACCGATGGGGCGCGCGATGAATCCGACGGCCAGAGTCGCGAACGACGCCAAGGTGCCTGCGAGGTCCGACGAGTTCGGGAAGAACTGGTGTCCGAGTACCAGTGCGGCGGCGGTGCCGTAGATGAAGAAGTCGTACCACTCGATCGCGGTGCCGACGAAGCTGCCCAACGCGGCCTTGCGGGCCTTGTCGTGCAACTCCCGCGGCGGAGCCGCGGCCATGGTTGCAGTCATGGTTCGGTGCCTTTCAACTCTTGATGCGTACACCGGACGAGCCCAAACTGCACGCGTGCCGATAACCGGCCTGCAGGACATCTTGACCTGGATCACATCGCGTGAAAAGCGCAAGAAGTCGAGATGGAAATGCAGAAATCCTGTGGTTCAGAACGGAACGGACTTGCCGTCCGCCGCGAACTGGACGAATGCGCGCGCCGCCCGGCTGAGGAGCGCGTCCTGCGACCACACCAGCAGGATGTCCACGGGGTCGATCGGCGGGTTGACCTCGGGCCGGACCGCCAACTCGAGACCCTCGTAGGTGACGTCGAACTGGGGGCGCTGGATCAGCAGGGTCCAACCCAGACCGCGGCCGACGAGTGCACGGGCGGTTTCGAAGTTCTTGGGCCGGTATCGGATTCGCGGGGTGAAGCCGGCTTGGCTGCACATCTGCAGCGCGTGGAACGAGCTGGGCGGCGCGTCGAGCAGCACCATCGGCTCCTCGGCGAGCTCGGCGAGCTCGAGCACCGGCCGGTCGGCAAGCCGATGCCCCGGAGGGAGCAGGATCGCGGGCCGGCGGGTGTCCATCCGGACGCGGCGCAACTCCGGCGACAGGTCGAGGTCGTAGACGATCGCGAGGTCCAGCTCGCCCGACGTCAGCCGGCGGGTCAGGCGGTCCTGGTTGTCCTCGACGAAGTCGACGCCCACCCTCGGGTGCTGCTCGCTGAACTCGTAGAGCAGCCGCGGCAGCAGCGTCGGCCCCAGCGAGGAGTAGCACCCGATCGCCAGCGGTCCGGTCAGCTCACCTTCCGCCCCCGCCGCGGCGGCCTCCAGGTCACCGGCCTGCTCCAGCAGGGCCCGCGCCCGCAGCAGGACCCGCTCGCCGGTCGGGGTCAGCTGGACGCCGTGCGCCCGTCGGCGCACACAGAGTTGGGCGCGCAGTCCTCGTTCGAGCTCGGTGACGGCGAGCGAGACGGCCGACTGGGACACGTGCAGCCGTTCGGCTGCCTCCCGGATCGTGCCGGTCTCCGCCACCGCGACGAACACGAACAACTGCCTCATCGTGTAGGCCGGGGGCCGCGCCGCGCTGGTCATCGTCACCTCCCGGCCACCGATTCTCGCACCTCGCCGGAACGGCCGGCGCGGCGGCAACTCGGGATGCTCGGGCGTTCAGCCCTGCTCCGGCTCGACCTCCACGAGTTCGCCCGGCAGCCACGACCCGTCGAACCAGGGTTGCAGGGGTCCGTAGAGCCGGAGCATCGGGAACCAACTCTTGTTCGGGAGCGTGCGGATCCAGTTCGCGTCCCGGCCGGGGGGCGGTGTCGGCCCGAACCACAGGACGGTCGAACCATCGGCTTCGGGCTCGACGGTCCCGCTCAGGCTCATCAGGCTCGGGTAGGGGTTGTCGGTCTGGATCAGTGATCTCGTCTGGGTGTCGTACAGGTCCACCGACCAGAAGTTCTTCGCGGGCGGGTTCGGCGGCAGGGTGAGGCGGTAGAACTTGCCGCCGTCGAGGATCCGCCCCTGTGAGTCCTCGGCCGTGTAGGCGTACGCGGACCCGGCGCCGATCTGCGCGTGCGCCATCGCCGGGGTGATCACGGTGGCGAAGTAGTGGAACTGGGTCCGCGCG
The DNA here is from genome assembly GCF_053589375.1 of Rhodococcus sp. NPDC003348. NCBI lineage: Bacteria > Bacillati > Actinomycetota > Actinomycetes > Mycobacteriales > Nocardiaceae > Rhodococcus > Rhodococcus sp. NPDC003348. Next base: position 21,546 of record NZ_JBSFRT010000007.1, read on the forward strand.
TCCAGCAGCCGGGCGTGGTTGTGCAGGAACTCGTAGCTGCCACCGACGAACGCCTGCTTCCACGAGGAGCCCGCGCTCACGAAGCTGTCCGGGTCGCGGGGGAAGTAGACGAGCGCCCGGCTGATGCCGGCTGCGGTCCGGGCCGCGGTGTCCAGGATTCCGCGCAGCCTGTCGTCCGGGGCGAAGCGACTGCCGTGCCTGATGCCGATCGCCGCGAGCTGGCCCGCTCGTTCGGGATCGAGCGACTCCGCGGGCTCCTCCTGGACCAGTTCGTCGATCTCCTCGAAGAAGGAGAAGTCGTTCGCGTGCACCGTGTTGAACTTCTTGTCGGCGACGTTGACGAAGTTCATGTCGGGCGGGTTCGCGGCGTCGGAGAGCCGGTAGACGCGGGTCTGCTTGATCGCCTCGACCCCGCCCAGCGCCCGGAAGACGGCCCAGTTGGTGAAGGTGGGCGTGCGGTGGACGAAGTAGCCGTCCGGCTCGTCGCCCTCGTAGTCGGGCGGAAGGAAGAGATATTTGCCGCCCTTGCCCTTGTCCGGCCCGGCGATGCCCATGTCGGCGACGTAGCGGAACCAGAAATCGTCGACCACACAGAGTGATTCGGTGGGCGGCTCGACGACCACCGGTCCGTCGCGCAGATCGAGGAACATCGTGGCGTAGGTGGTCTCGGTGTTCGGCGTCAGGAAGTAGCTGCCCGAGTTGGCCCGCGGGTCGGTGTAGGCGAGCGTGCTCAGGCCGTCGATGCCCACGCTGCGAAAACCGCGCCGCATTGCGACGAGCGAGGCACCCGGCACGGCGTTCAGGAAGACTTCGACGCCGCGCAGGAAGTCGAGCCCGTCGTACAGCCTGGTCGTGGTCTCGGGCAGTGGGACCCCGTCGAAGAATTCGAACGTCCCGATCGGCGTCCGGACCCGGTCGGGTACGCCGATCCCGGCGAGGGCCTGCGCGAGGGCGTCACCTGCGTCGTTCACATGATCTCCCTGTGGTGCGGATGCGTGGGTTTCGACACCGACGCTAGGTACACGCCGGCACCGGTCACCTCATCCACAGGGGGTGAGCCGACCCCGGCGGCCGGCGCACCGCCCCGTACCGGTGGGCCCTTCCGATCCGAGGCCGGGCGACAAGGACTCGCCGGGAGGGCTACCGCAAACGCGCAGCGAGGGGAATACTCGCCAGTAGGCTTTCAGCGATGTTCCCGTCGAGGAGGGGATCATGGTGTCATCGGCCCAGGTCAGCGAGGAACAGGCACGCGCGGTCGCCGAGGAGGCCCGCGAGAGCGGCTGGGAGAAACCCTCGTTCGCCAAGGAACTGTTCCTCGGCCGGTTCCGGCTCGACCTGGTGCACCCGTTCCCCCGCCCCACCCCGGAGGAGGGCGCCCGCACCGAACAGTTTCTCGTGAAACTTCGCGACTACTGCGAGGGCCTGGACGGATCGGTGATCGAACGCGACGCGGTGATCCCCGACGAGTACGTCCGCGGGTTCGCCGAGCTGGGCTGCTTCGGCCTGAAAATCCCCGAGGAGTACGGCGGTCTGGGGCTGTCCCAGGTGGCCTACAACCGGGTCCTGATGCTGGTCGGATCGGTGCACCCGAGCCTCGGCGCCCTACTGTCCGCCCACCAGTCGATCGGCGTTCCCGAACCCCTCAAACTGGCCGGCACCGACGAACAGAAGCGGAGATTCCTGCCGCGCTGCGCGCAGGGCGCACTGTCCGCATTCCTGCTCACCGAACCGGACGTCGGATCGGACCCGGCACGGATGGCCTCGACGGCCACCCCGACCGAGGACGGGACCGCGTACGAGATCGACGGTGTCAAGCTTTGGACCACGAACGGGGTGGTCGCCGAACTGCTGGTGGTGATGGCGCGGGTGCCGCGCAGTGACGATCACCGCGGCGGGATCAGCGCGTTCGTGGTCGAGGCCGACTCCCCCGGCATCACCGTCGAGCGCCGCAACGCCTTCATGGGCCTGCGCGGCATCGAGAACGGTGTCACCCGGCTGCACCGGGTGCGGGTACCCGCCGAGAACCTGATCGGACGTGAGGGCGACGGCCTCAAGATCGCTCTGACCACCCTGAACGCGGGGCGGCTCGCGCTTCCCGCGATGTGCACCGCCGCCGGGAAGTGGTCCTTGAAGATCGCCCGCGAATGGTCCGCGGAGCGCGTGCAGTGGGGTCGTCGGGTCGGCGAGCACGGCGCGGTCGCGGCAAAACTCTCCTTCATCGCGGCCACCACCTTCGCACTGGAGGCGACGCTGGAATTGTCGGGCCAGATGGCCGACGAAGGCCGCAACGACATCCGCATCGAGGCCGCGCTGGCGAAGCTGTGGGCCAGCGAGATGGCCTGCCGGATCGCCGACGAGCTGATCCAGATCCGCGGCGGCCGCGGTTACGAGACCGCGGAGTCGCTGGCCGCCCGCGGGGAACGCGCCGTGCCCGCCGAGCAATTGCTGCGGGATCTGCGGATCAACCGGATCTTCGAGGGCTCGAGCGAGATCATGCGACTTCTGATCGCGCGGGAGGCCGTCGACGCGCACCTGAGCGCCGCCGGCGACCTCGCCGACCCCAAGGCCGACATGCAGCACAAGGCGAAGGCGGCACTGGGGGCCAGCGGCTTCTACGCCAAGTGGCTGCCACACCTGGTGTCCGGCAAGGGCCAACTGCCCAACTCGTACGGCGAGTTCGACACGCTGGCAACACATTTGAGATTCGTCGAGCGCAACGCGCGCAAGCTGGCGCGGTCCACCTTCTACGGGATGGCCCGCTGGCAGGCCGGCATGGAGAAGCACCAGGTGTTCCTCGGCCGGGTCGTCGACATCGGCGCCGAGTTGTTCGCGATGTCCGCGGCCTGCGTGCGCGCGGACATGGAACGCACGCGCGATCCGGCCCGCGGCGCGAGTGCGATCGAGCTGGCCGACGCGTTCTGCCAGCAGTCCCGGCTGCGCATCGACCGCCTCTTCGCCGGCCTGTGGGAGAACACCGACGAACTCGACCACCGCGTGGCCGGCAACATCCTCGGCGGCGAGCACACCTGGCTCGAAGCCGGGGTGCTGGACCAGAGCGAGGGCACCGGACCGTGGATCGCGTCCTGGTCGCCGGGACCGTCGACCGAACCGAACCTGGCCCGCCGGTTCGCGAACGCCCCGGTCGAAACGTGACCCGGACCGGTCAGATCATGTTGTCCTCGACCGGCAGCCCGAACGCGCCGCGCCCGTAGAGGCTCAACGCCCGTTCGAGGTCGTTGGCGACGTGCACGCCGCCCGCGTGCGCGTCCCGCCACGCCCGCTCGACCGGGTTGCCTGCGTCGAGGGAGTTGCCACCGGACATCTTGAACAGCCGGTCGATGGCGTCGAGGGCCCGTTCGGTACCCATCACCTGGTCGCGGCGGGCCCGCAGCCGCATCTGCATCGGTATCTCGGCGCCGGCCGACGCCACATCCATCAATGCGCGCACATTGCGGTCCATCTGCAGGATCGATGCGTCGATCTCCGACGAGGCACGGGCGATGCCCACCTGCGCGAATTGGTCCTCCGCGAACCGCCCGCCGCCGAGGCTCAGCCGCACCCGGTCCCGCATCCGTGCCAGGAACTCCTCGTAGCAGCCGTAGACGACGCCGAGCACCGGGGCGGCGATCGTGGAGGTGAACACCGTCGCGAACGGGATCCGGTACAGCGGTCCGGTGTTCACCTTCTGTCCGGGGCCTCGCAGCTGGGAGAACTCGTAGTTGCGCATCACTCGGTGGTCGGGCACGAACGCCCGTTCCACGAAGATCTCGTTGCTGCCGGTGCCGCGCAGCCCGACGGAATCCCAGACGTCGCGGATCTGGAAGTCCGACCGCGGCAGCAGCATCGTGGTGTTGTCGATCGGGTCGCCACGGTCGTCGACGAGCATGCCGCCGAGCAGCGCCCACCCGCAGTGGTCCACCCCGGACGAGAACCGCCAGCAGCCCATCACCTCGTAGCCGCCCTCGACCCGCACCATCGTGCCCACCGGGGCGTACGACGACGCGATCAGCACGTCGGGGTCCTCGCCCCACACGGCGGCCTGCGCCTCGTCCTCGAACAGGGCCAGGTGCCACGGGTGCACGCCGAGCACCGCGGTGACCCATCCGGTGGAGCCACACGCCCCGGCGATCGCGCGAACCGTCTCGTAGAAATGCACCGGGTCGGACTCGAGGCCGCCGTACCGGGTCGGTTGCAGCATCCGGAACACCCCGGTCTCGACCAGTGCCGCGATCGTCTCGTCCGGCACCCGGCGGGCATCCTCCGTGGCGCGAGCCCGTTCCGCGATGGTGGGGAGCAACTCCCGCACCCGACCGAGTACCTCGTTGTCCATTTGACCAATGTTATCGGCTCGTCCTACGTCGAATCGTCCGGCGCACGGCCAACGGTCCCGGCCAGTGAGATCCCCGCGGGTGCCCGATTACCGGCGTCGTTAGCGTCCGAAGTCATCAATCGTGTCGCCCGGAGGCGGCACCGCCCGACGGGAAGGATGAACCGTGACCAGCACGCAGTCCGCGCACGACGAAGTTCGCGTGATCGAGGCCGGGGCCGCGCCGACGAGGTTCGCCCGCGGCTGGCACTGCCTCGGACTCTCCGAGAGCTTCCGCGACGGCAAGCCGCACAGCGTCGAGGCCTTCGGCACCAAGCTCGTCGTCTTCGCGGACAGCGAGGGCAAGCTCAGCGCCCTCGACGCCTACTGCAGGCACATGGGCGGCGACCTGAGCCAGGGCACCGTCAAGGGCGACTCGATCGCCTGCCCCTTCCACGACTGGCGCTGGGGCGGCAAGGGCAAGTGCACGTCGATCCCCTACGCCCGTCGCGTGCCCCCGCTCGCCCGCACCCGCGCCTGGACGACCCTCGACCAGGACGGCATGCTGTTCATCTGGCACGACCCCGAGGGCAAGGCGCCGACCGAAGAGGACATGTACATCCCTCGCATCGAGGGCGCGCTCAGCGACGAGTGGACCGAATGGGTCTGGTACACGACCGAGGTCGACACCAACTGCCGCGAGATCGTCGACAACATCGTCGACATGGCGCACTTCTTCTACGTGCACTACTCGTTCCCGACGTTCTTCAAGAACGTCTTCGAGGGTCAGGTCGCCAGCCAGTTCATGCGCGGCGTGGCCCGCGAAGACATGCGTCCGCACGCCGCGAACACCCCGAAGATGCTCGGCAGCCGCTCGGACGCCTCCTACTTCGGCCCGTCGTTCATGATCGACGACCTGGCCTACCAGTACGAGGGCTACGACGTGGAGTCGATCCTCATCAACTGCCACTACCCGGTCTCGCCGGACAAGTTCGTGCTGATGTACGGCATGATCGTCAAGAAGTCGCCGGTCCTCGGCGACAAGGCGCTGGAGACGGCGCAGAAGTTCGGCGAGTTCATCGCCAGGGGCTTCGAGCAGGACATCGAGATCTGGAAGAACAAGACCCGGATCGAGAACCCGCTGCTGTGTGAGGAGGACGGCCCGGTCTACCAGCTGCGCCGCTGGTACGACCAGTTCTACGTGGACCGTGCCGACGTCACCACCGAGATGGTCGACCGCTTCGAGCACGAGATGGACACCACCAAGGCCGTCGCCTCCTGGCAGAAGGAGGTCGAGGCGAACCTCGAGAGGGCGCGCGAGAATGCAGCCGCTGGAGTGTGAGGCCTGCGGGGCCTGCGTGCAGGTCCTCAAGCACAGCTGGGAACACACCGCCGTGCAGTGGACCGAGACCGCGCAGGACACCTGCCGGGAGATCCACGAATGGACCGGCCGCGAGGGCCGGCCCGGTGCGCCGGTGATGCGCTGCGAGGCGCTTGCCGCGTCCATCCAGCGCGCCGCGCTCGACGGACGTCTCTCCATCACCAACGAGGACCCCGTCCCGACGCCCCAAGTGGCACACTGACATCGCCTGAATCGACGACAGGATCCTTCATGATCGACATCAACCAGTACGGCCCGTGGGCCGTCATCGCCGGCGGCTCCGAGGGCGTCGGCGCGGCGTTCGCGGACGAGCTCGCCGGTGCGGGCTTCAACCTCGTGCTGATCGCCCGTAAGCCGGGCCCCCTCGAGGAGACCGCGGAGAAGGTGCGCTCGCACGGCGTCGAGGTCCGCACCCTGTCCCTGGACCTTCTCGCCGCGGACGCCCTCACCCAGATCCGCGCCGTCACCGACGACGTCGAGGTCGGGCTGCTGATCTTCAACGCGGGCGCCAACTCCTACGGGCACGAGTTCGTCACCGGCGATCTCGACGGCTTCCGCGGCGTGATCGACCTGAACATCACCAAGCAGCTCGAGCTCTCGCACCACTTCGGCGCACTGATGAAGGAGCGCGGCCGCGGCGGCATCATGCTGCTCGGCTCGCTGGCCGGCTACATGGGCTCCGAGCACCAGAGCATCTACGCGGCGTCGAAGGCGTTCAGCCGGGTGTTCGCGGAGAGCCTGTGGCTCGAGCTCGAGCCGCACGGCGTGCACGTCGTCGAGCTGGTCCTCGGCGTCACGCGTACCCCCGCGATGATCCGTGCCGGACTGAACTTCGACGTTCCCGGCATGATCGTCCAGGAGCCCGAGGACGCCGCCCGCGAGGGTCTCGAGCACCTCACCGACGGCCCGGTGTGGGTCGCAGGCGGCAACTACCAGGGCGCCGTCAAGCGCGCCGGCTTCCCCCGCGACAAGCTCGTCAAGGGTGCCGCGGAGACCATGCGCAAGCTGCTCAATCGCAAGTAGAACCGCGAAAACGCCTGTTCACGGCGGTGGCTGCGCCCATACCCGGGGTGCGGCCACCGCCGTTTCTCGTCGGGTCGTTGACATTTCGACCATTCGCCCCGGCAACGGTCGCCGCGCACGGTACGTTCGGCGCACCCGCCCAGCGACCGCCGAGGGAGAACCGATGTTCCGTGCCGGACCGATCCGTGCCTGGCAGCGCCACGCCCTCCGTGTCGGGGCGCTCGGCGTGTCCCTCGCCGCGCTGGTGGCAGTACCTGTCGGACCCTCCGGTGCCGTGCCCGACACGGGCAGCATCGGCGGGAGCAGCGCCGCCAGCTCGGACAGCGGCAGCGTCAGCACCGGATCGACGATCCCGGGGCCACTGCAGCGACAGCCTCCGGCCCCGCCCGCACTGCGCGACGACATCACCACCCCCGCGATCGTCGGGGAGAGCAGCCGGTCGGGACAGTACGTCCGGTTCGTCGTCGCGTCCCCCGCACTGCGCCGCGAGGTCGGCGTGGAAGTGCTGCTGCCGAAGGACGATTCGGCACCCCGGCCGACCATCTACGCCCTGGAAGGCGTCGACGCGCCCGAGGGTTACAGCGGCCTGCGGGACCTCGGCGGCGCCCGAGAGTTCTTCGCCGACAAGAACGTCAACGTCGTACTGACGAACGGTGGCGTGGCGAGCCTCTACTCCGACTGGGAGCAGACCGATCCCACTGTCGGACTGCACAAGTGGGAAACGTTCATCACCGAGGAACTGCCCCCGCTGATGGACGCCCGACTGAAGACCAACGGCGTCAAGTCGCTGCTCGGCGTGTCGATGGGCGCACAGGGCGCGATGATGCTCGCTCACCGCCATCCCGGCATGTACCGCGGAATCGCGGTGCTCAGCGGCTGCTATTCCACGATGGACGACGTCGGCCGCCTCAGCGTGCTCGAGACGATCTCGTCCCGCGGCGGGGACCCGGCGAACATCTGGGGCGAGATCGGCGGGCCGGGATGGGTGGCGCACGATTCGGTGCTCGGCGCGGAAGGGTTGCGGGGCATGGAGATCTACGCCTCGGCGATGACCGGTGTTCCCGGACGGCACGAGGATGCGGACAGCGTCCTCACGGACCGCGTGCTCATCGGCGGCCCGATCGAAGCGGCGTCGAACACCTGCACCCGACGCCTGCAGTCGCGGCTACGGGAACTCGGCATTCCCGCGACGTTCCGCTACGAACCCACCGGCGTGCACGCCTGGCCCTACTGGAAGGACCAGCTCCCGGACACGTGGCCGACGCTTGCGCACTCGCTGGGTCTGAGCAACCCCTGAGGGGCACCCGGAAGACGACCAGATAATGTTTTCTGTTGGGATCGGTATATTGTTTGCATGGCGCGTACAGACAAATGGGCTTCACTCAGCACGCAAATACGGGAGGCCCTGCGCGCGGACCTCCTGAGCGGGAAGTGGGAACCCGGAAGAAGGCTTCAGGTCGGCGAGCTCTCCAAACGATACGACGCCAGCACCACCGTGATGCGCGAGGCCCTCACCAGGCTCGCTGGCGAGCAGCTTGTCTCCTTCGTTCCCAATCACGGCTTCTTCGTCGCTCAGTTGACGCTTGACGAACTCCAGGACCTCACCGAACTGCGCTGCCGGATCGAGGGGTTCGGTGTTGCTCTCGCCATCGAGCGTGGAAGCCTCGCTTGGGAATCGGAGCTGATCGGCGCTCACCACAGGCTGGAGCGAACGCCTCGCCGCAGAGTCGACGACCCGCATCACATCAGCCCTGAGTGGCTCGAGGCCCACCAGGACTTCCATGCAAAGATTCTGGAACCGTGCCGCGTCTCGGCGCTCACCGACCTGGCGGCAACGCTCGCCGATGCCACCGTTCTTTATCGGCAGTGGACTGCACCCTCGCAGGCTGCAGAATCACGCGATATCGAAGCGGAGCACCGGGAGATCCTCGAGGCCGTGCTCGCTCGTGACGCGGCAACCGCCGAGAAGCTGTTGCGCGAGCACTACACGAGCACGACAAGGGTCATCGCACAGTCGCTCGGCTGATCCCGCGAGAGCGCAACCACCCGGACACGGTGACCGGGACGAACTTCAGACGCTGCGGGTGGCCCCGCCGTCAACGCGAATGTTCTGTCCGGTGATGTAGCTCGACTCCTCGCCGGCGAGGAAGCGCACGGTACAGGCAATCTCCTGCGTGCTGGCAGCCCTGCGCAGCGGGATGCGCTGGGTCCACTCGGGTGCGACCGTGGAGGGGTCGGCGACGGTCCACCCCGGAAGGACGTTGTTCATGCGAATACCCGACGGCCCGTACTCGTCGGAGTAGAGCTTGGTGAACGAGGCGAGCCCGGACCGGAATGTCGCCGACACCGGATACCGCGGGTTCGGCTCGAACGGCGAGCTGGTGGAGATGTTCACGATGCTGCCACCACCGGCCTCGAGGAAATGGGGAGTCACCACTCGGGCCATCCGGACGACATTGAGCAGGTAGCCCTCCATGCCGTCCTGCCAATCGCTGTCGGTCAGATCGAGCACACCACCGGTGGCGCCATGCCCCGAGTTGTTGACCACGGTGTCGATCCGGCCGAACTCCGACAAGGCCAAGTCGACGACGGCCTGCAGGTCGTCCTCGGAGCGGTTCGTTCCGTCAAGTCCCACACCGCCGAGTTCCTCGGCGAGTTTGCGACCGCGCCCGGACGGCGACAGGATCGCCACCTGATAGCCGTGTTCGTGCAACTCCGTGGCGACGGCGGCACCGATGCCCGAGCCACCTGCGACAACAACTGCTGCCCTCTGCGTCATGAGTTTTCGTCCTTGCTCAGTTCATCGGCGCGGCGCGCGATGAGCGCCTCGACGGCGGACGCCGACAGATCGGCGAATTCGGCGAAGTCGATTTCGTCTCCGGCACACGCCGCGATGTAGAAGCCGTCGGTGAGGGCACGACCGAGCACGACCATCTTGCGGCCGAACTCCGGATCTGCGGCGAGGACCTCGGCCGGGATCTGCGGCTCCACCCGCTGCACCATCAACTCGAACATCTGCTCACGGACCTCGAGGTACTTCTGCCGCGCCTTGTTGTCCTCGAGACGACGTTCCAAGGCGAACATCAGGGCGAGGATCCAGAACGCCTCGGCCTTGTTCTCCGGGTTGGCCGAACCGCCCGCCGATCCGGCGATGCTGCGACGCAACAGGTCACGGTTCGTCGGACCGGTGTGGTCCTGCTTCCAGATCTCGAAACAGAATTCGATGAGCTTGGCGAAGAGCTGTTCCTTGTTCTCGAAGTGCCAGTAGACCGAGCCGATCGGCAGCCCGGACCGCCTGGCCACCTCGGCCATCGTGGTGCCCTCGTAACCGGCCGTGACAGCGAGACTCAACGCCGCCTCGAGAATCGCCCGCTCGTTCTCCGGGGTCGATTGGTGAATCCGACGTCTCGCCATTCCACTCTCCTCACCGCATTCACAAACTACGAAATACTTCCCTATCGTCCCGACCCGGCACCGACCAAACCTATCGGTCGCTCGCCTCCATAACGGCCAGGTCATCAACAGGAACCGTGCGAGCGCCGCTCTCCTCGACCGCGAGGAGGCGCGGACTCGCCGACTGCCACACGGGAGCAGTGCCGGCACCGTCACGGACGAACGGGACGATCGCGTCCCGGAATGCCGCCCGCACGCACTCGAAGACGTCCCGATCGAGGCCCTCCATCATCGGTGCGTCCCGCCAAGCGTGACGATCCCCGAAGAGGAACGGAAGCGTGAAGCAGTGCGGCGACAGGGCCCGCTCCAGAGGACTGCGCACACCGAGCCGCATCAGTCGCGTCGGAACCGCCGCGTACTGCGCAAGATCGTATGCCACCGAATGGAATTGCCACCACGTCATCGCGGCCACAGCCTGCTCGTACCCGGGCTTCCGGCCGGCGGTGTGCTCGAGCACCGATTCGGGCGCACGGAAGGAGCGCGTGACGAAGTCCTCCAGTGCCGCCCGTGTGAACTCCTCCGCGGGTTTTGCCCTGAGGAATGCCGCAGACTCGTCGGCGGTGGTGAGCACCAGCAGCGCGGAGGTGTGCAGGTGGGCGGCGCTCGACCTCGGCGCGCCCAGCCATCCGGGTGCCTGGGGCCCGGCAGCCGGAGCAAAGGCGAAGCCCGCACCGCGGTAGCCCAGCACCGTGGCGCGCTGCGCTGCCAAAACGGACTCGACTGGGGCAGTGGCGATCCGCTCCGGTGCCAGCGCCGAAGCGAACGCCACACGCCGAGCCGCGTGGTCGTCCGCGGACAACGGTGCGAGGCGCGGGACGCTGACCAGCAGCGTGCGGGCGAACATCCCCCGGGTACCGGGCAGAACGCTGAGCGCATGCGCGTACCACGCACCGGCGGAGTCCCCGGCAATCGTGACATTGGCGGGATCGCCGCCGAACGCGGCAATGTTGTCCCGCACCCAGCGAGCCGCCCCCTCGAGATCTCGAAGGGGCCGGGCCGAGGCGGCGGCATCGCCGGCGCCGCAGAGATGTCCGAGCGCACCGATCCGATAGCTGACCGTGACGAGCACGATCCGTCCGCTGCGGACGAGATCATGAGCGTCGTACCAGCGTGACTCGCCGGAGCCGGTGGTGAATCCGCCGCCGGGGACGAACAGCAGCACCGGCAGGCCGACGGCGTCGACAGGTGCCTGGATCCGCAGAGAGAAGGCATCCTCGTGCTTGGGCAGTTCAGCGAGCGCCGGTCCGAGGATCCCGTCGAGCACCCCACTGACCTGAGGGAATGCGGTCGGCGGCGACTGTGCGACGGTCGGCGGCCCCAGCTCGGAACCACGATCGGCCGGGTCGAGCCGCGCCCCGTACCGCACACCGCGGGCGTCGATGACCCCGTCGGCGACGTCGGCGCGGACAACGCCGCTGCTGACTGCGAACTCCCTGATGTCCGCATTCACGGAGGTCACGGCAGGAAGGTGTAGTCGTCCGGGTCCACGCGCTCGGTGATCTTCCAGTATTCGGCGTTGGTGTAGGGCCACACCTGCGAGACCCTGCCGACACTGTTCTGGTACCAGCTACGCACGTAGGGCTGGCCCCACGCCATCTGGCGGTTCTCCCGGTCGACCCACTCCACGAAACGATCCAGCGCCTCGGGGGTGACGTCGAGGGCCTTGACGCCGCGTTCGAGGACCTCACGAACCGCCTCGAGCGAGTACTCCGCCGCGCGCTCGAGCATGAAGTGCAGGCTGCCGGCGACGACACCACCGATATTGGGGCCGTACAGCATGAAGAAGTTCGGGTAGCCCGGCACAGTGATGCCGTTGTAGGCGCGAGCGTCATCCTTCCAGTACTCGTGGATCTCGGCCCCACTGCGACCAGTCACCTCGATACCGTCGAGATAGTCCGACGGCTTGAATCCGGTTGCGTAGATGATGAGGTCGACCTCGTGATGCTCGCCGTCGGCAGTGCGAACACCGGTCTCGGTCAACTCCACGATGCCGTGCGTCGACACCCGGGTGTGTTCGGCCATCAACGCTTTCGCCCACACACCGTTGTCACGCAGCATCCTCTTCGCTCCCGGTGGGTAGGACGGGATCGCGATCTCCAGCAGGTCCGGCCGGCCCTCGAACTGCTCGGTCAGCCGGGCGATCAGCTCCTCACGCACCTGCTGGTTCTTCACTGAAACACTCAATGACGCACCGTGCCAGTCTTTTTCGGCACGAACAGTGTGGAACCGACCCGGGGTTCCCTGCGTGATCACCCACAGTCGGTACCACTGCCCGTAGTAGGGCACCTTGCGCACCAGCCAGGCGAACGCCTCCGAGTGGTTGTCGTGGTAGGTCGGCGCGGGAAGCATCCACGGCGCGCTGCGCTGGAAGACGGTCAGCGACGCCACCTCGTCGTAGATCGCCGGCACGATCTGATAGGCACTGGCACCGGTACCGACGACGGCGACCCGCTTGCCACGCCAATCGTAGGAGTCGTCCCACTCCTGCGAGTGCATGGTGACACCGCGGAAGCGTTCGGCCCCGGGGAAGTCTGGGATGTTCGGAATATCCAACTGCCCGACCGCGCTGATGATCGCCTGGAAGGTTCGGGTGCGTTCGACGCCATGCGAGTCGCTGGTCACCACCACCCACTCGCCCGCTTCGTCGTCCCAGCGTGCACTTACCAGTCGGGTACCGAACTCGATCAGGTCGGTGAGCCCGGCGCGATCGGCGACCGCGTTCAGGTAGTCGTCGATCTCCCCGCCCTCGGCGAACTGGTGGGGCCAGTCGACGCGCTGCGCGAACGAGTAGGAGTACCCGAAAGTCGGTGTGTCCAGGCGCACTCCGGGATAGTGGTTCTTCTGCCACGTGCCGCCCATCCGGTCGGCGGTGTCGATCATCGTGAAAGGCACGCCGGCCTGACGGAAGCGGTGCCCGGCGGCGATACCGGAGACGCCCGCACCGACTATGAGCACCTCGAAGCGGCGTCCCGCGGCGATGTCGTCGTACCGCCAGTCCGGAGCGGCGCCCTTGTCCTCGGCCAGGTCGAGTTCGTGCTTGAGCGAGTCGACCCAGTCGGGGTTGCCGCCGGTGAGATAGCCAAGCACATCGGCGACGGCAGGATCGGACAGCATGTCGACACGCGTGATCCGCTCGTCGCGGATGCGGCGCAGCCCTTCCGCGACGAGCTCGCGGGCCCTGTACTGCTGAGCCTCCGACATGCCACCGTGCGGGTGTCCGATCGTGTCGACGGGCGTCAACGGTGGGCGCAGGTCCTCGGTGAGGATGGTGGTGTCACCGGTTGCGGCGGCGATGGCCACCAGCAGCGAGGGAAGATCGGCCTTGTGAGCGATCTCCTGCAGGAAGTCGTCGGATTCGGTGATCGGCTCGTACTCGTCGCGCCAGAACAGGTCGTCGTAGCGGTCGATACCAGAAGTGCTCATCTGCTCTCTTTCCTCCGGGAGCGGTCGACGCTGCGCGAGAAGTCGACGTAGGTCCGTAGTGCGGCGACCACCCGCGCCTCGTCGGCAGCGGTGAGCACAGCCGCGACGTAGCGGTCCGGGCGAACGACGACGGCGTGGGGCACGCCGAGCGGGCGGGTCGGGTCGACAAACGCGCCGCTGAGATCGGTCAGATCGCAGGGACCCGCCTCCTCCGGGCCACGGTTGTGGCCGCGTGGGAGAAGGCGCACGCGCGGAACTCCGTTCCAGAACGGATCACGTGCGACCCGACCGGTCCCGAGTTCGAGGATCGCCCATCCGGTGCCGAGATGCGCGTCGAGGGGCGAGGTGGTGCCCTCGGCGGTCTCGACCGTCGGCTGGCTCATGGCCTTGCCGACGGCTTCTGCGAGGCTGCGGTCCACCTCACGTCCCGGCTTGACGGCGACACCGTTCGCATAGTCCGGCGGGGTGATGAACCGCATGGAGGACAGATAGGCGTGGACCGGCGGGAACAACCGAGCCACGGTGAAGACGGCGTCGCGGGCGACGGCGGCGACACCGCGGGCCATGACGATCGAACCGGTGACGTGCGAGATGCGCACCATCTTCTTGGCGTGGGTGCGACGTTCGGACTCGTAGCTGTCGAGAAGGCGCTCGGTGCCGACACCGTCGAGCACGGCCCGCAGTTTCCATGCCAGGTTCGACGCGTCGCGCAGACCGGCGTTGAGTCCCTGGCCCGAGAACGGGGGCATGAGATGGCCGGCGTCACCGACGAGGAACGCCCGTCCGACCCGGTAGGTCTTGGCGAGCCTCCGGTGGGCGACGTAGACGACTGCGCGCCGGATGTCCTCCGGGGTCACCTGTGGGTGGAACGGAAGGACCAGTTCGCGGATCTTGTCCGGGCGGGTGATCTCCTCGGCGTCATCGCCGGGGAGCATCATGAATTCCAGACGCAGTCGTCCCTTGATGCCGGGGACGTAGACGTACGGCCGGCTGCCGTTGCCGTGGAACTCGGCGTAGGGCTCTTTCGCGCGGGTGGTGTTCAGCAGATCGATGACCACCCAGCGTTCTTCCTGGGTCGATCCGACCAGGGGCACGCCGAGGGCATCGCGGGTGAAGCTGCGGCCTCCGTCCGCGCCGGCCAGCCACGATCCGACGACGGTCGAGGTGACACCTTCCTCGGAGCGGGTGGTCACCGTGACGGTGGTGCCGTCCTGGGTGATCGCGACCGCGCGTTGGCCCATGCGAAAGTCGATGTCGGGGTGTTCGACCGCCCTGTCCCACAACAACTGTTCCAGTACGGGTTGGTCGAACTGCGACTTGGCGGGGTGTCCGGTGCGGGACGCAACGGGCTTGGACTGGGCGAGCATGCGGTCGCCGAGGCCGAAGTAGCGCGCGCCGGTGTCCAGATAGGACTCGGCTTTGAGGTCGTCCGCCAGCCCCAGACGGTCGAGAATGCGGAAGGACTCGTCGGCGATGCTGATTGCACGGGGCAGGTCCCCGGGTACGGTCATCGGTTCGATCACCGAAACCCGGGCGCCCTCGTCGGCGAGGAGCAGGGCAAGGGTGAGCCCCACGGGGCCACCGCCGACGATGACCGCATCTGCATCAATATTCTTCTGCTGCATATTCATTCGAGATCACAACACCGCGGGCTGATGCGAGGTGAGCATTCCGCTCTTGTTGGTCTTCGCAATCTGCACCTGCTCGTACACATGTGCTCGCAGCTCGCTGAACCGGGCGAGCGAGCGCGTCGCGAGCTGGTCCCGGTCGTCCGGCAGGTCGATCGTCAGATCGTCCTGGATCACCGTGGGCGAACTCGACAGCACCAGGACCCGCTGCCCGAGGTAGACGGACTCCTCGATGTCGTGGGTGACGAACAGGATGGTCATGTTGTGTCGCTTCCACACCGAGCGGACCAGATCTTCGAGGTCGGCACGGGTCTGTGCGTCGACCGCGGCGAACGGCTCGTCCATGAGGAGCACGCTCGGGTGCGTGGCGACCGCCCGAGCGATGGCAACACGTTGCTGCATACCGCCGGACAGCTGCCAAGGGTAGCTGTTGCGGGCCTGTTCGAGGCCGACCGACTGCAGCGCCTCGTCGACCCTCTCACGGCGCTCCGCCTTGGGCAGCTTGGCGACCCTTAGCGGCAGCTCGACGTTGGCGGCCACCGTCATCCAGGGATAGAGGCTGCGGCCGTACTCCTGGAACACCACCGCCATACCCTTGGCCGGGCCGTGGACGGGTTTTCCGTCCAGCACAACCGAACCCGAGGTCGGCTCCATGAGACCGGCGATGCACTTGAGCAGCGTGGTCTTACCGCTACCCGACGGGCCCACGAGGCAAGCGAACTCACCCTGGTGCAGGTCGAAGGTGAGAGACTTGACCGCTTCGAACTCGTTGCCGTCGCGGCGGTAAACCTTCTTCACCTTGTCGACATGGAGTCGAACGTCTTGGTGGTCAGTCATTCGCACTTTCCTTCAATCCTTCGTACCATCCGAGGATCCGGCCCTGGACGATCTGGAACAACACGGACAGCGCCACGCCGAGCAGGCCGAGCAACACGATGCCGCTCCACATTTCGGGGATGTCGATCCGATTCTGGAAATTGATGATGGCGTAGCCGATTCCTTCAGTGGCCGCGAACATCTCCGAGACAACCATCAGGACGAGTCCGACTGCGAGACTCTGTCGGATGCCGGCGAAGATCTGCGGTGAGGCGGCCGGCAGCACGAGATAGCGCATCCGGTCGATGCCGGTGAGTCCGTAGACCCGGCCGGTGTCGCCCTGGACCTCGTCGATGGAGGCGACGCCCTTGACGGTGTTCAGGAGGATGGGCCACAGGCATCCGAGGACGATGATGGTGACCTTCATGGCGTCGTTGATGCCGATCAGAAGGAGCAGAACGGGGATCATGATCGTCGACGGAATCGCGCGGAGAAACTCGAGCAGAGGGCTGAACAGCCACCGCACCCAGTCGATCGAGCCGATGGTGACACCGAGCGCCACCCCGAGCACGATGGAGATCGCCAGACCGATCAGAAGACGCACGACGCTCGGGAGGGCGTCTTGTGTCAGCCCGTCGCCGAGCCACACGGTGCGGAACGCGGTGACGAGTTGCTCCGGGTCCGGAACATAGAAGCTGCCACCGTCTTTCGTGGCGGCAGACCACCATGCGATCAGCACGACCGGCAGACCGACGAAGTATCCGAAACTCTTCAGCATTTTCACGACCGCACACCTCCACGCACAGACGCGTGCCAGAAGAGAACCTTGCTTTCCACCGTTCCCATGAGCCAGTTGACGAGCATCCCGAGCAGACCGCTGGTGACGATGAGCGCGTACATCGCCGGCGCGTCATCGTTGATCTGTGCGAGTGCGACATCCAGTCCCAGACCGGGTGTACCGAGGATCAGCTCGACGCCGACGGACAGGATCAAGGCGACCGTGGCGGCCAATCGCACACCCGTCATGAGGTAGGGCAACAGGGTCGGGAAGATCAGATGGCGAACCCGCTGCCAGAAGTTCATCTGCAGGGTCAGGGCGGTATCCGTGGCGACCTTGTCGACGTCGGCGACGCCGTAGAGCACCTGGACCAGCACGATCCAGAAGCAGGCATAGACGACGATCAGCAACTCGGCGCTGAGGGCCGGACCGTAGAGGAGCGCCGCCAGCGGAATGAGAGCGACCGCTGGGATAGGGCGCAGGAACTCGATCGTCGAATGGGTTGCCCGCCGCAGGAACGCACTGGATCCGATGACCACGCCGACCACGATCGCGGTGACGCTGGAGATCACCAGGCCGATCAGCCACGCCCGAAGGGTGTAACCGACTGCGATCCAGAAGTCCGGGTCGGAGAGGTTCTGGATGAATTCCGAGAAGACCACCGTCGGTGGCGGCAGATAGTGCGAACTGACCGGTCCGACGGCAGCGAATACCTGCCAGATCAGGAGAAAGCCCAGAATGCCGGCCACACCCAGGAGGAGTGGCTTGTACGGGGCGATTGCATTGGGCGTTCGGGAACCGACCCGTTGCGGCCGAACCGCGATGGGGCTCTCCCGTTCTCGTTGTGCCACGCTCATGGCAGGCAACCTTTCGAGTGTTACAGAAAAGGGGGGCGGGCCGGGCCTTGCGGCCCGACCCACGCGGTCACTTGGTCCAGACGACGTTCTCGCCGGGCTCCTTGTTCATGACGCCGTACTTCACCAGCAGGGTGCTGAACTGGTCGATCGCGTCGACGTCCAACGCCGCGTCCCACTGAATGAATTCGGTCTTCGCCGCGACCGCGGGGTCGGTGCCGATCACCTTCGGCAGCAGGGCACGGACCTCATCCTGATGCTCTTCGGCGTAGGTGAGGGTTTCGTCGAGGGCTGCGGTGAACCGTTCAACCAGATCGGGGTTGGCGTCGACGAGCTTGCGGCCGCCAACGATGACCAGCTCGGCTCCGCCGAGGCCCGCAGCGGGGATGAAGTCGCTGACGATGGTGCCGCCGCTGCTCAGAATTTGCCCCATGAAAGGAGGGCCCGCCATCCCGGCGTCGATCTGACCGCTCGCGAGCTGCGCGGCGACCTGGTCGAAGCCGAGCTGGACGAACGTGATCCTGTCAGGGTTGCCACCATCCTGCGCGACGGCCTCCTTGATCCCGATTTCGCCGATGCTACCGAGGGCGTTGATCGCGACGCGCTTGCCTTCGAGATCCTTGGCCGACTTGATGTCCGAGCCCGCGCCGACGAGGACGGCGACGGAGTCGTTCACGGTGTCGGGACGATTCTTGGCGTAGCCGGACACGATCGGGACATCGAGGCCCTTGCTGCTCGCGACCAGGGGCGTGGTCGGACTGGCCAGGACGAAGTCGAGGCCTCCGGAATTCACGGCCGGCAGCTGCGCGGCGCTCGACTGGCCCATGACCAGCTCGACCTCGATGCCGTGATCGGCGAAGAAGCCCTGCTCCATACCGATCTCGAAGGCACCGACCGCCGATGAGGGGAACAGCCCGACCTTCACGACGTCGAGGCCACTGTCCGATTTCGGTGCGGCGCCGTCGTTCGAACCGCTGGAGCACGCAGTCAGCGCGAGCGCCAGGGCCGCGCTCCCGGCAAGCACAGACAAGGTCCGCTTCATGAATTCCTTCTTCCCTGAATCCGACTGTTCCCGGCGATCTTGATCGGCCGTGCAGGTGTGACGCCCGCAACATCGACTATGTCACATATTTCACATTAATCAAGCATTAATGCATTTCTGCTAGAGAATGCATTCTCAGGTCAACTGCAGACGAGCAGTGGAGAACACCGACTCCAGAGTCGAGTCGAGGTCCTGAGCGAGACACTCGGCCGCGATGACATGGTCCGGTCGCACAATCACCGCCGAGAACGGCCGCTGATGGAACCAGGACTTGATCACGCCCGACGGATCGCCAACTACGTTCACGCCGTCCCCCGCGTTCGCCGCCGCCCACGAAAGCTGGGCAGCAGGTACCAGATGCACCAGGCGAGCGCCGAGCGACTCCAACCGCTCCGCGTTTTCCTTGTCGATGAGCTGCTGTGGATCGTTGTTCCACACGAAGATCCGCCAGCCGGCCCCCGTCACATCGTCGAGCAACTGATCGGACGCGGTCGTGGTGCACACCCGCGGCTGCGGGAAGAGCGTACCGACAGCCGACTTGAAGTCCTCTGCAATGGGTACCGACTTCAACTGCCGCACCCGCGCCGGCACCACGACGCCACGCTCGTAGCGCGGCATGGGTTTGAACCCCTGACCGGAAACGTACGCCTTGAGCCGCGGCAACCTGTCGACGACCACTGCCGCGGCATCACGCGCGGCAGAACGCAGTTTGCTGCGGTTGGTGACCAGGTTGGCCATGCCGACCGACAGATCGACCATCGCCTTCACATGGTCGCGACGCTCCTCCGCGTAGGTGTCGAGCAACGCGTCGTCGGCTCGCCCCTTCACGACAGCAGCAAGCTTCCAACCAAGATTCATCGCGTCACGAATGCACGAGTTCCACCCCTGACCCGCGACCACCGGCATGACGTGGGCCGCGTCTCCGGCCAAGAGAACCGGCCCCTCCCGGAACCTCGCTGCCAGTCGAGCGTGATGGGTGTAGACGCGTCGACGGATGATGTTGAGTCGCCTCGGATCGGGCACGTGCTCGGCAAGGAGGCCGTAGATGAACTCGTCCGATTCCACCAACTCCTCCCCCTCGTCGTCGAGCATCATGAATTCCCAGCGCCGAATACCATGCGGGAGACCGAGAGTGGCGTAGCCACGCGTCGGATCGCCACCGAATACTGCATGCGGTGTGCCGAGCGGGTCGTCGGCGACATCGATCACCAGACCGCGCTGCTTGCGCGTCTCGCCTTCGAACTCGATACCGAGATGGGTCCGGGTGAAGGACCGACCACCCTCACACCCGACGACGTAGCGCGCAGTGATCTGCGAGGTCTCTTCGCCTGATCTGACCGTGACTGTCGCCTCGCTGTCGTTGTACACGAGGTCGATTGCCTCGGTCCCGAGCCGGACGTCGACCGTTTCGAAACGCTCCAAACCTGCCAACAGGACCTGGTCGACCAACGGCTGCACGAAACCGTTACGTCGAGGCCAACCGAATTCGCGTGTCGTCGGGTTGATCTCCGCAATGATCTTCATGTCCCCGTTGACGATCCGGACCTGCTGGTCGGGGACCGTGTGCGGCAACACCTTGTCGACCAAGCCGATCGACTGCATCACCCGCAGCGCCTCGTCGTCGATTCCGACCGCACGCGGATAATCGATGAGCTCCTCGAGTGCCTCGATCAGCACAGTGCGCACACCTTGCTGCCCAAGCAAGTTCGCGAGCGTCAGCCCGGTGGGGCCCGCGCCGATGATCAGGACGTCCGTGTTCACGATTCACTCCTCAGGGTTGCGATGTTCTGCCGTGCCTGGGCGCCGACCATGAGGAGGTCGATCCCGAGCCCCACGTAATCGATCAGTTCCGCACGAGCCAGATCACCCGCGTAGACGGGGGAACTGGAGTAGATGCCGCAGGTCCGCCCGTGTGCCCGAGCCGCCTTCGCGACTTCGACGATCGCGTCGTACACCGGGCCGTCCGTCCAGTCGGCCCCGCCACCGAGACCGAAGGACACGGCCAGATCCGCCGGTCCGATGTACACGGACCCGACACCCTCCACCGAGAGGATCTCCTCGGCGGAGTCGAGCCCACGGCGCGTCTCGATCTGCACGATGCACTCGACCGCTTCGTTCCCGGCCTCCGTGTAGCTGCTGCCGGAATACAACTGGGGGCGGCTGGGCCCCAGGCTGCGGCGACCGAGCGGCGGATACTTGGTCGCCGCCACGAGGGCGCGGGCCTCGTCGGCACTTTCGATGGTCGGGGCGATGATGCCGCGCGCGCCGCTGTCCATCAGGCGACCGATCGCACCCGAGTCGATGCGCGCCACACGCGCATAGGCGTACCCGACGTCGCGCGGAATCGCCCGCAGCATCGTGCAGGCGGTCTCCAGCCCGACCTCACCGTGCTGCAGGTCGATGACGACACCGTCGTACCCGTTGAACAGACCGCTTTCGACGATGCTCAGAGACGGGGTGGCGACATGGAGAAGGGCGGGGATGTTCGTCACTTGCCACCCTCGGCCAGTCGACGAGCGTGGGCGGCTGCGTTCTCACCACCGAAGACCGGAACGATCTCCCGGCGACGGATACGCCATTCGCCGTCCACCTGGACGTACTCCTCGCGGAACTCGCCGACGCTTGCGGGCCGCAGCGGATCGTCCTGCGTGCTGCGGAAAGTCGTGTAGTAGGTCGTGCCGGTGAGGACCCCGTCCTCCCAGGCCAGGCGGGTGCCGCCGGAGAAGTGACGGACCGTGCCCGCGTCCTGGGTGACGCGGCGCTCGCCCCACGCCTTGATGGCATCGCGGCCGTTCATGGTGCCGAGCGGTCCGAAAGAGACTGCGTCCTCGGCGTAGAGCGTGTAGAGCCGGTCGGCATGACCGTGGTCGATCATCCAATGGTGCTCTGCCACCAGTTGTTCGATCGCGACGCGGATTTCGGTGCTGACAACGGGCGCAGTCCCAGAGACGTTCTCGGTGATTCCGGTCATCGCTTCATTCCTTCGAGTCGAGGGTTGCGCGAACGCAACCGAGTCCGGTGATGGTGGCGGTGCATTCGACGTCGGCCGGCCAGGGCTCGATGTATCCGATGGAGCCCGAGAGCAGGATCTCGCCGGCTCGCAGCGGCTGGCCGATCCGCAACGCCGTCTCTGCAAGCCACTGCACCGCGTTGATCGGGTCGCCCAGCACGTTCCCACCCACGCCGCGGGTGATTTCGGAACCGGCCGCCGTGGTGATCACCATCTCGACGTCGGCCAGTTCGATTTCGCCGTAGGCGTGTCGTTCCTCGCCCAATACGACCCCGTCGCACCCTGCGTTGTCGGCGATGGTGTCGACAATCTGACCGACGTTGCCTGCGTAGCGGAAGTCCACGAGCTCGAATGCCGGAGTGACGTAGTCGATTGCGTCCTTGATCGCCTCGAGCTCGGCGTCGAGGATGTCCTTCGCCAGTACGAAGGCAACCTCGGCCTCGATTCGCAGGAAGTTGTGCGCGGACGCCGGCCGCACCACACCCGAGGTGTGAACCATGTCGTCGTGGATGATGCCGTAGTCGGGCTCGAAGACCCCGACCCGCTTCTGCACGAGCGGATTGGTCAGGCCGACCTTGCGGCCGACGCGACGCACGCCGAGTTCGGCCTCCCGCCGGGTGGCGACGAGCTCGGAGATGCGGTACGCCGCATCCAGATCGCGCTCGGACAGCCGCGGACTGACGAAGTCCATGGTCGTGACCTCGCGGCGGGCGCAGTAGAGCTCATCGGCGATCTGCTCGATGACGCTGGTGTCTGTCATGGTTCAGCCTTTCCGTGCGAGGAAGTCGAGGGCGGCGGCGTTGAAGGTCTCGGGGTCCTCCCACTGCGGCCAGTGCGCTGCGTTCTCGATGAGCAGGAACTCGCCGTCCGGGATCAGTTCGGCGAGTTCTTCTCCCACCTCGGGGCCGCCGCTGGGTTCGTGGTCGGTCCACACCAGTAGTGCCGGTACGGGGATCGCCGCGAAGTCCTCGTCGGTAACCTGGTTGCGGAAGCGGGTTTCCGGCTGACGCAGCACCGCGATGTGGCGCATGGAGTCGCCGAAGCCCTCGCGGGAGTAGACCGCCTGCCGGATGTGGACCAGCTCGTCGGTGATCTTCTCGGGGTCGTGGATGACGACCTGCAGCCGCTGCCTGACATTGCCGAAGGTCGGTTCGGTGACGGCCTGCCGGCTGACGGACTGCGCGCGGTCCACCCGCTCGGCGGTCGTGACGCGACCGCCCGGCGCGCTGAGGATCACCGTCCGCACCCGCTCGGGGTGGCGGGCGGCGAACTTGATCGCGATCCATCCGCCGAGGGACTCGCCACACAGGTGCGCGCGCTCGATGCCGAGCACGTCGAGCAGTGCGAGCAGGTGTTCCTCGTACTCGGGGATCTCCAGGTCGTGATCGGTCAGAGTGGTGAAGCCGTGGCCGGGATAGTCGTACCCCACCACGCGGTACTTCGACGCCAGGGCACGGATGTTCTGGGTGAAAGCCTCGATGTGCCCCGTGGTTCCGTTGAGCAGGACCACGGTCTGCTCATCGGGCCGGCCAGTGCCGCCGACCGTGAGCACACGGGTGCGCCAGCCGTTCACCTCGACGTAGTCGAGGCGGTGCGGCAGGTCTGCGATTGCTGCCCAAAAGGTCTTGAACTCGTACATGTCATCACGCTCCGATCGCGGCCTGGATACCGAAACCGGCGCCCCAGGTCTGCACGGGCCAGTAGTGGTCGACGGCAATGCGGTAGGGACCGGCTGTGGAGAGCGCGGCGTATGCCGCGATCCAGCTGCGCATCTCGTGCGCAGCGCTGCCGCCCTCGGCCACAAACCAGTCGTTGGACCATCCGTCGACCGTGGACAGGTCACCGGAGCGGAACACATCAAGGACCAGCTCGTCCCAGGCTTCGTTGAGGGGCGCGCTCGAGGCCTTGCCGTCCGCGATGGCCTGGATTCCCGCGACGATCGCCTGCTCGCGCGCGGCGCGATCAGCTCGGGTGGGGGCGTATGCGATGAGACGCTCCCGCAACGGTTCCGGGGCGCCTTCCCAGCGCGGGACAGGCGGGTTGTGCGAGATGCCGCCGGAGGCCACCAGCAAAACTCGCTTGTCGAGTTGTTGCGCCGCCCTACCGACTGCTTCCCCGAACAACCGGACACGCTGCATCGGCGTGAGCGGGAAGCCGAGAGCGTTGACAAAGATGGGAACGATGGGTCGGCTCAGCGGGTGGCCATAGATGAACTCGAGCGGCTGCAGGATGCCGTGGTCCACCGTCATCCGCTCGGACCGGCCGATGTCGATTCCCTGTTCGAGGACCAGGGCGTGCAGGGTGCGGGCAGTGTCTCCGTCGACGGGCACCGGGCCTGCCGTGGTGCCGTAGTCACCGACGCCGACGGCCTCGGCTCCGATCGCCCAGGAAGTGATGAGCGAGTACAGCTGGCCGTTGAAGTGATCGGGGCCGAAGACGACGACCACCTCAGGGTCGAAGCTCTCGACGAAGGCACGCACCTCACCGATCGCGGCCTCGATTTCCGCCATCATCGTGCCTCCCGGGTCGACATTGCCGAATGACGGCGCATGGGACATGGCAGCGACTGCCAAAGGCATGCCAGCAGTTCCTTTCATCAGGGGCACCCGCAGGAGGCAGGGTGGGTCGCCTGCAACGAGGCGAATCTAGTATCTAGAATCATCATTCTAGTGATGCCAGACACAATTGTCCATGATTATGATTTCGGCTCGAGTGGGTTCCACTCAAGCGCAGGGCACGAAGGCTCCGCCCGAGAACGGGCGACTGCGGCACAGGGACAACTCCGCGAAGCCCACGCCCGCCCGGCGCCGGCGTGGGCAGCGATCCGAGGGTGACCAAGTCAGAATCGACACTCGAACAGCTTGTGCCACAACATGAACAAGGCACATGCGAATCACGGATTGAGCCAACCATCCGACCCGGGCGATCAAGCCCAGCCGATTACCGGCTGTCGATCCCGGCAAAGTCTGGCCGGTGGAACTCGAACGTGGGCGAGCAGATCTCGGGAGAACGGCTGGGGCTGCGGTTCGCAGACAGCCGGAGCGGGATCAGTGGAATCCTCGTCGATGCCGCAACCCGGTCACGGTACGGCCACCCCGACGGACAGTTGACTTGCCCGCACGGGGTGGCCCGACGAGCAGCACACTCGTGCGACCCGAGAGGCCGGCAGATCAGGAACCGACAGGATCGGTCAGCATGATGCCGAAGCCGGTACCCCATTCGTGGACCGGCCAGTACCAGCGGCCGGCAACCGTCGGCACTGCGACCGCGTTGGCGGCCGCGAAGGCCGCGACCCAAGCGCGGATCTCGTGCGCCGATCCCCCTCCCTCGCGCACCATCCATTCATTGGCCCAGTCGTCGACCTCACCGAGCCGACATTCCGCCAGAGTGTCCATCACGAGTTGATCGAACTGCTCGTTCAGCGGCTGTTGACCGGCTCCGTTGCGGCCGTGGGCGAGCGCGGCGTCGATGACTCGCCGCTGCCGCTCCTGCCGTTGTTCGGTGGTGTAGTGGCGTCCGCCGATCAGGCGCTCGCGCACCTCGGCCGAGGCACCCTGCAGCTTGGGGACCGGCGGGTCGTGTGAGAGGCCTCCGGAGCCGACGACCAGGACCCGCTTGCCCCACAGCGCGGCTTCGCGACCGATCGCCTCACCGAGCTTCCTGACCCTCCGCATCGCCACCAGTGGCAATCCCACCGCATTGACGAAGATCGGCACGATGGGACGCTCGTAGTCTGCACCGAACAGCATCTCGAGAGTCTGAGCTATGCCATGGTCGACGTACAGCCTCTCCGATTGAGCGACATCGATTTCCGCGTCGAGCGCCGCCCGCACGAGCAGACCGGCGCGTTCGCCGTCGACGGGGAGCACGCGCTGCTGCGTGCTCCAGTCGCCGACGCTGACAGCCCCCGAGCCGATGCAGAAGGCCGGCATCATGTCGTAGAAGACGCCGTTGAAGTGGTCCGGCCCGAAGACAACCGTAACGTCAGGATCGAATGCCTCGATCGCGCTCCGAACCTTGGCCATCGCCGCGTCGATCTCGTCCAGCACTCCACCGGAAGGCTCGACCTCTCCGATGAGCGGCGAGTGCGACATCGTGCAGACCGCGATCGTCACGGCTAGTGCTCCGCGACGATCTCGTTACGAAGGACTCCGAGGCCGGTGATTTCGACCTCGACGACGTCGCCGGGGCTCAGCAGGCCCGGCGGGTCCATGAAAAGTCCCACGCCGCCAGGTGTTCCGGTGACGATGATGTCGCCGGGAGCGAGCGGGGTGAAGGTCGAGATGTGCTCGATCAGACGATCGATCGGGAATCGCATGTCCGCGATCGTCGCCTTCTGGCGCTGCTCACCGTTGACCCGTGTCTCCAGAGTGCAGGAGTCGAGATCAGCCACGTCGGCAGCCGGCACGAAGTACGGACCCATCGCCCCGGTGCCCGGGAAGTTCTTGCCCGGGGTCCACTGAGTGGTCGCGCGCTGCCAGTCGCGCACCGTGAAGTCGTTGTAGATGCTGTATCCCGCAATCACCGAGGACGCATCGGCACCAGGGACCTTGAACGCCCGCGCACCGATGACCACGGCGAGTTCGCCCTCGTAGTCGAACTGGCCTGCGACCGCAGGAATCTGCACGGGGACGAGGTGGCCGGTCTGGGAGTCGGCAAACCGCGTGAACAGCGTGGGCGCGCCAGCTTCCGCCCGACCGGTCTCCTCCTGATGGGACCGGTAATTGACGCCGACGCAAATGATCTTCGTCGGATTCGGCACGGCCGGCAGGAACGACACCTCGGACTCCGAGCCGACAGGCTCCAGTCCATCGATCAGGGAATCGCGAAGCAGATTTCCTTCGATCGCGTCTCGCAAGGTTGCGGCCACATTCGCGCCGCCCGACCCCAAGTCGTAGACCTGCCCATCGACCACGGCACCCCAGCTCGGCAGGTTCTCCGACACCTCGAAACTCACGTACTTCACAATCACTCCTTCGAAGAATGCATTCTCAACGCGAGAGTACTTCAGTAGTGAGATAAAACATAGCCTGACGGACCATGAAACGATCCAGGCACCGTCGGGCGTCACCACTCCGACATCACCACATCGCGCGGGCGGCGAAGAGCGCTTCGCTGTTGCGACACATGACTTTCGGACTACGCATCGCCGATAGCCAGCACCCCTTGCAGCGGCGCGTCAGCCCTGTTCGGGGTTGCGGCCAACCCCCTTTGGTGAGCAGATTCCGGTGATCGGCGAGCTGCCCGTTCGGCCGACAATCGCGGTGCGGGGACGGCGTGGGCTCTAGCGCAGCTGCTCGCGACGGGAGATGGTGCTGCCCAGGCCCGCCGCGGCCGCCCTGACGGCCGCGACCTGGGTTTCGGGCCGGAACCGTCCCGTGGGCCCGGTGACGCTGATCGCCGCGACGGTGTCCCCTCCGGGACCGACGACGGGGGCCGCGACGCAGTTGATGCCGAGCGCGGATTCCTCGTGCTCGAAGGCGACCCCGGTTTCGACGATCCGGTCCAGCTGACGCCGCAGGATCCCGGGCGCGACGATCGTGTGCGGCGTGCGCCGGACCAGCGGCCCCGCCAGGACCTCCTGCTGTAGGTCGGGCGCGGCGTAGGCGAGGAGCGTCTTGCCGATCGCGGAGCAGTGCAACGGAATCCGGCCGCCGGTCCGGGAGGGGGACTTGGCCTGCCGGTGGCCGCCGATCTTGGCCACGTAGACCACGTCGTGGCCGTCACGGACCCCGAGGTGCACGGTCTCGTGGGTCCGCTCGTACAGGTCCTGCAGGAACGGCATCGCCATCTCCAGGAGGCTGCGTTCGAGAGAGGCGAGCATCCCGAGTTCGAAGAGCCCGCCGCTGAGCCGATAGCCGCCGTCCACCCGGTCGAGGAGCCGGTTCGCGACCAGCTCGCCGGCGAGCCGGTGCACGGTGGCCTTGTGCAGGCCGGTCCGGCGGACCAGTTCGGCGAGGGGCAGGACCTGATCCTCGGGGCGGTAGGCACGCAGGATGGTCACCGCCTTGCCGAGCACGGTGTCGAGATTCGCGGCGCCGGTCACATGGACCAGCGTATCGCTGAGTGAGACGTTGGGCTGGTCCCCTCGCGCGAGTGCCGTAACAGTAGTGCCCATGAGCCAGCCCACGAATTCCATCGCGGCGAGCGAATCCGACATCGCCGCTGCCGCGGACCGCCTCGCGTCCGCCGCCGCGGCCGGTGCGCCGTGCGCGCCGATCCGGGACCTGATCGGCGAGGCCAACCTGGAGGCCGCCTACGCCGTCCAGCAGCAGTTCAACGATCGGCGACTGCAGGCCGGCGCCCGCATCGTCGGTCGCAAGATCGGCCTGACCTCGAAGGCCGTGCAGGAGCAGCTCGGCGTCGGCCAGCCCGACCTCGGCGTGCTCTTCGACGACATGGACTTCGCAGACGGGTCCGACATCCCGATGTCGCGGCTGATCCAGCCGAAGATCGAGGGCGAGGTCGGCTTCGTCCTCGGCAAGGACCTGATCGACGGCCCCCTCGACGTCGCGCAGGTGCGCGACGCCATCGACTACGCGGTCGCCGCGCTCGAGATCTGCGACAGCCGGATCCAGGGCTGGGACATCCGCTTCAGCGACACCGTCGCCGACAACGCCTCGTCCGGTGTGTACGTCCTCGGCTCCGAGCGCCGCACCCTCGACGAGGTCGAACCGGTGGACGTGACCATGTCGATGAAGGTCGACGGCACCGAGGTCTCGACCGGCAACGGCGCCGCCTGCCTCGGCGACCCGATCGAGGCCGTGGTGTGGCTGGCGCAGACCGCCCGCGAGCTCGGCCAGCCGCTGCTCGCCGGACAGGTGATCCTCTCCGGCGCGCTCGGCCCGATGGCGCCCGTCGGCGCCGGCAACACCGTCACCGTCACCGTGTCCGGTCTCGGCACCGTGACCGCTCGTTTCGTGGAAGAGAAGGAAGCATGAGCAAAGTCAAGGTCGCGATCATCGGATCGGGCAACATCGGCACCGATCTGATGATCAAGGTGATGAACCACTCCGAGTACCTGGAGATGGGCGCGATGGTCGGCATCGACCCCGCCTCGGACGGACTCGCCCGCGCCGCCGCACTGGGCGTCCCGACCACCCACGAGGGTGTCGAGGGCCTGGTGGCACTGCCGAACTTCGACGAGATCGAGATCGTCTTCGACGCCACCTCCGCCAAGGCGCACGTGGTGAACAACGAACGCCTCGGTGCGCTCGGCAAGCGGATGATCGACCTCACCCCGGCCGCGATCGGACCGTTCGTGATCCCCGCGGTCAACGGCGACGAGCACCTCGACGCCCCCAACGTGAACATGGTGACCTGTGGTGGTCAGGCGACCATCCCCATGGTCGCGGCGGTCTCCCGCGTCGTCCCGGTGGCGTACGCCGAGATCGTCGCCTCGATCGCCTCCAAGTCGGCAGGCCCGGGCACTCGCGCCAACATCGACGAGTTCACCGAGACCACCTCCTCGGCGATCGTCTCGGTCGGCGGCGCCAAGCGCGGCAAGGCGATCATCATCCTCAACCCGGCCGAGCCGCCGCTGATGATGCGCGACACGGTGTTCTGCCTCGTCGACGCGTCGGACCCGGCCACCCACGACGAGATCCGCCAGTCGGTCGAGAAGATGGTCGGCGACGTCGCCGCCTACGTGCCGGGCTACCGGCTCAAGCAGCAGGTCCAGATCACCGAGATCCCGGCCGACCAGCCCGTCGAGACGCTGCTGGTCGAAGGCGCCACCCGCCCGACCCACCAGGTCTCGATCTTCCTCGAGGTCGAGGGCGCCGGTCACTACCTGCCCACGTACGCGGGCAACCTCGACATCATGACCTCCGCCGGACAGCAGATCGCGGAGCGCATCGCCCAGAAGAAGGAAGCCAGCCGATGAGCACCAACCCCACCATCTTCGTCCAGGACGTCACCCTCCGGGACGGTATGCACGCGGTGCGCCACCGGATCACCCCGGAGGACGTCAAGCGGATCGTCACCGCCCTCGACGATGCCGGCGTCGACGCCATCGAGGTCGCCCACGGTGACGGCCTGGCCGGCGGTTCCGTCAACTACGGTCCCGGTTCCAACTCCGACTGGGAGTGGATCGAGGCGGCCGCCGAGGTGCTCCAGCACGCCCGGCTGACCACCCTGCTGCTGCCCGGCGTCGGCACCATCGAGGAACTCAAGCACGCCTACAAGCTCGGTGTGCGCTCGGTGCGCATCGCGACGCACTGCACCGAGGCCGACGTCTCCGCGCAGCACATCGAGACCGCCCGCGAGATCGGCATGGACGTCTCAGGCTTCCTGATGATGAGCCACATGGCCCCGCCGGAGGAGCTGGCCAAGCAGGCCAAGCTGATGGAGTCGTACGGCGCGCACTGCGTCTACGTCACCGACTCGGGCGGACGCCTGACCATGAACGACGTCCGCAATCGCATCCGCGCCTACAAGGACGTCCTCAACGACGGCACCGAGATCGGCATCCACGCGCACGAGAATCTCTCCCTGTCGGTGGCGAACAGCGTCGTCGCCGTCGAGGAGGGCGTCTACCGCGTCGACGCCTCGCTCGCCGGACACGGCGCCGGTGCGGGCAACTGCCCGATCGAGCCGTTCATCGCGGTCGCCGACCTGTACGACTGGAAGCACAACTGCGACGTCTTCAAGCTCCAGGACGCGGCCGACGACATCGTCCGTCCGCTGCAGGACCGGCCGGTCCGCGTCGACCGCGAAACCCTGACCCTGGGCTACGCCGGCGTGTACTCGTCCTTCCTGCGGCACGCGGAGATCCAGTCGGAGCGCTACGGCGTCGACGTGCGCACCCTGCTTCTCGAGGCAGGCAAGCGCAAGCTGGTCGGTGGCCAGGAGGACATGCTCATCGACATCGCGCTCAACATCGTCGCCGAGCGCGAGGCCGCCGCCAAGAAGTAGGCGCTCCCCCGCAACACGGCAAAACCCCTGTGCACACACCTTTTCGGGAGTGCACAGGGGTTTTCTGCGTCGAATGCCCGTGTGCGTGCTGCAGAAGCCGTGTGCACGGGGTGAGGGAAGGACGATGACCGCGGGCCCGGTGGAGTCGTCCACCGGGCCCGCGGTCGTTGTCATGCCGGCGGTCAGACCAGCTCCGCAACCTTCTCCTCGGCCACCGGCCGCGCGGGCGCAGTGTTCCGCTTGCGCCCGGTGAACCATTCGATGGCGATCACGCAGACCAGCGCGACGGCCGCCCAGATCAGGAACGTGACCGCGTGGCCTCCCACGCTGTCACCGCCGAAGTAGAGGATCGAGCGGGCGGACTCGACCGCGGCGGGCATCGGCAGGATGTCGTGGAGTGTCCGGAAGATCTCGGGCGACAGGTAGATCGACATGCCACCGCCGGAGGCGGGGACGCCGAGGAACATGACCACCAGGATCACCGGCAGCACCGCGAGCATGCCGAGCAGTCGCGCGAACACGGTCGTGAACATCGAGATGGTGAACGTCGCGAGCGCACCGATGCCGATCAGCTGCCAGGCGTGACCGGAGACGGCCCCGACGATCGGACCTGCGATCGTCCACACCACGACGGACATCGCCAGCGCCCAGCCGGCCGCGATCGGCAGCAGCCTGCGCAGGGCCAGCAGCTCCGGCGCCGCCGTTCCCATCACGATGATCAGCATGAACCCGGACATCATCCAGCCGATCGCCAGGTACATGCTCACGGTGCCCATGGTGTCGTTCGAACCGAGCGGGGTGACGTCCGCAGTGGTCAGCGGCATGCCCTGCTGCTGTGCCACCTGCGTGAACACGGTGGTGACGGTCTGCTGCTGGCTCATGCCCGCAGCACCTGCGGTGATCAGCGTCGCCGTCGGGTTCTCCGCACTCGGCAGGACGAACGCACCGACGACCGTCCGGTCGACGACCAGCTGCTCCGCCTCGTCGGGTGAGGCGACCCGGAAGTCGAACATCCCCTCCATGGACTTGTCGAGGCCGGCGGCCAGCTGCTCAGCCTGCGCCGGGTCCGACGCGGCGACGGCGACGGGCAGTTCGCGCGGCGACGGCTGGTACATCGACGACGTCATGATCGACATCATCATCGCGACCATGGCGAGCGGGAACAGCGCGATGGTGGCGTAGCGGGCGCGGGTCGACTGCGGCCGGTTGCCGGTGAAGGAGGCGAGCGTCGGTTCGGGCAGCGCCGCCTCGGGGTTCCTGCGCCGCTTGAGGGCGTCGACGAGCACCGTCAACGCGACGGCGACCAGGGCACCGACGGCGAGGACGACGAGGTGGCCGGTCAGTCCGTTGCCCCCGAAGTACAGGACCGAGCGCAGTGCCTCACCGATGGCGGGCGACGGCAGGAAGTTGTACAGGACCGAGAAGATGCCGGGCATCGTGTGCACCGACATGCCCAGGTTGGAGGCCGGGATGCCGAGCACCATCAGGAACAGCATGCCGACGAGCACGGCGAGCGGCCCGAGGATGCGGGTGAGGAACAACTGCACGCACGAGATGGCGAACACGCCGAGCCAGCAGATGCCGAGGACCGCGGCGGTGTGCCCCTCGATGGCCCCGAGGATCGGGTCCGCGATGAACCAGACGACGGCGGAGATCAGTGCGGCCCAGCCCGCGAGCAGCGGGTAGATGCGGCGCTTACGCAGCAGTTCCGGAGCCGCCGAGAGGATCAGGCTCAGGGGCATGTACCCGGCGAGCACGAGTGCCGTCGTCATGAACATGACGCCGAGGCCTGCGCTGTCGTGGGCGGGCAGCGGTGCCAGGTCGTCGGTGGCGACGGTGGCGTCCTGAGATGCCGCGAACGGCACCAGCAACTGGTTGACGGTCGATGCCTGGGAGGCACCCGCCGCGCCTGCGGTCAGGACGGTGGCCTCGCCGGAGTCGGAGAACACGACGGCACCGACGACCTCACGGTCGGTGACGAGCGCCCGTGCCTGGTCGGCACTGTCGGCGACCCGGACCTCGAGGGCCGACGGGTTGGACGCCTCCAGTGCGTCCGCGAGTCGGGCGGCCTCGACCTGCGATGTTCCGACGACGGCCACCGGCAGGTCGTGCGGTTTCGGCGCGTGCATCGCCCCGAGGTAGCCGCTCACCATCATCGAGACCATCAGGAACGGGAAGATCAGCATCCCGACGTAACGGGCGATCTTCTCCTTACGGGCCCGCGCCGCCTCGGCAGCTGCGGGATCCACCTGGTCCACCCCCTCGACCGGCGGTTGCACCTTCTTGCTCACGGCCACTCCTCGTCTGCGTCACTGCGTTCCCGGCTCGAACCGAGCACCAGTCAAAATTACGCCACGTGACTTAAAATGGACAATGTGACGCGTGCATGACGTTGGTCTCACCGCACGCGAGATCATGGGTCCGGGTCACACCGACGGAACCAGCAGCCGGTTCCACCGACGACAGGAGCGAGATGGCGCGCAAGAGCGAGCTGGCGCGGACAGCGCTGATGGACGCGGCCGAGGAACTCTTCGGCCGGTACGGCATCGACCAGGTCTCCAGTCGGCGCATCGCCGAACACGCGGGGGCCGCCAACCACTCGGCGGTCGCCTATCACTTCGGTGACCGCGACGGCCTGATCCGGGCACTGTTCGAGCGACAGGCCGAGACCACCGACGCGCTGCGTTCCGCCATGTTCCGCGAGATCGGCGCCGACGGGAGCCTGACCGACTACCTGCGCTGCATGATCCTTCCTGCGACACAGTCGTTTTCGGCGCTGCCGATACCGTCGTGGCGGGCCCGGTTCATCAGCCAGGCGCGACACAACCCGACCGCCGTGAAACTACTCACCGAGCGGGCAACGACCGTGTCGTCCGAATCAGAGGAGATTCGCGCGCTGACCCTCACCCACCTCGGCCACCTCGACCGCGACGTGATGATCGGCCGGGCCTGGATCCTGAGCCGCATGATCTTCGACGTCTGCGCCGAATACGAGGCGTCCGTCGCCGCAGGCAACCGCGAGGCCGCGTGGGAAGCGCTGGGCAATTTCCTCACCGACGCCGCCGCCGGCCTGCTCGGAGCCCCGGTCTCCGAGCCGAGCCCGTTCCACCCGGACCCGGCTACGCTCTAGCCTCCGGAACCGGCCTGACCTCCGGAACCGTAGGGCCGGGTGAGGATTTCGAGGTAGTGCCCGTCCGGATCGAGGAAGTACACCCCACGACCGCCGTCGTTGGTGTTGTACTCGCCGGGCCGGCTCTGCCGCGGATCGGCCCAGTGGTCGCGTCCCTCGGCGACGATCCGCCCGTAGATGGCGTCGAAGTCGTCCTCCGAGACCAGGAATGCGTAGTGCTGCGGCACGATGTCGACGTGACCGGGCGGCTGCGCATAGTCCAGCGTGACACCGTTGGCGAGCGTCACGGACAGGAAGTGGCCCGCCGGGACCGGATCGGGCAGACCGAACAGCGTGGTGAGGAAGGTGGCCGAGCGCTGCTTGTCGCGCGCCCCGACGATGGTGTGGTTGAACGAGATGGTCACGAAGAACCCCTCAGGTACGACGCCTCCATGCCTGACGCAGTCCGCCATCGACACGCGACGTTGCCCACCACCTTGCCCGAGGAGCCACGGCGGCGCAACCGGATTCAGCGGTAGTCGGGGTTCGGGAACGTCGGGGCACAGCCCGCGTCCCACAGCGAACGCTGGTTACCGTGGGCGGGAATCCCGCCCGCGGCCTTGATCATTGCGGCCATGTGCATGAGGTTGTACGTCATGAACGTCGTGTTGCGGTTGGTGAAGTCGTTGTCCGGCCCACCCGATCCCTCGTCCAGATAGGACGGACCCGGTCCGGCCTCACCGATCCACCCGGCATCGGCCTGCGGCGGGATCGTGTACCCGAGGTGCTGCAGGCTGTAGAGCACGTTCATCGCACAGTGCTTGACGCCGTCCTCGTTGCCGGTGAACAGCGCGCCTCCGACCCGGCCGTAGTACGCGTACTGCCCCTTGTCGTTGAGGATCGCCGAGCACCCGTACAACCGCTCGATGACCTTCTTCATCACGGAACTGTTGTCGCCCAACCAGATCGGACCGGCCAGCACCAGGATGTCGGCAGCCAGGACACGCTCGAACAGTCGCGGCCACTCGTCGCTCGACCATCCGTGTTCCCGCATGTCCGGGTACACGCCGGTCGCGATGTCGTGGTCGACGGCCCGGATCTGGTCGACCGCCACCCCCGCGTCCCGCATCAGCGACACGCTCCGGTCGATCAACCCCTGCGTGTGGCTCAGTTCCGGCGACGGCTTGAGGGTGCAGTTGACGTACACCGCGAGCAGACCGGTGAAGTCGGGTCGCGGCTCCGAGGACGAGGGACTGGACATGGGCACCTCCATGTGACGGCGGTACGCCGGCCGTGCAGTCCGGTGAGCGAACGCGGGCCGTCAGGCCGGCGTCGGCGATCCGAGAATCCACGATAGGCGCCGCGGGCCTCGCCCGTGACCCGAAGACGCCGAATGCGGCGGTCGCCTCGTGAGCGACCGCCGCATTCGGCGTCGGTGGGCCGGAGCCCGAGGAATCAGGCCTTCGGCGTGAACGCCGCGAGCGGCTCGGAGGCCGACCAGTCGTGGCCCCAGTAGCTGTCCGCGGTGATTTCCTCCGCGGTGTAGTGATCCTCGTCGACGAGCATGCCCTCGGTGCCGAACTCGATGTCCCAGCCGCCGGGTGCGCGCACGTAGAACGAGACCATCTTGTCGTTCGTGTGCCGGCCCAGGGTCGAGGACAGCGAGAAGCCGAGCTTGTTGATCCGGTCCAGGGCCTGACCGACGGCGTCGAGGGTGTCGACCTCCATCATCAGGTGAACCATGCCGGGCGCCTCGGTCGGCGGCGCCGGGCAGATCGCCAGGCTGTGGTGCCGCTGGTTGACGCCGAGGAACCGCACCCGCCGCGCCGGACCGGGGGAACCCGGGCCGCCGAGCCGGATCGCGCCACGCGGACGGAACCCGAGGACCTCGGTGAAGAAGTCGTAGGTCTCCTGGAACTTCGGCGTCGGCAGCACGACGTGACCGAGACCGGCCGCACCGGTGACGAACCGTCCACCGTGCGGGGTGACGACCGGGCTGTGGTCGAGGACCGGACCGAAGAAGACCTCGGCGACCGTGCCGGACGGATCCTGGAACGTGATCGCCCGCTCGACGCGCAGGTGGTCCGCCTCGTCCTGCGTCATCTCGCGGACCTCGATGCCGGCCTTCTCGACCTTCTCGCGCACCGCCTGGAGCGCGAACTGGTCACGCACCTCCCAGCCGACGGCGAGGACCTTGTCGACGTCGCCGGGCAGCACCTGCAGTCGCGACGTGCGCTCGTCGACGCGCAGGTACAGGCCGTTCTCGTCCGGTCCGGTGCCTTCGGCCATGCCGAGTCCGTCGATCACCAGTTCGCGCCAACGGGCCAGATCCTGCGACTGAACCCGCAGGTACCCGAGGGAGTGGATGTCGGTCATGTCTCTTCCCAATCCTTCCGGAATCAGATCATCGAGCGGTGGATGCCCTGCGGCTCACCGCCGAGCTGGGTCAGGGCCGATGCGTGGTTGATCGAACCGGGCACGTGGATCGCATGCGACAGGCCGACGTGTGCGTCACGCCAGAAACGCTGCAGCGGCAGCGTCACCTTCATCGCACCGCCACCGGCGCGGGCGAAGACCTCGTCGAGGGCGCTCACGGCGCGCCATGCGGCGTTGGTCTGGGTGCGGCGACCGATCGCACGCTCTTCGAAGGTGATCTCCTGCCCCTTCTCGGTCTTGTCCCAGAAGCGATCGACGGTCTCGAGGATCGCCACACGGGACGCGTTGATCTCGTCCGCGGCCTGACCGATGGCGTACATGACGTACGGATCGTCCTTGATCGGGACGCCGGTGACCGCAACCCGCTCCTTCTGCATGGCGATGTACAGCCCGAGACCGCCCTCCGCCATACCGATCAGCGACGAGGAGATGCCGAGCGGGAAGATGCACGAGAACGGGAACTTGTACAGCGTCTCGTCGCGTCCGGCGTGCGCGGCGCCGTTGCCCTGCAGGACGATGTCGGCGTCGATCGTGCGGTACTCGGGCAGGAACGCATCCTTGACGACGAAGTCCTTCGAGCCGGTGCCGCGCAGGCCCACGACGTTCCAGCTGTCGTCGTCGACCGTGTAATCCGACTTCGGAACCAGCACGTGCAGGTTCTTGCCGGTGCGCTTACCGTCCTTGTCGCCGAGGGCGGCGCCGATCATGACCCAATCACAGTGGTCGTTACCGGTCGAGAACGACCAGCGGCCGTTGAGGATGTAGCCGCCGTCGGTCGGGACCGCGACACCCATGGGTGCGTAGGGCGACGCGATCCAGGTGTCGACGTTCTCGCCCCACACCTCCTGCTGGGCCTTGGGATCGAAGAAGGCCATCTCCCACGGGTGCACGCCGACGATGCCGGAGACCCAGCCGGTGGAGCCGTCGATGGCACCGATGCCCATCGCGGTCTCTGCGAACTCACGCGGGTGCGCCTGGAGGCCGCCGAACTCCTTCGGCTGCAGCATGCGGATGACGCCGGAGTCACGCAGCCGCTTGGCGTTGCCGTCCGACAGACGCATGAGCTTCTCGCCCTCGATGCCGCCTTCGCGGATCTCGTCCGCGTGCTGCATGATCCGGTCCAGGACCTCTCCCATGACTTCCCTCATCTCTGCTGATGATCCGGCGGCGGGGCCGCCTCTTGTGTCTGAACGTCCCAGCCTCAGGCGGACGCGGCTTCGCTGCTCTCGCTCAGTGGGAGCGTGTTCGCGGCGGCGTACTTGGCGGCGAGGTAGCCGAACACCATCGACGGGCCGATGGTGGCGCCCGCGCCCGCGTACTCGTTGCCCATCACCGATGCGGTGGTGTTGCCGGTCGCGTACAGGCCCGCGATGGCGGAGCCGTCGCCGCGCAGCACCCGGCTGTTCTCGTCGGTGACGAGACCGCCCTTGGTGCCGAGGTCACCGGCCTCGCACTTGATCGCGTAGAACGGGCCCTTGACGATCTCGTCCATGTTGGGGTTCTTCATGGTGGGGTCGCCGTAGTACCGGTCGTAGGCGCTGTCGCCGCGGCCGAAGTCCTCGTCCTTGCCGGATCGGGCGAAGCCGTTGAACCGGTCGATGGTCGCGAGCAGCTTGTCGGCCGGGACCCCGATCTTCTCGGCGAGCTCACGCAGCGTG
Organism: Rhodococcus sp. NPDC003348; assembly: GCF_053589375.1. NCBI lineage: Bacteria > Bacillati > Actinomycetota > Actinomycetes > Mycobacteriales > Nocardiaceae > Rhodococcus > Rhodococcus sp. NPDC003348. Next base: position 59,379 of record NZ_JBSFRT010000007.1, read on the forward strand.
TCGGCCTTGTGGATGACACCGGAGTCGTAGAAGCCCTGCGGGAACGGCATGTTCGGCAGCACCTGCGCGAACGGGTAGCGGTTCTTCGCCTTGGTGTCCATGACGAACCAGGCCGGGACGTGACCGCCCTCGAGCTGGTCGTGCACGAAGTTCACGTACGGCGACGACTCGTTGGTGAACCGCTCGCCCTGCGCGTTGACGATCACCGACGGCGGGATGCACCGCTCGGAGACCAGCGGGATCACCGCGCCCATCGGGTGGAACACCGACGGCATCCACCAGGCGTCGTCCATCAGGTCGACCGCGGCACCGAGCTTCTGACCCGCCAGGATGCCGTCACCCTTGAGTTCCCGGGCACCAGCGCTGGCGTTCGCGCGGCCGTGCTCCGGAAGGTACTTGTCGCGCATCTCCTGGTTGTGGTCGAAGCCGCCCGTCGCGAGCAGCACGCCACGGGTGGCGCGGATCCGGACCGTCTTGCCCTCACGCTCGGCGACCACACCGATCACAGTGCCGTTGGCGTCGGTGACCAGCTCGGTCATCGCGGTGCGCAGCCACAGCGGGACGCCGTAGTCCTTGAGCACCATCCGCATCCGCGCGACCAGGGCCCGGCCGCCGGTGGACATGTGCCTGCGGCGCACCGTGTTCGACGCGACGCGCCACGCGGCGACGAGCGACGCGCGGCGTCCGGCCCAGGTGCGCTTGACCAGCGCCAGGTCGTGGTAGTCCTTCGACGTCACCCACAGGCCGAGCGGGCCCTTCATGCTGTTGGGACGCTGGAACTGCTCGTCCTCCTTCAGCTTCCGGGTGTCGAACGGCAGGCACTCGATGGTGCGGCCGAGGGCGCTGCCGCCCTTCTCCTCCGGGTGGTAGTCGGAGTAGCCCTTCACCCAGTACAGCTTCATGTTCTTGTTGCGGTCCAGCAGCTCCATCAGCTTCGGGCCGTTGTCGACGTAGGCGTCGATCCGGGCGTCGGAGACACCGGAGCCCTTGGTCAGAGTGCGCAGGTAACCCTTGATCTCGTTGGGGTCGTCGACCTGCCCCTTGCGGGTGAGGGTGGGGGCGTTGGGGATCCAGATGCCGCCGCCGGAGATGGCGGTGGAGCCGCCGAACTTCTTGCCCTTCTCGATGATCAGGGTGTTCAGGCCCAGCTCGGCGGCGGTGACGCCGGCGGACATGCCGCCGCCGCCGCTGCCGACGATCAGGAAGTCGACGGTGGTGTCCCAGTTCTGGTCGGTGGTCATTCTCAGCTGTCCTTGCGGGTCAGGAAGGCGAGCACCGCGGAAGTCCAGGCCTCCTTGGCCTCGATCATCGTCCAGTGCCCGCAGTTCGGGAACACGTGCAGTTCGGCGTTCGGGATGTCGCGCATCGGCAGCATCGCCATGTCGACGGGGCTGACCCGGTCGTCGCGACCCCAGGTGAGCATCGTCTGGGCCTGCACCTTGTGCAGCTGCGCCCAGTACGGGGTGGCGCCGGAGGCCTTCGCGGCGGCGGCATTGGCGGCGAACGCCTTGCTGCTGTACATCCGGGCGGCGATCTCGAGGGTGAGCGGCTCGGTGGCCAGCGCCCAACGCTCCTCGATCAGCTGCTCGGTGACCACGGCCGGGTCGTAGACCATCGAGTGCAGCCACCGGATCAGGCCCTCACGGGTCGGGTTGTCGGTGAACTCCATCAGCAACTTGATGCCCTCACCGGGCCCGGGGGCGAAGACGTTCTTGCCGATGCCACCGATGGTGACCAGCTTGTTCACCCGCTGCGGCGCGTTGATGGCGACGTTGGTGGCGACGATGCCGCCCATCGAGTTGCCGATCATGTGCACCGGCTCGTCGATGCCGAGCGCGTCGAGGAACGTCCCCACGGACGCGCCGGCCATCACCATCGGGTGCCCGTCGCCCGGGTCACTGACGCCGAAGCCGGGGAACTCGAGAACGAGGCAGCGGAAGTGCTCGGCGAAATCGCCGAGGACGCCGCGGTAGTTGCGCCAGCCGGTGACGCCGGGGCCGGAACCGTGCAGGAGCAGCAACGGCGGGCCGTCACCGGCTTCGTGGTATCGGAGCACGCCGAGGTCGGTGGCGACCTCCCGCTTGGTGCCCTCGTAGGTCAGTTCGCTCGTCATGGACCCGACGGTGCCAGGTCAGGCATCCCGCTGGGAGTGACTTTCCCGATCAGCGAGATTGTCGGGCGCCGCCCGACCGGCGTGGCGATGGCCCTCACGACCTGCCACCCGGGACTAGCATGACCCACACCACGACCCGGAACGGGAGTAGACATGGCGAAAGCACTGAAGTCCCTGGACGAAGCAGAATTCCTGCTGATTCGTGAGACCAAGAAGACCGAGATGGCCGACCTCGACGAGGACGACCTGATCGTCCTGCACAGCCGGATCCGCAAGGCCCGCAACAAGTACGTCGGAAAGTACCGCCGCGCGGGCGCGAAGAAGGTCGTGGAGAAGGGCGGACGCGGCGCAGGCAAGAGGGCCAACAAGATCAACGCCCGCAAGGCCGAACTCTTCGAGGACGCCCTGGCCCGGGTCAGTCGGCGGCTGGCGGTCGTGGCCGAGCAGACCGCACTCGAGCTCAAGCAGGAGCGGCTGGCGCGGGCCCGCAAGGAGGCGCCGTCGTTCGGTGGCGTCGACACCGACACCGGGAAGGTGTCCTCCGCCGGGGTCCAGCGCGTCGACCAGACGCGGCAGTCCCCGGGCCGGATGAAGTACGAGGCCTCCACCATCGCCGCCGGCGACCGTCGTCAGGCGGCGAAAGACAACCGCTGACGCCCACCGGCTTTCAGCACTCGGGCCCGGTCACGCCACTCGTGACCGGGCCCGAGTTCCGTCCGTCCTAGATCCAGCCGCCCGCGCGGCCACCGAGCACCCGGGTCCGCGCCTCCGGCGACCAGGTGTCCGCCGGGACCGGAACCGCCGGCTGCACGGCACGACGGGTGGCTCCGAGTTCCGGGTACAGGGTGCGGCCGATCTCCCGTGCCGCGTCGACGACCAGCGGCGCAACCCGCTCGAGGGAGGCGGTGCGCACGTCACCGCTGAGCGACAGCGCCGCGACCGGCCCCTCGGGACCGCGGATGGCGGCGCCCACGCACGCGACTCCCCGGGCCGATTCCTCGCGCTCGAACGCCAGCCCGCGACGCTGCCGGATCCGGTTCAGTTCCAGGTGAAGGGTGCCGAGGTTGGTGATCGTGTTCGCGGTGGCCCGGGCGAGCCGGCCGGTGCACACGGCGTCCACCCGCTCGGGGTCGAGCCAGGCGAGGAACGCCTTGCCCGCGGCGGTGGAGTGCGCGGGCACCCTACCGCCGACACGGGACGGGATCGCGCTCGCCATGCGCCCGCCGACCTTGTCGAGGTAGACCATCTCGTGGCCGTCGAGGAAGGACAGGTGCACGACCATGCCGGTCTGCAGGTGCAGTTCGTGCAGCAGGGGTGCGGCCGCCTCACGGATCTCGGCGTGCCCGCCGTCCCCGCCGGTGCCGAGTGCCCGGCGGCCGAGCCGGTAGCCGAAGGAGGCGTGCTCGACCCAGTTGAGCTTGACCAGCGAGTCGAGGATGCGGTGGACGGTCGAGCGCGGCAGCTGCGAGCGGCAGGCGACCTCCTCGAGCGTGAGCCGGGCGGCGCGGCCGTCGAACGCATCGAGGATCAACGTCATGCGTTCGACCATCGAGGGCGGAACCTCGCGACCGCCCTGGGGGGTCTTGCGGCTTGGCGCTTCGGTGACGACCGTCATGACGACTCCTGAAGGTCCGGTGGATCGACCATCCGATCCAAAACTGAAATCAATTCTGAAACTGTAGCAAAACCGGACAGTGATGTGGAACACCCCACTCCAATCACCGGTCCCGGTGACCGAGAGGGTCCCCGCACGCACACCCCGGGTGATGTAGAAACCGGTCGCGGGACCCGAAGTCCCCCGACAGACGGGAGCGAGAAGGTCATGCGAATCGGGATCGTCACCCCGGTGCTCATCCAGCACCCCGCCACCCGCGCGGACTGGGAAATCGGTGCGGGCATCGGCGACGTCGCCACCATAACGGCCGCCGCGGACCGGCTCGGGTATCACCACGTGACGTGCAGCGAGCATGTCGCGGTCCCGGTCGAGATCGCCGCCGAGCGCGGCGGCACCTACTGGGATCCCCTCGCCACCCTCGGGTTCCTCGCAGCCCACTCCTCCCGGATCAGGCTGCTCACCCAGGTCCTGGTCCTCGGCTATCACCACCCCCTCGAGATCGCCAAGCGGTACGGCACCCTCGACCGGATCAGCGGCGGCCGCGTCACCCTCGGCCTCGGAGTCGGCAGCCTGCGCGAGGAGTTCGACCTGCTCGGCGCGCCGTTCGAAGGCCGCGGCGCCCGCGCCGACGACGCACTGCGCGCACTGCGGGCCGCGCTGGGCCGTCCGACCCCCGAGTACCACGGCGAGTTCTACGACTTCGCCGAGATGGTCGTGGAACCGCACGCGGTCCAGGACCGGATGCCGCTGTGGATCGGTGGCCGCACGCCGCGGTCGCTGCGCCGCGCGATCGAACTGGGCGACGGCTGGGTGCCGTTCGGTCTGCGCCTGGACGACCTGACCGCAATGCTCGCCAAGACCCCCGCCCCAGAGGGCATGGAGATCGTGCTCGCCGCCGGCCGACCGCTGGACCCGGCTGGCGCCCCCGAGGGCGCGGCGCGCGCCCTGACCCGACTGCGGGATGCCGGCGCCACGATCGCCGGCGTCACGATCGACGCGACCGGCGTCGACCACTACTGCGATCAGCTCGCGACACTGGCCGAGCTGGCCCGCCCCCTCGGCATCGAATTCGACTGATCCACCGCAGTACCGATCGACAACAGAGAGGCCCCACAGATGACCGACACCGCCGAACTCGTCGCACGGCTCGCCGACCGCGTCCAGCTGCTCGAGGACAAGCTGGCGATCATGAACCTCATCAGCTCGTACGGCCCGGCCGTCGACAGCGGCCAGGCGGAGAAGGTCTCCGGCCTGTGGACCGAGGACGGCCTGTACGACGTCGACACCGGCGCCATGCACGGCCGCGGTGAGATCGAGGCGATGGTCCACTCCCGCAACCACCAGTCCTACATCCACGGCGGCAGCGGTCACCTGCTCTACCCGCCGCACATCAAGCTGGACGGCGACACCGCGGTCGCGACCTGCCACTCGCAGCTGGTGCTGCGCGACACCGAGACCGGTGCGTACGGGGTCGCGCGGATCACCGCGAACCGGTGGGAGCTCTCCCGCATCGACGGCGAGTGGAAGGTCACCCGCCGGGTGGGCCGGGTGCTCAACGGCGGTGACGAGGGCCGCGGCATCCTCTCCTCCGGCGTCTGAACGCCCCCATTTCCGGCTGAAGGTCACCTTCGTGCGCTTCACGCGCATGCATGAAGGTGACCTTCAGCTTTTTCGTGGGGGCGTGGAGGATCAGGCGCGGGTGGCCTGCTCCTGCAGGGTCGCCTTGGCCCAGCGGTAGTCGGCCTTGCCCGCGGGAGAGCGGACGATCGTGTCGACCCCGACGACCATCCGGGGCGCCTTGTAGCGGGCGACCTGGGTGGTGACGTGGTCGATCAGCTCGTCGAGGTCGGGCACCTCGTGGCCGTCGCGGGGCTGCACGACCGCGCCGACCCGCTGCCCGTACCGCTCGTCGTCGACGCCGGCGACCAGGGCGTCCATCACGGCCGGATGGCTCTTGATGGCCATCTCCACCTCTTCCGGGTACACCTTCTCCCCGCCGGTGTTGATGCACATCGACCCGCGGCCGAGGAGCACGATGGCGCCGTCCGGCTCGACCCGGCCCATGTCGCCGAGGATCGACATCCGCACCCCGTCGACGACGGGGAACGTCGCGGCCGTCTTCTCCGCGTCACCCCAGTAGCCGAGCGGCACGTTGCCGGACCGGGCGATGTAACCGACCTCGCCGGAACCCGGTTCGATCGGACGCATCCGCTCGTCGACGACCCGCACGGTCGGCTTGGCGGCGATCCGCATCAGGCCGTCCGCGCCGATCTCGAGGTTCCCGTCGACGCCGGACTCGGACGCCCCGAACCCGTCCCGGACGGTCAGGTTGGGCAGATGCGAGACGAGCTGGTCGCGCACGCCCTTCGAGAACAGTGCGCCGCCGGACCCGACGACCATCAGCGAGCCGAGGTCGTACTCGGCGCCGTGCTCGGCGATGGCGTCGGCGAGCGGGCGGGCCATGGCGTCACCGACCACGGTCAGCGTCATCACGCGCTCGCGTTCGATCAGTGCGAGGGCCTCGATCGCGTCGAACTTCGGCATCAGCACATGGGTCGTCCCGATGCAGAAGGCGGTGAACAGCGAGTACAGCGCCGCGCCGTGGATCAGCGGCGCGGTCAGCATCCAGGTCATCTCCGGGATGTGCGGGACCGCGGCGGCCACCGCCTCCGCACCGCTGTACGGCTCACCGAACGGGTTGCCGCCGGTGAGCGCGGCGTGGAAGAAGTCCTCCTGCCGCCACATCACGCCCTTCGGCATACCGGTGGTGCCGCCGGTGTAGATGATGAACAGGTCGTCGTTGCTGCGCTCGGGGAAGCCGCGGTCGGCGGGCTGCGCGGCGACGGCCACGTGGAAGTCGACGGCGGTGACGCTCCCCCAGTCCAGGTCCGCGGAGGCGACCGGACCGACGGTCACCACGTGCCGCACGGTCGGGGTGTGCGGCAGCACCGCGGCGGTGGTGGCCGCGAACTCGCCGTCGGCGACCACCGCGACGAGTTCGGCATTGCCGAACAGGTAGGTCAGTTCGGCGTCGACGTAGCGGTAGTTGATGTTCACCGGCACGGCCCGGATCTTCAGGCACGCGAGCAGCGCCTCGACGAACTCGGTGCTGTTGCGCATGTACATGCCGACGTGGTCACCGGGTCCGACACCCGCGCCGGTCAGGTGGTGGGCGAGCCGGTTGGCACCGGCGTCGAGCTCGCCGTAGGTGAGGCGGACATCCCCGCACACGATGGCGGCGCGGTCCGGAACGGCGTCCGCGGCGGCTTCGAACAGATCTGCAAGGTTGAGCGACATCCAGAGTCCTTCTGACGCGGGTGTGATCGGCGTCGCACACGGTCCCACGAAACGGGAGCGAGTGGCGCGCGTCACTCCCGAACAACGGGACTGCCGCCGTAGTGGGATGCGCCCTTGCAAGGAACTAGAATGAATACTAGTTTTCGGTTCATGGGCCGTCGGACGAACCGCGGCAACCGAACACGGGAGACATTCCATGGGTGAATCTGTCAGCTTGGCCGGCCGCTCCGCCATCGTCACGGGCGCCGGGGCGGGCCTGGGCCGCGCCGAGGCCCTCGCGCTCGCCGAGGCCGGCGCCGCCGTCGTCGTCAACGACATGGGCGATGCCGCCCACGCGGTTGCCGAGGAGATCCGCGCGGCGGGTGGCCAGGCGATCGCCGTCACCGGCGACGTCTCCGACTGGTCGCTCGGCGGCCGCATGATCGAGGAGGCCGTCAAGAACTTCGGCTCCTTCGACATCCTGGTCAACAACGCCGGCATCCTGCGCGACAAGATGATCTTCAACCTGACCGAGTCGGACTGGGACGACGTCCTCCGCGTCCACCTCAAGGGCCACGCCGCCACCTCGGTCGCCGCCGCCCAGTACTGGCGGAACCTGAGCAAGGAGTCCGGCGCCCCCGTTTACGGCCGCGTCGTCAACACCTCCTCCGAGGCGTTCCTGTTCGGCTCCGCCGGACAGCCGAACTACTCCGCCGCCAAGGCCGGCATCACCGCGCTGACCCTGTCCACCTCCCAGGGCCTGGCCCGCTACGGCGTCACCGCCAATGCGATCTGCCCGCGCGCGCGGACCGCGATGACCGCCGAGGCATTCGGTGACGCCGACGCCGCCGCCACCGGGCTCGACCCGCTCGCGCCCGAGCGCGTCGGCACCCTGGTCGCCTACCTGGCCTCCCCCGCCTCCCACGAGATCACCGGTCAGGTGTTCGTCGTGTACGGCAAGATGGTCGCGCTGATGGATTCGCCGAAGGTGGAGAACCGTTTCGACGCAGCCGGTTCCGCGTTCACCGTCGAGGAGCTCGATCAGCAGCTCTCGTCCTACTTCACCGGTCGCGGGAAGTACGACACGTACTCTGCGTACAGCGTCGCGGAGCTGGAGAAGCCCGCGCTGGCCGTCGACTGATCAACCCCAGTCAATCTCGGCTCGACTTCGAAGGAGCGTGACATGAGGCTTGCGGACAAGGTCGCGATCGTCACGGGCGGTGCCGGCGGCATCGGTCGTGGCATCGTCCGGGCGTTCACCAAGGAGGGCGCGAAGGTCCTGTTCGTCGACATCAACGACGACGCCGGCGCGGCACTGGAGAACGAACTCGGCGGGGCCGGGAAGTTCCTGAACGCCGACATCTCCAAGGAGGAGAACGCGGCCGCGATCGTCGCGGCCGCGATCGAGGCGTTCGGCAAGGTCGACGTCCTGGTCAACAACGCGCACGCGTCCCGGCAGGCGCCGCTGCTCGAGACCACCCAGGAGATGCTCGACCTGTCGTTCGGGACCGGGTTCTACCCGACGTTCTGGCTGATGAAGGCCGCGCACGCCCAGCTGGCCGCGAACCAGGGATCGGTGATCAACTTCGCGTCCGGTGCCGGCATCGAGGGCCAGGTGACCCAGGGGTCGTACGCCGCCGCGAAGGAGGCCATCCGAGCGATCAGCCGGGTCGCCGCCAACGAGTGGGCGGTCGACAACGTCAACGTCAACATCATCTCGCCGCTGGCGGCGACCGAGGGTGTCAAGGCGTACATCGAGGCCAACCCCGGCGTCGAGGAGGTGCTGCTGGCGAAGACCCCGCTGCACCGGTTCGGTGACCCCGAGTCCGACATCGGCCGGGTCGCGGTGTTCCTCGCCAGCGCGGACGCGAGCTACATGACCGGCCAGACCCTGATGGTCGACGGCGGCAGCATCAAGCTGCGCTGAGCGCGGCCGCGCCGATCCGGACGAAAACGGGCCCCTGCTCACTGAACTGCTCCCCGGAAGTTGGACTGAGAAATTCAGTTCCGACTTACGGGGAGCAGTTCTATGCATGTGCGAAGTTCGCTTTCTGAGGATCAGCGGGCCGAGGCGGTAGCGTTGTTCGAGGCCGGTTGGGGCTATCGCGCGGTCACGACTCAGTTGGGTGTCAGCGGTTCGGCCATCGAAGGTCTCTATGACCGGTGGCGGGTTCGAGGCATGGGAGCGTTGGTGGCCAAACCGGACAAGCGGTCGTTCTCGTTCGAGTTCAAACTCGTTGTGGTGCAGCGTTTCCTTGCCGGCGAGACGAAAGTCGAGCTTGCCCGCGAGTTCGACCTGTCGACACCGAAGCTGATCGAATCGTGGGCGCGGAAGTATCGCAACGAGGGCGAGGACGGGTTACGCCCGAAGCGGTCGGGACGTCCACCGAAGTCCATCGACTCCGAGCCGACCGAGCGCAGTGAGCTGGAGCGGCTGCGGGCGGAGAACGAACGGTTGCGGGCCCAGGTTGCGTACCTGGGAAAATTGCGTGCCTTGAGGGTGCAGGAACGACGGTGAGGGTCCGCGCTGTCATCTCCCTCAAGGCACAGTACCGCCTGGACGTGTTGCTCGACGTTGCCGGGCTTGCACGGTCGACGTTCTTCTATCACCAGGCCCGGCTGCGGGAACCGGATCCGGACGCGGAACTGAAGACCGCGATCACCGAGGTGTTCGAAGACAACCACCGACGTTACGGGCATCGCCGTGTCCACCGTGTGTTGGTCAACGCCGGGTGGAAGGTGGCGAAGAAGACCGTGCTGAAGCTGATGCGTGCGCTCGGATTGCTCTGCCGGGTGCGCCGGAGGCGAAGATACAACTCGTATCAGGGGGAAGTCGGGATGATCGCTCCGAACCTCTTGGAGCGCGACTTCGAAGCCGACGCACCGAATCAGAAGTGGGTCACCGACGTGAGCGAGTTCCGTATCGGTGACAAGAAGCTGTACTTGTCGCCGGTGATGGACTTGTTCGATCGACAGATCATCGCCTACTCGGTCGGCACGTCGCCGAACCTGCAGCTGACCAACAGTTCCCTGCGTGATGCGATTGCCACCCTCAGCGAGGGAAGGACACCCACGGTGCACTCGGACCAGGGATTCCAGTACCAGCACCTGTCCTGGAGGAGCCTGCTCGCCGACGCCGGTGCGACCCAGTCGATGTCCCGCAAGGGAAACTGCTACGACAACGCCGTGATCGAGAACTTCTTCGGCCATCTCAAAGAGGAACTGTTCCACCACGTCCGGTACCTGACCGTCGATGCACTCACGGCCGCGTTGCACGAGTACATCCACTGGTACAACACCGACCGTATCTCGACAAAGCTCGAGGGCCTGAGCCCGGTTCAATACCGGGCTCAGGCCCTCACCGCCTAGGCTTCCGATTAGCCAGTCCAACAATCGGGGACCAGTTCACACGCAGGGGCCCGTTTTCGTCGTCGAGAATCAGCAGCTCGGCTGGACCTCGTCGCCCGCAAGTACCGCCGAGGCGAAGGCTTCGGCGTCGTCGAAGGAGGCATCCATGACGGCGCGGTGGTCGGCGCCCTCGTACTTCTTGTACTGGACCGGAGCGCCCTTGCCGCACAGCGTCTTCACGAGCCCGTCCGTCTGCGGCGCCGCCACGAGGACGTCCGCCGTGCCCTGCAGCACCAGCAGCGGCACCGCCGGCGTTGCGTTCTCCGGTTCCTGCTTCTTCAGGTAGTCGGTCCACGGACCCAGATCGGCGTCCGGCCGGATCACCGAGTTGACCTGGATGTCACCGATCGCGGCCCGCACGTCGGCCATGCAGCCGGTCCGCGCCGCCTTCAGCAGCGGTTCGGCTGCGGGCGTGACGATCTCGTCGGGCACCACGGCCGGGTCCGCGGCCGCCGCGCCGAGCAGGGTGATCGGCAGGAACGCGAGGATGGGTGCCACGGCCTGGTTGCCGCCCTTGATGTACTGCGGGGTCTGACTCAGTCCGCTGCCGGGGGCCAGCGAGACCGCGCCGACCAGGTCGAGCTCCGGCGCCCGCTGCGTGCCCAGATCCGACGCGCTCACCGCGGCGGCACCACCCTGACTGTGCCCCACCGCAATCCACTTGTCCCCGACCGAATCGTCGAGATGGCGGGCGGCCAGCACGAGGTCGGTCATCGCGTTCACCTCGGACTGCGCGTTCAGGTAGGTGTGGTCGCCGGGGGTGCCCATGCCCTCGTAGTCGGTGCGGACCACCGCGTAGCCCTGCTGCAGCCACCGGTCCAGCGAGGGCGCGGTGCGCGAGACGTAGTCGTGCGCGGCACCGTCGACGGTGTCGCCCGAGGGAGCACAGGTGTCCGCGATACCGGTCGTGCCGTGCGCCCAGCTGACCACCGGCCAGCCGCCCTCGGGGGCGGTGCCGGACGGGATCGCGATCGTCCCGGAGACGACGATCGGCTTGCCGTCGCCGTTCTCCGACGCGTAGGTGACCAGTTCGTTTCGGGCGGCACTGGGCAGCGCGGCGGCGTTGGTGAGCGGCGCCGTGGAGAGCAGGTCGCCGGGCTTCGGGGCGGCCGGGGAATCGTCGGTGTCGCTCGACGAGCAGCCACTCAGGACCACCGCGGCGACTGCCAGTCCCCCTATCATGCGGAACGGAACAGTGGGTCGAGCCTGGCGCATGATGCCTCCGGAAAGATTGCAACGAGGCCGACGCCTCGCAAACGTTTAAGAAGGGTTTCTTAGTACCGTGCCGAAAGCGCAGCCGTCAAGGGGTAGGGACTCGCTCGTGGACGCCGCCGAGCGGCTCGTCGCCGAGCGTGGCCTGCACGGAGTCCGCGTCGCCGAGGTCGTCAAGGCCGCCGGACACAAGAACAACTCGGCCGTCAGCTATCACTTCGGGTCGTGGCAGGGACTGCTCGAAGCCGTCTGGCAGCGCCACACCGAACCGGTGAGCATCGATCGCGCGGTGATCATCGCCGGCGCGGTCGACCGCGGCGACTACGACCTGCCGACGATGGTCGAGGCGTACGTGCGGCCGTTGGTCGCCGAACTCGGCCGCCACCAGCCGAGCTACTGGGCCCGGTTCAACGAGCAGTGGCTCGCCACGATCGCCCTGGACATCTTCACCCTCGACGACGCGGCCGTGGCACGACAGCCGCGCGCCGAGGCGATGACGGTGGTGCACAACCTGTTCATCGACATCGCCGACACGCTGACCCACCTCGAGTACCCGGCCCGCACCCGGCGGGTGGCGCTGATGGCGCGGTACGTCATCGCCGCGCTGGCCGCCTGGGAGCGCGAGGGCGAGAGCGCACAGGCCCTGACCTATCTCGAGCACGAACTGATCAGCACGACCCTCGCACTGCTCCAGGCGCCGTAGGCGCCTGTCCGGCGTAGCCGCCTACCGGATGACCTTGCCCGGGTTCATGATTCCGTGCGGATCGAGGGCCAGCTTGACCGCGTGGTGCATGTCCATCACGAAGGGATCGAGTTCCTGCGCCAGACCGTCCATCTTGAGCAGGCCGATACCGTGCTCACCGGTGACGGTGCCACCGTATTCGATTGCCGCGTCGATGATCTCGGCGAAGGCGGCCTGGGCGCGAATCCGGGCGGCGTCGTCGTCGCGGGGGGTGATCAGCAGCGGATGCAGGTTCCCGTCCCCGGCGTGCGCGATGGACGCGATCGTCGTCTCGTGCCGCCGCCCGATCTCCTCGATGCGTTCGAGCATCTCCGGCACAACGGCTTTCGGGACACAGATGTCCTCGGTGAGCACGGGACCGAGACGCTCCATAGCCGGATACGCGAGCCTGCGGGCGAGGAACAGCGCGTCCGCCTCCTGCTGGTTGGTGGACTGCGCGCTCCACGTCGCACCGGCACGATCGAAACAGGCGAGCATCCGCTCGGCCTCTGCGTCCCCGACGGCGCCGGGCGTGTCGATCCTCCCGAGTAGCAGCACGTTCGCGTCCGCGGACAGACCCATGTTCTTCCAGGCGTCGACGGCGACGAGGCACTGCCGGTCGATCAGCTCCAGCGCGGACGGGGTCAACCCGTCCTCGGCGACCGCCCGCACCGCGCGTCCGGCGTCAACGGTGGAGTCGAAGTAGCCGACTATGGTGCGCTGCGGTTCCTGCAGGGGGCGCAGTTTGACGGTGATCTCGGTGATCACGCCGAGGGTGCCCTCCGCGCCGACCATCAGGCCGGCGAGGTCGTAGCCTGCGACCCCCTTCGCGGTGCGCCGCCCGAGCCGAACCAGCTCACCGGTTCCGGTGACGACCTGCATGCCGAGCACGTAGTCGCGGGTGACGCCGTACTTGACGCAGCACAGGCCACCGGCGTTGGTGGACACGTTGCCGCCGATCGTCGACCACGCGGCGCTGGACGGGTCCGGCGGGTACCAGAGCCCCTCCTTCGCGCACGCGGCGCGCAGGTCGTCGTTGACCACGCCCGGTTCGACCACGGCGAGCCGTTCGAGTGGGTTGATCTCCTTGACCGCGTTCATCTTGTCGAAGGAGATGATCACGCAGCCGTCGGTCGCGTTGGCCCCACCGGAGAGTCCGGTGCCCGCGCCGCGGCTGACGATCGGCACACTCCGCGCGATGCAGGCGCGAACCACGACCTGCACCTCCTGCGCGGTGCGCGGCCGGACCACGAGCAGCGGGGTGCCGTACGGCGCCCACTCGGCCTCGTCGTGCAGGTACGGCTCGATCACATCGGGGTCCGTGGCGACCCGGTCGGCGGGAATCGCGGACGTCAACTCGTCCGCGAGCTCGGTGATGCGGATCGAGGTGGCGTCGACAGTCATGCTCTCGACGCTAGTCCGGTGACGAAGCCGAATCGATGGACCGAATCTCCGTGGCCCACGCAGAATGGTGGATGATGTCTCCATACGGTTCGGTCGACGAAGAAATGAGAGGCGCGATGCGGGACGACTGGTTGCACCTACTCCTCGACGACGCGACCCCGGACCAACTGATCGCACACCGCGACCGGCTGCTCGCCGCGGAGCCCGCGCACCCGGCCGCGATCGAACACGACACCCAGGCCGCGTTCCGGCTGCATCTGCTGCTCGAGCAGCGCAGGCAGCGGGCCACCGAACTCGCCGCCCTCAACGACATCGCCGCCCAGCTGACCACCCTGCACGACCCGTCGACCCTGCTGACGGAGATAGCGGCGCAGGCGCGGAGGCTGCTCGGCGTCGACCTGGTCTACATCGGCCTGCTCCACGGCGACGACCTGGTGATCGAGGTCGCAAGCGGTGCCTACACCTCCCAGCTGATCGGGCTGTCGCTGTCCCGGACCGAGGGGCTGATGGGGCGGGTGATGACCCAGGACGCGCCCGCCTGGACACCCGACTACCGCGCCGACCCGACGTTCCCGCACACCGGACCGGCCGACGTCGCCGCCCGGGCCGAGAACATGCGCGGCCTGCTGGCGGTGCCGTTGCGGCGCGGCGGCACCCTGCTCGGCGCGGTGTGCGCCTGCAAGCGGCAGGAGCGGTCGTTCAGCGACGACGAGGTGATGCTGCTGTCCGCGCTGGCCGCGCACGCCGCGGTGGCGATCGACAACGCCCGCACGATGGTCCGCTCGAAGGAGACCGTCGCCCAGCTCGAGACCGCGAACGCCGAGCTCGCCCGCCGCACCGACCTGCTGGAGCGGACGCTGCGCTGGGACCGGGCGCTGACCCAGGTGGTCCTGCGCGGCGGCGGGGTCCGCGACCTGGTCGCCGAGGTGTCCGCGTCGGCGGGCTGCCCGGCGTACTTCGTGACGCAACCCGGCGAACGGCCCGCCGCACTGGACGCCGACGCGGTCGAGGCGGTGTTCGCCGCCCTCGACTCGGCCGCATCCGGCCCGGCGGTATCCGGCGCGAGCAGCCTCGGCGCGGCAACGGAGCAGGCCGCCGCCGCGACCGCAGGCGGCCGCACGCTGGTGGGACGCGAGGTCCGGGCCTCCGGGGACCGGCTCGGCGTGCTGCTGCTGCTCGCGCCCACCGACCCCGGGGCCCCGGTGATGCTGATCCTCGAGCGCGCGGCACCGGCGATCGCGTTGGCGTTGGTCGGGGAACGGGCGGCCACCGAGGCCGGCCGCCGCGCCCGCGACGCGCTGCTCGTGGATCTGATCACCCGGCCCGCCCCGACACCGGCCGAGGTCGAGCAGCAGTTCCGGCTGGCCGGGGTGAACCCGGACCGCCCGTACACGGTGGTGGTGGCGCGCCCGGAGACCGATGTCGCCCGCACCCGTGCCCGGATCGAGGAGATGGGGTTGCCGTCGGGAACCGTGGTCGCCGAGCACGGTTCGCGGGTGATCGCCGTGGTCCCCGGTCTCGACCCCGACGGGGTGCTCGAGCGCTGGGTGCAGCCCGAGACCGACCCGACGGT
Organism: Rhodococcus sp. NPDC003348; assembly: GCF_053589375.1. Taxonomy (NCBI): domain Bacteria; kingdom Bacillati; phylum Actinomycetota; class Actinomycetes; order Mycobacteriales; family Nocardiaceae; genus Rhodococcus; species Rhodococcus sp. NPDC003348. The sequence goes on from NZ_JBSFRT010000007.1 coordinate 74,701, forward strand.
CGGGGTGTCCGACCCGGCCCGCGGAGGGCAGGCGCTGGCGCGGGCGTACACGCAGGCACAGCAGACGGTGGACGTGCTCGAGACGTTGGGCCGCGGCTCGCAGATCGCACCCGCGTCCCGGCTGGGGATCTACCGGATCCTGCTCAGCCGCACGGGCCGTGAGGAGCTGGCCGCGGTGACCGAGCAGATGCTGGGCCCGCTGATACGCGAGCAGGAGCAGCGCGGGGTGCCGCTACCCGACACCCTCGCGTCCTATCTGGAACACAACCGCAGGCACGCGGCGACGGCAGCGGATCTCGGGATCCACGCCAACACCCTCTACCAGCGGCTCGAGTCGATCGACCGGCTCATCGGGAAGCAGTGGCGTGACCCGGATCTGGCACTGGACCTGCAGCTGCTGCTTCGGCTCCGAGCGGGTGCGCAGCGTCTCGGCGGGCAGCCACCGCGTCACGACGACTGAGCGTGACGACGAGGACGGCGGCGAGCAGAAGCACAGCGCCCACCACCCAGAGGCCGGCCTTGGCGCTGCCGGTCAGGTCGGTGAGCCAGCCGGTGACGTAGGGGGCGCCGAACCCGGACAGGTTGCCGATCGAGTTGATCATCGCGATGCCCGCGGCGGCCGCGACCCCGGACAGGAACGTGGTCGGCAGGTACCAGAACACGGGGATCGCGCACAGCACGCCGATCGCGGTCAGCGAGACGACGGCCATCACCGCGAACGGCGAGTTCAGGTACAACGCGACCGGGATGGAGACGGCGGCGAGCAAGGCGGGCGCGGCGACGTGCCAGACCCGTTCGCCGGTGCGATCGGAGTGCCGGCTCCACAGCACCATCGCGATGCCGCCGATCACGAACGGCACGGCGACGATCAGCCCGGTCTCGAACACCGTGAAGTCGGTGTCGAAGGTTTCCTTGAAGCCGGCCACGATCGTCGGCAGGAAGAAGCTCAGCGCGTAGAGGCCGTAGGTGACGCCGAAGTACACGATGCCGAGCGCGATCACCCGCAGGTTGCGCAGCGTCTTCCACACCGGGGTGCCGTGTTCGTCCGCCGTGGACGCCTTCTCGGCCTCCATTGTCCGCACCAGCCAGTCGCGTTCCTCGTCGTCGAGCCACTTGGCCTGGTGCGGCTTGTCGGTGAGATAGAACCAGGTGACGACCGCGAGCAGCACCGCGGGCAGCCCCTCGACGAGGTACATCAGCCGCCAGCCGGAGAGTCCGAACAGGCCGTCGCCGAACTGCATGATCGCGGTCGAGAGCGGGGCGCCGATCGCCGACGACGCGGGCAGCGTCAGCAGGAAGATGCCCATCAGCCGCACCCGGTACTTCGCGGGGAACCAGAACGTCAGGTACAGCAGCACGCCGGGGAAGAAACCGGCCTCGGCGATGCCGAGCAGGATGCGCACCACGTACAGGCTGCCGACGTTGGGCACGAAAGCCATCGCGGCCGCGAGGATGCCCCAGGTGAACATGATGCGGGCGATCCACATCCGGGCACCGAAGCGGTGCAGCGCCAGGTTGGACGGCACCTCGAAGATCAGGTAGCCGACGAAGAACAGGCCGGACGCGAGGCCGAACATCGTCGCGGTCATGCCGAGTTCCTCGCTCATGGTGAGCTTGGCGAACCCGATGTTGGTGCGGTCGAGGTAGTTGACGAAGTACAGCACCGCGAGGAACGGGATCAGGCGGCGCGCGACCTTGCGCACCACGCGCTGTTCGAGCGCGGTGTCGTCGTGCCCTGCAGCCGGGGCGGCGGCGGTCGTCATGGGTGTGGCTCCTGGAGAACGCGACGGGGAAGCGGACATCACCCGTGACCGTGGGGAACCCTACGAAGCCACCGCGACGCCCACCACGGAGAAACTCTCCACAGTTTCCGCATCGGTGTGGAGATGTGGTCCACTCCGGCCTCGGCGGGTCAGTGGCGGCGGTGATCGGTGACCGCGGTCCGGGGTCCGAACTTGGGTTTGACGGCCTGCCCGCTGACCTCGAGCAGGCGGATCGCGCGGTAGCGGTGCGGCCGCAGCGGTTCGAGGTAGGCGACCATGCCGGGGTCGTCGAGCGGGCGCCCGAGCAGCGACCAGCCGACCATCGCGGCGAGGTGGAAGTCACCCACGGACAGCGCGTCGACGTCGCCGAGGGCCCGCTGGGCCACCTCCGCCGCCGTCCACACCCCGATCCCCGGCACCGCCCGCAGCCGCGCCTGCGCCTGCGCCGGCGTCATCGCGACGGTCTCCTCGAGCCTGCCCGCGACGGCGGCGGCGGTGACGATCGTGCGGGACCGTTTCGGGTCGACGCCGGCCCGGTGGTACTCCCAGGACGGGATGCGGCGCCACACCTCGGCCGGGGGCGGCACCCTCATCCCTGCCGGCGCAGGCCCGGGAGCGACGGCGCCGTACGCGGTGACGAGCCGACGCCACGACGCACGGGCCGCGACCCCGTGCACCTTCTGTTCCAGGATCGTCGGCACCAGCACCTCGAAGACGCGCCCCGTGCGCGGAATCCGCAGTCCCGGCAGCCGCCGATGCGCCTCCATCAACTTCGGATGCTCGGGCGCGAAATCCGTTGCCGCGTCGCGTTCCCCGAGCAGATCCGGGAGGGTGCGCGTGAACTCGGCGGCCCCGTCGCCCCAGGCCCGGCACCGCACGGACGTCGCGTCCAGCTGGGTGAGCCGGTAGGTGACCGGACCGGTCGGCATCAGCGTCGTCCGCCACAGCGCGCCGTCCGGCGTGACACGATGGCAGGGGTCCCCGCGCCCACGACCGAGCGTGGCCAGCGACGCGGTCAGCAGCAGGGGCCGGTCGCTGCGGTGGACGGTGTCCAGCGGCGCGTCGGCCTCGCCGGACGCGACGGCGGGGACGGTCATGGCCCCAACGATAGGCCCGCCCCGGGCGCGGCCGGGCGCGCAGTGGCGGAGGTCATGCGATTCGGCGTCCAACCCGGGACGTTCGACCCTTTCGCCGGGATCGCCTGTACCGGAAAGTGGATGCCGAGGCCTGCGAGGGCGCGGGGTGGATCGAAGGTGTGAACGAGGTGGCACTGTGAACAAGGGACTACGCGGCAAGGCGTGGTATCTCGACCCGGAACGGCACTGCGCGGAAACACCTGAAACCTGGTGGTTTCCGCCGCTCCGCGCCTCCCGGGAGTCGACCACCCGGGTCGCGGCGTTGTGCGTCGGCTGCCCGGTGCGCGCGCAGTGCGCGGACGACGCCCGCGTCTGCGACGACCGGCACGGCATCCGGGCCGGCGTCGACCTGGCCCACGTCGAGGGCTCGGACCGGCAGGCGGTGCTGACCCGGATCGCGACCTCGAACCGCCCGGGGTCCGAACCGATCGCCGTGGGGCGCGAAGGATTCCGAACCGCCCCGGCCCGCCTCATCCACCTTCTCCCGAATGATGCGGCGGTACCCGAGGATTCGCTGCTTCAGTCCGCCGCGTCCCGGTAGGTCGCCGCGGACCGGCCGTGCCCCGCCTCGCGGGTGATGTGGTCGACCAGGGGCTGGGTGCGGTACTTGATCGGGGTGGTCAGGGCAAGAGTGGTCGAGGTGTGCGCGACGCCGTCGACTCCCAGGATCCGTTCGAGCACATGCAGCAGCTCCTCGTGCGACGGGGCCGCGATGCGGATCAGCAGGTCCTCACGGCCGGTGGTGGTGTGGACTTCGAGCACCTCCGGGACCTCACGCAGGTCCTCGATCACCGCCTGGATCCGCCCCTGCACGGTTTCCGCACCGACGAACGCCTGCACCGGCAATCCGAGTGTCGGCAGGTCGACCTCGGGTCGGTAGCCGGTGACCACACCGGTCTCCTCGAGGCGCCGCATCCGGGAGGCGATCGTGTTGCGGGAGACGCCCAGTCGGGTGGCCAGGTCCATGATCTGCGCGCGCGGGTCGTCGCCGAGCAGCTGCAGCAGGGCCGCGTCGAGTTTGTCGATGCTGATCACGATGCTGACCTCCAGGGGGTGATGCGGGTCACAACTGATCATCATGCCACGCTATTACTTCAACTGTTGACGCTGCTGGCACCTCAGCCGACTATTGCTGCACCGAACGACCGATATTTCGGCAGTGACGATCCAGTGCCGAAGGACAGGGTGCCAGCGATGACCGAACTTGCCGACCGCCCCAGTACCTCCGTCGACACCGGTGCCACCGTCAACGCCGGCACCTCCGTCGCGACGTCCTACGACCTCGACGACCGCTACCGTCCCGGCGCCGGCCCGGTCCTACTGACCGGCGTCCAGGCGATCGCACGCCTGCTCGTCGAGCAGCACATGCGCGACCTGCGCGCCGGGCGCCGCGTCGCGACGTTCGTCTCGGGCTACCAGGGCAGCCCCCTCGGCGGCGTCGACAAGATGCTGCACGGTATGCCGACCGTGCTCGCCGAGCACGACATCACCTTCGTCCCGGGCCTGAACGAGGAGCTCGCCGCCACCTCCGTGTGGGGCAGCCAGGCCGACCTGGCCGCGTTCGGCGGCACCGCCACCCACGACGGCGTCGTCGGCGTCTGGTACGGCAAGGGGCCCGGCGTGGACCGCGCGACCGACGCGCTGCGACACGCCAACATGTACGGCGTCAGTGGCCGGGGTGGCATGCTGCTGCTCGTCGGCGACGACCCGGCGTCCAAGTCGTCCACCGTCCCGGCCGTCAGCGAACGTTCCCTCGCCGCACTCGGCATCCCGGTCCTGTTCCCGCGCAACGCCGCCGAACTGGTGACGATGGGCATGCACGGGATCGCACTGTCCCGCGCATCCGGGTGCATCGTCGCACTGAAGATCGTCGCGGACCTCGCCGACGGCGCATGGTCCGTCGACGGCTCGGTCTCGGACCTCGACATCACCGTCCCCGAGATCGAATGGGAGGGAAGGCCGTTCACCTACCGGCAGCGCCCGATGGCGGTCCCGACGGACAGCGTGATCGCCGAGGCCGACCTGTACGGACCGCGCGCGGAAGTGGTGCGCGCCTACGGCGCCGTCAACGACCTGGACGTCATCGAGGTCGATCCCCGGTCCGCGCGAATCGGGTTCGCCGCCACCGGCACCACCTTCGACGCGCTCCGGCAGGCCCTGCTGGACCTCGGCGTCGACGAGCAGACGATGCACCGCGCCGGAATCCGGTTGCTGCGCATCGGGATGCCGACTCCACTCGGGCCCGACCGGGTGCGCGAATTCGCCGCAGGCCTCGAACGGCTCGTGGTGGTCGAGGACAAGACCGCGTTCGTCGAGACGCAGATCCGCGAGATCCTCTACGGCACCGACAACACGCCGCGCATCGTCGGCAAGCGGGACGACGGCGGACGGCCGCTGATGCCGGTCGACGGGGAACTGACCGCCGGGCGGCTGCTCGGACCGCTGCGGCGGGTGCTCCGCGACGTAGTGGAGCTGAAGAGGCCACTGCCGCCGCAGCTCTCGCTGGAGGTACTGCCAACCAAGCGAACCCCGTACTTCTGCAGCGGCTGCCCGCACAACCGGTCCACCGCCCTGCCCGAGGGCTCCATCGGCGGCGGCGGCATCGGCTGCCACACCATGGTCACCATCTCGAACCGGGAGGACAGCAAGGTCACCGGGCTCACCCAGATGGGCGGCGAAGGCAGCCAGTGGATCGGCCAGGCCCCGTTCACCGACATCCCGCACCTGTTCCAGAACGTCGGGGACGGCACCTTCTTCCACTCCGGCCAGCTCGCGGTCCAGGCGTGTGTCGCGGCCGGCGTCAACATCACCTACAAGCTGCTCTACAACGAGGTCGTCGCGATGACCGGTGCCCAGGACGCCGAGGGCATGCTCACCGTCGCGCAACTGACCCACAAGCTCACCACCGAGGGCGTCAGGAAGATCGTCATCTGCGCCGACGAACCCGAACGGCACAAGAAGAAGCAGCTCGCCAAGGGCACCCTGCTCTGGCACCGGGACCGCCTCGACGAGGCGCAGCGGCTGCTTCGGGACATCGAGGGTGTCACGGTGCTGATCTACGACCAGCACTGCGCCGCCGACGCACGTAGGCAGCGCAAGCGCGGCACGCTCCCGGTCCGCACCACCCGCGTCGTGATCAACGAGGCGGTGTGCGAGGGCTGCGGCGACTGCGGCACCAAGTCCAACTGCCTGTCCGTGCAGCCGGTCGACACCGAGTTCGGGCGCAAGACCCGGATCGACCAGACATCCTGCAACACGGACTACAGCTGCCTGGACGGAGACTGCCCCTCGTTCGTCACCGTCGAGCAGGTGCCGGGAAAGACCAAGACCGCCAAGCGGACCCGCCCCGAGCCGCCCCCCGTCGACGCGCCGAGCGTCCCTGAACCGACCGGAACCCGGAACGTCTTCCTCGTGGGCATCGGCGGTACGGGAATCGTCACCGTCAACCAGGTGCTGGCCACGGCCGCGCTGCGCGCCGGCTACGAGGTCGAGTCCCTCGACCAGATCGGGTTGAGCCAGAAGGCGGGTCCGGTGGTCTCCCACCTACGCTTCTCCACCGGGGCACTCGAGCCGTCGAACCGGCTCACCCCGGGCAGCGCCGACGCCATCATCGCGTTCGACCTGCTCACCGCCGCCGACGCGAAGAACCTCGGCTACGGCGACCCCGCGAGCACTGCGGTCATCGCCTCGACGAGCCGAACCCCGACCGGGGACATGGTGTACGACAAGAGCGTTCACCACCCGGACGAGGAAGTCCTGTTGGACCGGCTGGGTTCGGTGTCGGCGTCGCTGACGGCGTTCGACGCGCTCGCCGCCGCGCAGGAATTGTTCGGCAGCACCGCCTCCGCGAACTTCCTGCTCATCGGTGCGGCCGTCCAGTCCGGTGGCCTGCGCCTGCCGGCCGACTCGATCGAGGAGGCCATCGGCATCAACGGGGTGGCCGTCGACACCAACATCGCCGCCTTCCGGTGGGGCCGCGCGGCGATCACCGATCCGGTCGCATTCCGGGACGCGACGCAGCCCGCGCACCGCACACCGAAGCCGGTGCCCGCGCACCTGCTGTCCGGCAGCACCTTCGACGGCGAGGTCCGGCGTCTGGTGGAACTGCGCGCCGCTCAGCTCGTCGGCTTCCAGTCCGAGAAGGTCGCCCGCCGGTACGTCGAGACGGTGCAGTCCGCGTGGGCGGCCGAACGCGACGTCACCGACCGCACGAACTTCAGCGAGGCCGTCGCGCGTGGCCTGTACAAGTTCACGGCCTACAAGGACGAGTACGAGGTCGCCCGACTGCTGGTCGATCCCGCGTTCGTCGCGGAAGTCGAGTCCCAGGTCCCCGGTGGCACCAATCTCACGTACAAGCTGCACCCGCCCGCCCTGCGCGCCCTGGGACGCAGCAAGAAGATCGGTCTTCGACCGAAGTCCCATGTGGCACTGAAGCTGCTGGCCCGGGGGAAGGTTCTGCGCGGAACGAAGCTCGACCCGTTCGGTTACGCCCACGTCCGGAAGGTCGAGCGGGAACTACTCGCCCACTACACCGCGACGGTGCACGAGCTGGCGGCCACGCTGACCGCCAACTCGTACGACCGGGCCGTCGAGATCGCGGGGCTGCCGGACCTGGTCCGCGGCTACGAGTCCGTCAAGCTGGCGAACGTCGAGACCTACCGGGCCCGGCTGGCCGAGCTGCTGCACTGATCCCCAACGGCGCAGGGTCGGCCGCGAGGCGCCGCAGGAGTCACGGGAGCGGCGGACCGCCCTCGGCCCGGGGTGACCGACCGCTCTCAGAGCTGCGTGAACACCGTCTTGGTCTGGAGGTAGCTCTCGATACCCGCGCGACCCCACTCGTAGCCCCAGCCGGACTGCTTGTATCCGCCGAACGGCATCGCGTGGTCGAAGACCATCTGGCAGTTGAGGGTCACGGTGCCGGACTGCAGGCGCTTCGCGAGGCGGTGGGCACGGGCACCGTCCTTGGTCCACACCGTGGCCGCGAGTCCGTAGTCGGAGTCGTTCGCGAGCGCGACCACTTCGTCGTCGTCGTCGAACGGCAGCACCGCCACGACCGGTCCGAAGATCTCCTGCTGGTACAACCGCATCGCCGGGTCGACGTCGGTGACGATCGTCGGGTGGACGAAGTACCCTGGCCGGTCGAGCCGGTGGCCCCCCGCGACGACCTCGACGCCGTCGCTGCGGCCGCCGTCGATGAACCCCATGACGCGGTCGAGTTGCTTTCGGCTGATGAGCGGCCCGATGTGCGAACCCTCGTCCTTCGGGCCGCCGAGCTGGAGCGAGTGCGCGATCGTGGACATGCCCTCGAGGACGCGGTCGTACACGCCTCGCTGGACGAACACCCGCGACCCGCAGATGCAGCCCTGACCGGAGTGGATGAAGATCCCCATCGAGGCCGCCAGGATCGCCATGTCGAGGTCGGCGTCGTCGTAGATGAGGACCGGGGACTTGCCGCCCAGTTCGAGCATGACACGTTTGAGGTTCCCCGCGGACGCCTGGACGATCTGCTTGCCGACCTCGGTGGACCCGGTGAAGGCGATCTTCTCGACGTCGGGGTGCTCGCTGAGCGCCTTGCCTGCCGTGTGACCGTTCCCGGTCACGAGATTGACCACCCCGTCCGGGACGCCGGCGCGGGTGAGGATCCGGTCCAGGAGGACCGCCGAGAACGGTGTCTCCTCGGCGGGTTTGACGACGCTGCTGCATCCGGCGGCGAGTGCGGGCGCGATCTTGGCGGCTGCGTTGAACAGCGGTCCGTTCCACGGGAAGATGAGGCCGACGACGCCGTAGGGTTCCTTGAGCGTGTACCCGTGCATGTTCGAATGCGCGCCGGTGATACCACCGGCCATGTGGACGTCATGCGCGATCCCGTCGAGTTTCGTGCACCACCCCGCGTAGTACCGGAAGACCTCGGCGCACGTGGTCGTGATCGACCGGGCCTGGACGTACGGCATGCCGGTGTTGACCGAGTCGAGCTCCGCGAGGTCGTCCGCGCTCTCGTCCATGAGATCGGCGACGCGCCACAGGACCTTCGCCCTCTCGCTGCCAGGAAGGCCCTGCCAGACACCGGAGTCGAACGAACTGCGGGCGCGCCCGACGGCCTCGTCGACGGCATCCGCGCCGCCGTCGGCGAACTCGGCGATCTGCTCCTCGGTCGCCGGGTCGATGATCGGGACCGTCTCGCCGGTTCCCCGACGGTTGCGGAGGTCGTCGATCACGTCGGTCAGGATCGGTGTGGAGGTCATCGCGGGTCGCCTTCGGTTCACGTGTCGCTGTCGGGTGGGCAGAGGTGCCGTCGAGCTCAGTAACAAGGTTACTACAGCGAGAACCGCATTTCCATCAATGAATATTTGGCTTCTTCACCGTGCGGTCAGCCGGTCGGCGGCGCGGACAGGTAGCGCGCCCTCAGCCGGTGCTTGACCAGCTTGCCGGTGGGCGTGCGGGGCAGGTCGTCGGTGAAGTCGATGCTGACCGGGGCCTTGTAGTGCGCGACCCGGGCACGGACGTGGTCGAGCAGTTCGCGTTCGATCTCGGGGCCCGGCTCGACACCGGCCGCGAGCTGTACGACGGCCTTGACCTCCTCCCCCATCTCCTCGTTCGGGACCCCGATGACGGCGGCGTCGAACACCTTGGGATGCAGGGTCAGAACGTTCTCCGATTCCTGCGGGTAGATGTTCACGCCGCCGGAGATGATGGTGAACGCGGCCCGATCGGTGAGATAGAGGAACCGGTCCTCGTCGAGGTGTCCGATATCGCCGCTGGTGGTCCAGGTGGGGTGCGCGGGATGCGTCGCCTCCTCGGTCTTGGCGGGCGCGTTGTGGTACTCGAACGGGCGCTCGTCGCGCTCCCACCAGACGGTGCCGGTCTGTCCGGCCGGCACCTCGACCCCGAGTTCGTCGCAGATGTGCACGACCCCCAGCGCCCCGTCCCGACCGACGGATCCCGGCCGCGCCAGCGCCTGCGCGCTGTCGATGAACGTCGCGCCCGCACCCTCGGTGGAGGCGTAGTACTCGTGGATCACCGGGCCCCACCAGTCGATCATCGCCCGCTTCACCTCGGGCGGGCAGGGCGCCGCGGCGTGCACGGCGGCCCTCATGCTCGACACGTCGTACCGGTCCCGGATCTCGGGTGGCAGCTTGAGCATCCGGACGAACATCGTCGGCACCCACTGACTGTGCGTGACGCCGTACCGCTCGATCAGGGCGAGGGACCGCTCCGCGTCGAACCGGTCCATCAGGACCACCGTTCCACCCACCGAGGTGATGGTGCCGCAGAACCGCAGCGGCGCTGCGTGATACAGCGGCGCCGGGCAGAGGTACACGGTGTCCGGGCCGAAGCCGTACAACGGCGCGAACACCGCGGTGTACGGGTCCATGGTGTCGTGCACCTGTCCGCCGGAAAGCCTGGGCTTGATGCCCTTCGGTCGGCCGGTGGTGCCGGACGAGTACAGCATGTCCTGACCGCGCGGCTGGTCGTCGAGAGGGGACGCGTCGTACCGCGACAACGCCTGCTCGTAGTCCTCGAACCCGTCCAGTGCACCGCCGAACACCAGGCGGTGGGTGACCTTCGGGAATGCGCCCGGCGCCACGTCGATCGCGGTGGCGGCGTCCGCGGAGACCACCAGGATCGACGCGCCGCAGTCGTCGACGACGTACGCCGCCTCCGCCGGCGTGAGGTGCCAGTTGACCACGGTGATGTAGAGCCCGGACCGCAGCGCGGCCCAGTACACCTCCATCACGCGCAGGTCGTTGCCGGAGATCAGCGCGAGGTGGTCCCCGCGCCGTGCCCCGGCGGCGCGCAGATACTTCGCCAGCCGGATGGAGCGTTCGTCCAGCTCGCGGTAGGTCAGCTGTTCGCCGGTGGCGGGACGGATGATCGCCGGCTTGTCCGGCGTGGTGGCGGCGAAGTTCCCCACGTACACGAAACGACCTCCTGAAGTGAACGTCAGTTCTCGTCGTTCATACCTCAGAAGGTCGTCCGCACGGGCGATTTCCGCGAGCGGTGTCCGCCAGGACCGGTCACCGATCGGGCCGCGCTCACAGCCAGGCGGGGTCCACGTCCAGCAGGGTCCGGTCCAGACTGTCGAGCAGGTCGAGTTGCGGGCCGGTCTTCGGCAGTTCGTAGCGGAAGAAGTACCGGGCCGCGGCGCGCTTGCCCTCGTAGAAGACGCCGCTCCTGCCGTCGGCCGCGAGCAGCTGCTCGAGCCAGATCCAGGCCACGACCATGTGCCCGAATGCCTCCAGATAGGCGGAGGAGTTGGCCAGCGCGATCGCGGGATCACCGGTGCCCCACAGCTTCCCGGTGGTCGCCACGACGCGGTCGAGCACATTGCCGAGCTGCACCGCATACTCGGCCGCCGCCCCGCCGACGGCGTCGGCCCGCGCGATCGTCGCGTGCACCGTCTCGGCCAGCAGCGCCAGCCCGGCCCCGCCCCGCATGGTCACCTTGCGGCCGAGCAGGTCCAGTCCCTGGATGCCGTGGGTGCCCTCGTGGATCGGATTGAGCCGGTTGTCCCGGTAGAACTGCTCGACGTCGTAGTCGCGGGTGTAGCCGTAGCCGCCGTGCACCTGGATGGCCAGGCTGTTGGCCTCGAGGCACCACTGCGAGGGCCAGCTCTTGACGATCGGGGTGAGGGTGTCGAGCAGCAGTGCCGCCCGCGTGGCCTCTTCGCCCTCGGCGGTCTCCTGGTCGTCGAACAGCTTGCTGCAGTACAGCCCGAGCGCCATCGCACCCTCGACGTACGCCTTCTGCGCCAACAGCATTCGGCGCACATCCGCATGCCGGTTGATCGGTACCGGCGGTGACGTCGGATCCTTGTCGTCGGCGGCGCGGCCCTGGGTGCGGGTCGCGGCGTACTCCACCGACTGCAGGTATCCGGCGTAGCCGAGCGAGATGGCGAGGAAACCGACACCGATCCGGGCCTCGTTCATCATGTGGAACATGTAGGACAGGCCCTTGTTCTCCTCGCCGACCAGGTAGCCGACCGCGCCGGCCTCACCGCCGGGAGTGTGGGTGCCGTCGCCGAAGTTCAGCAGCGTGTTGGTGGTGCCGCGGTTGCCCATCTTGTGGTTCAGCCCGACCAGGGTGACGTCGTTGCGCTCGCCCAGCGAACCGTCCGCGTTCACCAGCTTCTTCGGGACCACGAACAGCGAGATGCCCTTGACGCCGGCCGGACCGCCCGGGACCTTGGCCAGCACCAGGTGCACGATGTTCTCGGTGAGTTCGTGATCGCCACCGGAGATCCACATCTTGGTTCCGGTGAGCCGGTAGGTGCCGTCGCCCTGGCGGACCGCCCGGGTGGTGACGTCGGCCAGCGAGGATCCGGCCTGCGGCTCCGAGAGGCACATGGTGCCGAAGAACCGACCCTCGAGCATCGGCCGGACGTAGGTGTCGATCTGCTCCTGGCTGCCGTGCGCGACAATGAGATTCGCATTGCCGATGGTCAGGAACGGATACGACGAAGTGGCGGCATTGGCGGCCTGGAACCAGGCCATCGACGCGCGGGCGAGCACCGCAGGCAGCTGCATGCCGCCGAACGACTCGTCGAACTGCCCGGCGATCAGACCCGCCTCGCCGAAGATCCGGAGCGCGTCGGCGACCTCGGGGATCATCTCCACCGTGCCGTCGGGCAGCATGTGCGGCTCGTTGGCGTCGGCCTTCTTGTTGTGCGGGGCGAAGTGCTTGATCGCCATCTCGGCGCTCAGGTCGAGCACCGCGTCGAAGGTCTCCTTCGAATGCTCGGCAAAGCGCTTGCGCTCGGTCAGCGTGGTCACGTCGAGCCACTCGTAGAGCAGGAAGTCGAGGTCGCGACGTGACAGCGGGGCGGTGGTCATGAGTACATCCTTCCGGAAAGTGGCTGCGGCAGCTCCGAATCAGGCGGTTCGCCGCCGGTCACATCGCGACGCCGCGGGCGGCGCTGGTGACCACGACGGTCCGCCCGGCGAAATCGAACGAGATGTTGCTCATCGCGTCACCTCTCGGGAGAAATACGGGATTACTAAGCGCTCACTTAGTAGACCGGTGATGGTGCATGATGTCAAGGCACCAGACATTCCTGCACACGAGAGGCCCGAGATGAGCAAGCCGTCGTCGACCACGACCGAGGTCGACGAACCCGCCCTCGGCACCGAGCTCGCCGCACTGTTCCCGGACGTCGGCTCCGAGGTCGCCCGCCGGCTGATCGGCTCCGCGGTCCAGGCATTCGCCGAACGCGGCTACCACGCCACGACCACCCGGCACATCTCCGAGGGTGCGGGGCTGAGCCCGGCCGCGCTGTACGTGCACTTCAAATCCAAGGAAGCCGTGCTCTACGCGGTCAGCCATGCCGGGCACCTCGGCGTCCTCGACGCCATCCGCGCCGCGGCCGCCGCGGGGTCGACCCCGACGGAACGCGTGCGGGCACTGATGCGGGCCTTCACCTCGTGGCACGTCCAGTACCACACCTACTGCCGCGTCGCCCAGTACGAGATCGCGGCGCTCACCGCGGAGCATTACGCGGAGGTCGCCGAGATCCGGCGGGACACAGAACGGTTCGTGCGACAGGAGATCCAGGCCGGCGTCGACAGCGGGGACTTCGTCGTGCCCGCGGTCGCCACCGCGGCTCGGGCGATCCTGTCGATGGGCATCGACGTGGCCCGGTGGTACCAGCCGGGCCGCAACACCGACCCGGAACTCCTTGCCGCGCAGTACGCCGACCTGGCCGCGGCGATGCTCGGGGTGCGACCGGAGGCATGAGGACCGATCCCGGCCGGCGCCGGGACGGATCGCCGGACACGTCCTAGTGTTCTCGGCGTGACCCTCACCTTCTCCGCTCTCGTCGCCCGCGAAGCCGACGGGGCGATCACCCTGACCCCCGAAACCCTCGACGAGACCGCGCTGCCCGCCGGCGAGGTCCTGATCCGCGTGGACTTCTCGAGCGTGAACTTCAAGGACGCGCTCGCCGTCACCCCGCGCGGCGGCGTCGTCCGGGAATACCCGATCGTGCCGGGCATCGACGTCGCCGGCGAGGTCGTCGCCTCCGACTCCCCCGACTTCGCTCCGGGCGACCGGGTCGTCGCGCACGGCTACGACATCGGCACCGCCCGGCACGGCGGCTACGCCGAGTACGCCCGGGTTCCCGCGGGCTGGGTGGTGAAGCTGTCGACGCTGACGCCGCGGGAGGCCGCGACTGTCGGGACCGCCGGGTTCACCGCCGCGATGAGCGTGCAGGCGCTGATGGACCGGGGACTGACGCCGGGCGACGGGCCGGTGCTGGTGACCGGCGCGTCGGGTGGCGTCGGCAGCGTCAGCGTCGACCTGCTCGCGGCGGCCGGATTCGAGGTGGTCGCGTCCACCGGGAAGCCGGAGGCCCACGAGTTGCTGACGTCGCTCGGCGCGGCCCGGGTGATCGGCCGGCTGCCCGCGGATCCGGACGCCACACCGCGGGCCCTCGGAAAGGCGGAGTGGGCGGCTGCGGTGGACTGCGTCGGCGGGGCGACGCTGGCCGACGTGCTGAGCACGGTCAGGTACGGCGGAGCGGTCGCGGCCAGCGGCCTCACCGGCGGCGCCGCGCTGCACACCACCGTGATGCCGTTCATCCTGCGCGGCGTCGACCTGCTCGGCATCGACTCGGTGCAGTTGCCGATCGACCGGCGCCGCGCCCTGTGGGAGCGCATCGCGACCGACCTGCGGCCGCGGCACCTGGACGCGCTCACCCGGGAGGTTCCGGTTCGGGACGTCGCCGCGGTGCTCGACGTGATCCGCGCCGGCGGCCGGTCCGGCCGCACCGTCGTCCGCGTCGCGGACGGCTTCTGACGCCCACACACGACCAGGCCCCTGAGCGACCTCCCCCTGCCGAGTGAACGGAAGCGTTCACTCGGCAGGCGAGGAGCGCGTCAGCTGCCGAACGGCAGGGTCCCCGGCGGAATCTGGTAGCCGCTGCTGCCCGCGGCGACGGTCCCGACCGAGCCGAGGATCCAGTTGATCGCGGTGGTGAGCATGAGCGTCCTTTCGTCGTGACTGCGTCCGGCCCGAGAAGACCGGACCATCCGCCACGCTATTGACGGCCGGCCCCGATGTCGACCGGGCGAAGGACGTTGGCAGCAACATGACAGGGTGGGGGCATGTGCGAGATCCCCGAAGCGGACAGCGGTCCCGGGCAGGCGACCCGGGACGACGACCGGCACGCCGATGTTGAGGCGGTCACCCGGTTCCGCGCGGACCACGGACTGGACAGCATCATCGACGTCCACACCCACTTCATGCCCAAACGCGTGATGGACAAGGTGTGGGCGTACTTCGACTCCGCCGGTCCGCTGACCGGGGTGGTCTGGCCGATCCAGTACCGCCACGACGAGGACGTCCGGCTGGACCGGCTGCGGTCGTACGGGGTGCACGCGTTCACGTCGATGATCTACCCGCACCGGCCGGACATGGCCGCGTGGCTGAACCAGTGGGCCGTCGAGTTCGCCGCCCGGAACCCCGACTGCCTGCACACCAGCACCTTCTACCCCGAGCCGAGCGCCCCCGGCTACGTGGCCGACGCGCTCGCTGCAGGCACCCGGGTTTTCAAGTCGCACATCCAGGTCGGCGACTACGACCCGAACGATCCGCTGCTCGACGAGGTGTGGGGGCAGATCCAGGACGCCGGAGTACCGATCGTCATCCACTGCGGCTCCGGCCCGGCACCGGGACGGTTCACCGGGCCGGACCGGATCGAGACGCTGATGGCCCGGTACCCGCGGCTGCCGCTGATCATCGCGCACATGGGGATGCCGGAGTACAACGCGTTCCTGGACCTGGCGGGCCGGTACGAGTCGGTGCTGCTCGACACCACGATGGCCTTCACCGACTTCATCGGCGACATGGCCCCGTCCGACCCGGCCGATTCACGACGGCTGCGCGACCTCGGAGACCGGATCCTGTTCGGCAGCGACTTCCCGAACATCCCCTACCCGTACGTGCATGCGCTCGACGCCGTCGCCCGTCTCGACCTCGGGGAGGCGTGGCTGCGCGGCGTCTGCCACGACAACGCCGCCCGCGTCTTCGGTCTCTGACAGGCGGGCCCGATCCCGGGTCAGAAGAGGGTCAGTTCCTTCGAGTCGGCGGCGGGCAGCTCGAACAGCGCGGGCTCGGGCTCGGCCACCCGGGCCGGCGCCCGCCGCACCTGGCGGGTCTTCTTCGCCGGCGACCCGGTGGTCGCGGCAGCGGCGGTCGCGGTGTGCACGGCGGCGGGGCGGGAAGGTGTGTGCGCCGCCTTGGCCGCGACCGCGCGAGCGGCCTCACCGGCCAGTCGGTCGGCTTCCTCGTTGTAGTGGTTGCCGACATGTCCGCGAACCCAGCGGAAGCGAACCGGACCGGACCGCTCCGCCAGCGCCTGGTCGATGTCCCGGATCAGGTCGACGTTCTTGACCGGGTCGCCGGAGGAGGTGCGCCACCCCTTCCGCTTCCACCCGGTCACCCACTCGGACGCGCACTTGATCGCGTACTGCGAGTCGGATTCGATCAGCATCGGCTCGTCACCGGGATGCGCCAGGATGGCCTCGAGCAGCGCCCGCAACTCGGCGATCTGGTTGGTGCCCGACCGTTCACCACCCGACCGGCTGGGGCCGTGATGATTCACCCAGGCCCAGCCGATCGCGCCGCCCGGATTCCGCAGGCAGGAGCCGTCCGTACTGACGATGATCACGGTTGCACACTCTACGGTGAACGACCGACAAACGGGGCGGAGGTGGCCAATCTCCCACCCTCCGCCCGCGACCGCGGCACCTACTCGCCGATGAACCGCGGCGGACGCTTCTCCAGCATCGCCGCCACCGCCTCCTGATGGTCGCGGGTGCTGTGGGCCAACGCCTGCATCGCCGCCGACAGTTCGAGCAGCGACTCGAGGCTCTGGTGCTGGCCCTCGCGAAGCAGCTTCTTGGTCATCCGCAGCGCCTGCGGCGGGTTCGCCGCCACCCGGGCCGCCAGCGCGTGCGCGGTCGGAAGCAGGTCGTCGGGGTCGACGACGCGCGACACCAGGCCCCAGTCGAGTGCGGTCTCCGCGTCGATCGCGTCGCCGGTGAACGCCATCTCCGCGGCCCGTGCCAACCCGACCGCGCGCGGCAGCAGCCATGCGCCGCCGTCGCCGGGGATGATGCCGAGCTTGACGAAACTCTCCGCGAATTTCGCCGCGGTGGACGCGACCCGCATGTCGCACATGAGTGCCAGATCGCAGCCCGCACCGATCGCCGGGCCGCCGACGGCCGCGATCACCGGAACCTCGCAGTGGTACAACGCCTTCGGGATGCGCTGGATGCCCTGCCGGTAGCCGTCGCGCAGTTCGGCCGGCGCCCCGCCGAACATGCCGGCCTTGTCCCGCATGTGCTTGACGTTGCCGCCGGAGGAGAACGCGGGACCGTTCGCCGCGAGCACCACCACCCGCACGGCGCGGTCGGCGTTGACGGCGGCGATGGCCTCCTCGAATGCCGCCACCATGTCCGGCTCGGAGATGACGTTGCGGGTTTCCGGCCGGTTCAGTGTCCAGGTGACGATGTCGCCGTCCCGCCGGATCTCGATCGCGTCGCTCATGCGCCCAACCCTAGGCACCTCCGGTGCGCGGGCGCGTTCTGCGGGTCCCGGGACCCCGGATCCACGCCCGAGCGGCTACGCCGCCTGCACGAGGTAACCGTGGGCCTCGGCGACACCGGCGGAGAGCACGGCACCGTCGTGGGTGGTCAGGCCCGCCGCGAGTGCCGGGTCCGCGGCGGTCGCCCGGCGCCAACCCTGATCGGCCAGCGCCACCACGTACGGCAGGGTGGCGTTCGTCAGCGCGAACGTCGACGTCCGGGGCACCGCGCCGGGCATGTTGGCGACGCAGTAGAACACCGAGTCGTGCACCCGGAACGTGGGGGCGTCGTGCGTGGTCGGGTGGGTGTCCTCGAAGCAGCCGCCCTGGTCGACTGCGATGTCCACCAGGACCGAACCCCGGCGCATCCGTGACACCAACTCGTTCGACACCAGCTTCGGGGCGCGCGCACCGGGGATCAGCACCGCACCGATCACCAGGTCGGCACCGAGGACCGCGCGTTCGAGTTCGTAGCCGTTTGATGCGACGGTACGCACCCGGCCCCGGTAGCCGTCGTCGATCTCCCGCAGCCGGGCCGGGTTGACGTCCAGCACGGTGACGTCGGCTCGCATCCCGACCGCGATCGCGGTCGCGTTCCGTCCGGCGACGCCGCCGCCGAGCACGACCACATCGGCCGGCCGCACGCCGGGGACCCCGCCCATCAGGACGCCCCGACCGTCGGCGTGGGCCATCAGGTGGTAGGCGCCGACCTGCGGGGCGAGTCGGCCGGCGACCTCACTCATCGGCGCCAGCAGCGGCAGCGATCCGTCCGCGGTCCGGACCGTCTCGTAGGCGATCGTGGTCGTCCGCGCGGCGAGCAGCGCGTCGGTGCACTCCCGGGACGCCGCCAGGTGCAGGTAGGCGAACAGCACCTGCCCCGCCCGCAGCCGCGAATACTCCTCGGCGATCGGTTCTTTCACCTTCAGCAGCAGGTCCGCATCGGCCCAGACCTCGGCGGCGGCGGGCACCACCTGGGCGCCCGCGACGCGGTAGTCGTCGTCGGGCAGCGACGAGCCGGCACCGGCACCGGACTCGACGAGCACCCGATGCCCGCGACCGACCAGTTCGTGGACCCCGGCAGGTGTGATGGCGACTCGGTACTCATGGTTCTTGAGTTCGCGTGGAATTCCGATCCTCATGGCGATCACCTCGAGTTCGGTGGGGCAGGGCGACGCGATCGGCGTCACTTCCAGTATGGATTTTCTTCCGCACCCACGCCGGAACGTCGGAGAAATCCCCTGCACACCCGCTTGACATTAGGTTAGGCGTACCTAATACACTCACGGCGGGCAGGGTGCCCGACACGTGAGGAGTCAGCGTCATGATCGACGGTCTCATCGAAGAGGCATTCGCACGCGGTGCGGTCCGGGCGGTGACGCCGGCCCCGGTGGGCGGCGACGAGTACCTGCTGGATCGGGCGGACGACGCGGGCCGCCGCGGGACGGCCGTCGCGGTGCGGGTCCGTGCCGACGGGCGATTCGCCCTGGCGGCGCACGACGGGGTGACCCTCACCATCGGACAGGTGGCGACGCTGTGCGGGCTGACCGGCCGGCCGGCGGGCCGGACCGCTTCGCTCGTGCACAGGCGCGCTCGATAGCAACCCGCCTCCGAAGTCACCCTGCGAGCCCGGGCGACTTCGGAGGCGGCGACCCCTGGAAGCTACGGAAGCAGTTGATCCAGGAGGGGATTCGTGAAGATCCGGTGCGGGTCGTACTCGTTGAACGCCGCGCGCGCGGAATCCCAGTTGTCTCCGGACGGCACCCCGGCACGATAGGTCTGCGGGATGACCGTGCCGATGGTCTCGCCGTCCACGAACGCGGCCTGGTCGGTGAAGGCCCAGCCCTTGGCCCACTCGGGGCGGAACGTGGCGTAGTCACCGCTGTAGTTCTCGCGCATGAAGCGCTCCATCTCCCGGAAGTACGCGGCCATCCCCGGCGTCCCCGGGACGCTGACCACATTCATCCAGATCGCGGTGTCCCACTCCGGGTGGTCGGGCCGCGGCCGCAGCGCCGAGATCGTCGGCGGGCCCGCGGTTTCCACCGTCACCTCGGACTGGTCGTCGAGGCCGCACAGCCGCACCTCGAACGGGCCGTTGATCGGGTACTTCCCCTGCGCCTTGAGCTCCTGCTGCCGCTTGTTGTGCCAGGTGACGAACTCGTTGATGACCCGGGCGATGTTGGAGCGCTTGGTAACCACCACGCCGCCACCGGCCGTCATCCGCAATGTCGTGGCCTTCAGGTAGAACTGAACATCCTTGGACCAGCCCCACAGGTCGGCGCCGTTGGTGGTGGCCAGACCGGCCTTGAAGGTGGCCAGTTGGGTCTGACCGAACAGCGGGGTCAGCGCACCGGCGCCGTTGACGATCTGTCCGAGCAGATCCGTGACCGGCTTCGGCAGCGAGTCGGAGTACGGATAGTTGTAGGGCCCGGTCACCTCCCGTGACTTCGACGGCTTGGTGGGGGTCGGGGTCCACACCTTGAGGTACGGGGTGTCGGTGAACGGGAACCAGATCGCCTCCACCCGGCCCGACTTCGCCACGAAGCTCTCGAAGGTCCGGCCCGCGGATCCGGCGGGCGCGAACAGCTCACGCCACGGAATGTCCGTGGACGACTCGCACCGCAGCCGGTAGTTCGGTCCGGCCTGCAGGGTCACCTCGGTGACGAAGGTGCGGCCGAGGTGGGTGAGCAGCGGCCGGATGCCCGAATCCGCCCGGGTGAACTCGCGCAGCACGTACTCGCCGCGCCCGGTGTCCCACACCACCGCGGTCAGCTTCGTGATGAGGTTGCTGATCGATCCGAACGAGGCGCCGGGGAGCGCCGTCTCCCCGTCCGCGGGCAGGGTGGCCCCGTGCGCGTCGATCGCGAGGATGCCCGCGATCGACAGCTCGCCGATGGCCGGTGAGTTCGCCCAGCCCAGACCGTGCTTCTCCAGCTCGGTCAGCACGGCCATGAGCATCGCCCCGCCGCCGGCGGTGACCGTCGAGCGCCCCGGCTCAGCGGACGTGTTGACCACGACGTGGTTGAGGTGGCTCAGGGTGTCGACCAGAACAACCTTGTCGACGTTCTGCCCCGGCACCAGGGTCAGCGGGCTCCACCCGTGCATGGTGCCGCGCGGACGCAGCCGGTAGCCGTTGGCGTGCGCCCAGTTGGCCACCCGCACGACGTCCTCCGCGGTCGAGGGGGCACAGGTCCACACCTGGTCGAAGACGATCTCCTTCACCCAGTTCTCGTAGCCCTGCTGCGAGAGGGGGATGCCCTCCGGGAAGGCGGGCAGCGGCGGGAGCGTGACCCGGGCATCGCTCGACGAGAGCGCGTACGCAGGTGTCCAGCCGAGGGTGGTCAACGCTGCGGCCCCCGCCGCCGCGGCGGCGAGGAAACCCCGCCGGGAGAGTTCCTGAGCAGTCATGCGGGACAACTTAGAACACATTCGAGGCCGGTGGCATCGAAATTGGTCCGATCCGATCGGCCGCCTCGACGACCGCGCGGAAGGCCGCCCGTGCGTGGTGTACTGGACCGCATTGGTGGAGCCCGAACCGCGCATTCCGAACCGAAAGATGCCAGGGACCCGATGACCGACGTGGACCTCGACACCGAACCCGCCCGGTACCCGCCGCCGGCCCCGCGCCGCGGGTGGCCCGTCCTCGCCGTCCTGGTGCTCGCCGTGCTCGTCTTCCTCGTGGGCGGGGCGGGCGGCGCCTACCAGGGCAAGCTGACCGAGGTCCAGAAGAACGACAACGCCGCGTTCCTGCCGGAGTCCGCCGAGTCCACGATCGCCGCGAACCAGGCGGCGGCCTTCGTCACCGTGCAGACCATCCCCGGGTTCGTGGTCTACCACCGGGACGGACCACTCACCCCGGAGGACCGGGCCTCGATCGCGCGCGCCGGCGAGGCGGTCGCCGGGGTGGACGGCGTCGACGCGGCCGGGATGACCCCGACCCAGTATTCGGCCGACGGCACCACCGCCGCCCAGTACGTCCCGCTGGTCGCCAAGAAGGACGGCACCGATGTCACCGGCGACCAACTCGCTGCCACCGAACAGGAGGTCATGGACGCCGCGAAGGCCGCGGCGACCGCCGAACTCGAGGTGCTGCCCGCCGGTCCCGGCGGACTGCTCGTGGCATTCATCGACGCGTTCGAGGGCCTCGACAGCACACTGCTGTTCGCGGCGGTGCTGGTGGTGATCGCGATCCTGCTCGTCGTCTACCGGTCCCCGGTGCTGTGGTTCTTCCCCCTGGTCTCGGCCGGCCTCGCGCTGGGGCTGTCGTCGATGCTGATCTATCTCCTCGCGAAGGCGGAGGTACTGACGCTCACCGGACAGAGTCAGGGCATCCTGATGGTCCTCGTGCTCGGCGCGGGTACCGACTACGCGCTGCTGCTGATCTCCCGTTACCGGGAGGAACTGCACCACTTCCCGAATCGGTTCGACGCGATGATCCGGGCCTGGCGCGAATCCGCCCCGGCGATCACCGCGTCCGCCCTCACCGTGGTTCTCGGTCTGCTGTGTCTGGGCTTCTCCGAACTGAACTCGAACAAGGGCCTCGGGCCGGTCGCGGCGATCGGCATCGGCTGCACCTACGTGGTCATGATGACGTTCCTGCCGGTGTTCCTGGCCCTGGTCGGCCGCTGGGTGTTCTGGCCGCGGATTCCGCACGTCGACCACGCCGCCGACCTCGCCACCCACGGCTGGTGGGGACGGATCGCCGCCGCGGTCGGGCGGCGCGACCGCCCGGCCTGGGTCGGCGCCACCGCCCTGCTCGTCGTCCTGTTCGCCGTCGGGATCGGCAGCCTGCACACCAGTGGCCTGACCTCCGCCGAGAACTTCACCAACACCCCCGACGCCGTCACCGGGCAGCAGATCTACGACACCCACTTCGATCCCGGAACCGGAGCGCCCGCGGTGATCGTCACCAACGCGGATCAGGTGGACGCGGTGATGGCCGCGGCGGCCGCCACGCCCGGCGTCTCGACCGCGCCGGGAGCGGTGTGCCTGCAGATCGACTACGCCAAGCTGGCAGAGCTCGCCAAACTCGGCGCCGGCGCCGGTTCCGCACCGCAGGCCGGCTGTCCCCCACCGATTCTGACCGTCCAGCCGATCGACGGGCGCACCGTGGTGAACGCGACGCTTGCGGACTCCTACGACTCGCCGGAGGCGCTCGCGACCGTGGACCGGTTGCGGGACGCCGTGCACGCGGTGCCGGGCGCCGACGCCCTGGTCGGCGGCAGCACCGCGGCCACCGCGGACGTGCAGGCCGCCTCGGTGCGGGACCGCAACGTGATCATCCCGATCGTGCTGGCGGTCATCTTCGTGGTTCTGGCCCTACTGCTTCGCGCACTGCTGGCACCGGTGATTCTCATTGCGACCGTGGTGCTCTCGTTCGCGGCGACGCTCGGCGTGTGCGGATTCTTCTTCACGCACGTCTTCCACTTCGCCGGAGCCGACCCCTCGTTCCCGCTGTTCGCGTTCGTGTTCCTGGTCGCGCTGGGCATCGACTACAACATCTTCCTGATGACGCGGGTGCGCGAGGAGGCCCAACGTCACGGCACCCGGGCCGGGGTCCTGCGCGGCCTGGCCGTCACCGGCGGGGTCATCACGTCGGCCGGCATCGTGCTCGCCGCGACCTTCGCGGTGCTCGGGGTGCTGCCGCTGGTGTTCCTCGCCGAGGTCGGGTTCGCGGTCGCGTTCGGTGTCCTCCTCGACACCATCGTCGTCCGCAGCGTGCTTGTGCCCGCGCTCTCCCACGACATCGGCCGGACGATCTGGTGGCCCTCCGCATTGTCCCGCGGCGAAGGCTGACCCGGCGCCGCTCTCGAGGCACGCCGCGCGTGCCAGAGTCCACGCCGACTCACGGAGATTTCACTTGTTGCGGCCGTGGGCAATTGCGTTCGACGAGACGCGGGCCCCCGGCGAATACCGGGCGGCCCGCGATCGAAGCGCCGGCAGTCAGTCGGCGGAGCCGAGCGCCGCGGAACCGAGTGCTCCGAGCCCCGACGTCGAACCCATGAAGTCGATATTGCTCGGCAGGTTGACGTTCACGTCCGGCCCCATGGTCGGCCACCCCATGTTCTCCCCGAGCCCCTCGACGTCGAAGGTCACCCCGCCACCCTCGACGATGGAGGGAATCGTGAACATCGGAACGCGATACGTGACGGAGAGAGAAATCCCGTCGGTCGACCACCCGGCCGCGGGCGCCCTCCACGTGAGGGTCCCCGCGCCCACCTCCGGCGTGACGGGTTCGTTCCGGACCACGCCGGCGGCATCGTAGTAGCCGAACGTGGCGCTGCCCGGAACGTACTCGAACCCGGCCGGAGCGTGCTCGGTAATCCTGGTGACGAGCCGCTCGTCCCCCGACTTGACCCGGAAACTGGTCACGAACGTGACCTCACCGCCGATGCTGACCTGCGCGCCGCCGCCCAGGCCGTAGGGCTCGCCCCAGGCGTATCTGCTGACGCTGATGTTTTCCACCGTTTCATCCACAAAGGTGGGGCCCATGGCGACCGCGGACGACGAACCGGCCCCGGCCACCACACCGACACCGACCGCCAGCGCCGTCGCCGCGACCGACGCCGCCACCCGACCCACAACCGAACGAATCATCTCCACCCCTCACGGTTCACGACGGGACGAGGTTCGCCCCGACCGCACGGGATCGTAGAGTCACCAGCGCTCACCCACGGAGGATTCAGAATCATTGCGGCCAGGCATCATTGCGTTCAACGCAAGCCAGGTCCCCCCGGACCCCTCCGCCCGGCTCACGATCGAATCGGCGATCGTCAGTTGCCGAAGGATCCGGTCGATCAACCCCCGACACACTTCTCGTGCTCCGTGCGAAATCGTGCGCGCTGGGGCACACTCGATCACGGTGACCACCACCTGTCGGGGAGTCTTCCACACGAAAAGGAGTGTCATGCCGCCGCGTTCACGCATCGCCCGGGTCCGTCGCCTCGCCCTCACCGCGCTCGTCTCCGCTGCCGCCACCGCCGCCGTCGGCACCGCCGTCGCCCCGGCCGCGCAGGCCGACATCACCCCCACCACCCTGATCAACGGTGTCCTGTCCACCGTCGGCGGCTGCCAGAGTCCGGTCCGCGACACGATCGTCGGCTGCACCCGGATGGAGACCCTGACGACCCAGTTCCCCGTCGTCCTCGATCTGAACCAGTTGGGCACGAACATTGTCGTGCTCGGAGCGGGTCTGTACCCGGACGGGACGATGCGCCCGGTGCTCGTCTCCCGGCTGCAGGCGGCACTCCAGGTCGCCAGGCGGTACCCACTCTCGCCGATCGTCGTCAGCGGCGGCGTACCGCAGTCCGGCGTCACCGAGGCCGGCGCGATGCGGGCGTGGCTGATAGCGAACGGTATTCCCTGGTTCCGGATCACCGAGGAGAACACCTCGCGATCGACGGTCGAGAACGCCCGCAACACCAACGGCATCCTCGCCCAGCGAGGTGCCACGAGCGCAGTTGTCGTCACCTCTCCCGACCACCTCCAGCGGGCGATGGTGGACTTCCGCACGGCCGTCGCGGGCCGGATCCCCATCGCGGGGGTCGTGGCACCGTTCTGACCCGGTCCGGTCTCGATTCGATCAATCACCCGTGCCGCCGTGATCCCGGTGGGAGCCTGGAATGATGATTGCCAACGCGTGCGGTGGTCGCTGATGGCCCGGCCGGTCCAGGTGGTCGTGTTGGGCGCCGGATCGTGGGGGACGACGGTGGCGTCGCTGGCCACGCGCAACACCCCGACCCTGGTGTGGGCCAGGGAACCCGACGTCGCCGACGAGATCAACCGCGCGCACCGCAACACCCGCTACCTCGGCGACCGGCCACTGCCGAAGGGCCTGCGGGCCACCGCCGACATCGTCGAGGCCGCGCACGAGGCCGACGTCCTCGTCGTGGGCGTGCCCTCGCACGCGGTCCGGGCCACGCTGAGCGAGATCACCAACGACCTGCGGGCCTGGGTGCCGGTGCTCTCACTGGCGAAAGGCCTCGAGCCCGGGACACGGAAGCGGCCCACCGAGGTGATCGCCGAATGCCTGCCCGGTCATCCGGTCGGGCTGATGGCCGGACCGAACCTCGCCAAGGAGATCCTCGACGGCAAGGCCGCGGCCACGGTCGTCGCGATGCAGGACGAACGCGTGGCCGAGGCGCTGCAGCCGCTGTTCGCGTCCCCGGTGTTCCGCGTGTACCGCAACACCGACGTCCTCGGTTGCGAACTCGGCGGCATCCTCAAGAACATCGTCGCGATCGCGGCGGGCATGGCCGACGGGCTCGGTGTCGGCGACAACACCCGCGCGATGGTGCTCGCCCGGGGACTCGCGGAGATGATCCGGCTCGGCGAGGCCATGGGCGCCCACCCACGCACCTTTGCGGGCCTGACCGGGGTGGGCGACCTGATAGCCACCTGCATCAGTCCGTCCTCGCGCAACCGGCGGGTCGGCGAGTACCTGGCCAAGGGACTGACGACCGAACAGGCCGTCGCCGAACTCGGGCAGGTCGCCGAAGGAGTGAAGACCGCGCCGACGGTGATGGAACTGGCCCGCGACCACGATGTGGAGATGCCGATCGCGGCCGAGGTCGAGGCCGTCATCGCCGGACGCCGGACCCCCGAGGAGGCGTACCGCGGGCTACGGCAGGTCGCCGCCGGGGACGAGGACGACCTGGCCTGATCGGCGAATGGCCGCCGGCAACAATCGATCCCGGAGGCCCTTCGTCGAGGCTTCATGCAGCGTCGTCGTCTGGCTACAGATTGCCCTGCGGGTAACCCTTGCCGCCGCTGCTGCCGAACGGGTCAGCCAGCGATCCGAGACCGAACGGGTCCGGATCTGCCACTATGGTGACCTTGCCCATGTCCGGCCACCCCACACTGCCCTCGTGTCCGGCGACGTCGAAGGTCACTCCGGTACGGAACTCGGTGCCCGTCGGTATCTTCTGCGGAGCACGGTAGGTGACGAAGAGATTGATCGTCCCGCCCGTGGGTGTGAGCAACCACCCGTCTTCCGGCGCCGCCACCGAGACCGTCCCGGGACCGATCTCCTGAGTCACCGACCCCGGCGGCGTCCCCTCAGGTCCGTAAACGCTCAGCTGTGCGCTGCCCGGGACGTACTCGAAGCCGGCCGGGCCGTGACTCGTGATGCGTGTGAGCACCCGTTCAGCACCCTCGCGGACACGGACCATCGTCTGGAACCTGATCTCCTGCCCGGCCTGGACGTAAGCACTCCCCTCCATGCGGCTGCCCGGGCCGAACCACTCCACATCGATGTTCTCGAAGGTCTTCCTCACATTGGCAAAACCCGACGCCTGGTCTGCCGTCGCCACACCCGACCCGGCCGCCACACCTACACCGACCAACAGGACTGCGGCCGCGACCGCAGCCGCTCCGCGACTCACCACCGAACGAATCACTCCCACCCCTCCGAGGTCATGGCGAGGCGCGCTTCCGCCCCGACTGCGCCAGATCCTAGAGCCCCCACACACCAGCCTTCGTCGATTCAAAACAATTGTGGCCATTCATAATTGCGTTCAACGCAAACGAGGGTCGCCCGAAACACTCGGGCGACCCACGATTGGATCAGCAGCCGTCAGCTACCGAAGGCGTTTTGCGACGAACCGAAGGGGTCGACAATGCTCGGCACGCCGATGTCCACCGGCAGTCCCATGCTCGTCCACCCCAGATCTTCCCGAGACCGGCCACGTCGAAGGTGACCCCACCTCCGTCCACCTGGGAGGGGATCGTGAGTCGCGGGGCGCGATACCTGACATGCAGAATGACTCTGCCGAGCGACCATCCGGCCCCGGACGCTCTGAACGTGACGGTGCCCGCACCCACCTAGGGATTGACTATTTCTGTGTCCCCGCCGGCGGCATCGAAATACACGAGGCTGGCGTCGACGTATTCGAACCCGGCTGGCCGTGATCGGTGATCTTGGTGACGAGCCGGTCGTCACCTCCACCCCTCCGAGGTCATGACGGGGCGTGCTCCGCCCCGGCCGCACCGAATCCCGAAGTCACCTGCGCCAACCCACCGAAGATCTCAAAACTATTGCTGCCGTGCAACATTGCGTTCAACACAAACGAGGGCCGCCCGGAATACCCGGGCGGCCCACGATCGGATCGGCAGCCGTCAACTGGCGGAGCTGCCGAGCGCCAGGCCGGCCCACGACGACAATGAACCCGAGGGGTCGACGCTCTCCGGCAAGTAGACCAGCACCGACGGACCCATCTTCGGCCAGCCCAGATTCTCCCCCAGCCCGGCCACGTCGAAGGTGACCCCCCCGCCCTTCACCCGCGAGGGAATCACGACCTGCGGGGCGCGATACCTGACACTGATATTGACGTTGCCGAGCGACCATCCGGCACCGGGCGCCCTCCATGTGATGCCGTCCGCACCCACCTCGGGCGTGACGGTTTCGCTGTAGTCCACGCCGGCGGCATCCGCAGCCGTGAGTGTGGCGCTCCCCGGGACGTACTCGAACCCGTCCGGGCCGTGCTCGGTGATCCTGGTGACCAGCCGCTCATCCGGCTCGCCGACCAGCCGGAATGAGGTCGTGAATACGATCTCGTCTCCGGCACGAACCATTGTGCCCTTCGCGATCGTGCCGGTGGGCTTCCCCCACGCGTACCTCTCGACGAGAATATTCTCCACCGTCTCATGCTGGAGTGATACGCCCATATCGAATATTCCTGAAGCCGACGCGGTGCCGGCACCGGCCACCACACCCACGCCGACCGCCAGCGCCGTCGCCGCGACCGACGCCACCACCCGACCCACAATCGAACGAATCATCTCCACCCCTCACGGCTCACGACAGGGCGCTCCGCCCCGATCGCATCGGATCCTATGGTCATCCACACCAATCCGACTGACGTATCAAAACAATTGCGGCCGTGGATAATTGCGTTCAACACAAACGAGGGCCGCCCGGGTTTCCCGGGCGGCCCTCGCGTTGCGGAACCGGAGCTAGCTGCCGTTGCCGAGGAGGCCGGTGACGAAGGCTGCGGGGTCCTCGCCATCGGACGAGCCGAGGCCCAGTTCGGCGGAGCCGACGGCCTCACCGAGGTTGGGGTTACGCACGGTGACCCACACGCCCATCGGATCGAACTTCTGGGTGCTCGCGAAGGTCAGCACGTCGAAGGACGCACCGCTGTCGAGGGCGGTCCCGGGCGTGGCATCCGCCGGCACCTCGTAGGTCACCTCGAGGGTGACGCTCGCGCCCGCGGAGGAGGCGATCCAGCCGAGCGGCAGGTTCGCGGCGGTGACGCGGTTCTCGTCGTCGGCCACCGTGGGAGTGACCGACGACGTCTGCGTACCGCCGACGAGGTACCACGCGGTGAGCTTCGCGCTGCCGTCGACGTACTTGAACCCCGCCGGGTGGATATCGGAGATCTTGGTGATCCCGCGGTCCAGGCCGCTCGGCACCGAGACCGTGGTCCGGTAGGTGACCTGCCCACCGGGGATGACGGTGCCGTCGCCGACGACGGACTTGGTGATGCGCAGGTTGCTGGTCTCGGCGGTCGCCGAGGTCGGCTTCTGCTCGACGGGTGCAGCCGCGCCCTCGCTGGAGCTGCCCAGATCGGAAGAGCCGACGGCAGCGGCGGGACCTGCACCGACGGCGAGGCCGCCGGCGATCAGGGCGGTCGCGGCCAGGGCGGACGCGGTGCGGCGAAGCGAAGTACGGGACATGCAGATCCTCCAGTAGATGTCACTCGGATACGCGACCAGTTGCCGTCCGTTCGGCCATTCGCCCGTCACGCGCACCCTTTATAGGTCAAGCGTCCAACTAGAGGTCCGTTTTCGGGGAAATCATTCCGATGATCAGCCCGCGCGCGGGTTGCACGAAACGCTTCGCATACCTAAGGTGGGGCGCTATGACGCGCATTCTCGTAGTTCGCCGCCGTAGCGGGGTCTGAATCGGACCGACCCCTCGCTGCGGGTCGTTGAGCTACGCGTTGGTCCTCCCTTTCCATTCAGGAAGACCACCCCCATGAATGCCACCGCGAACACCACCCACCCCATCGCCGACCCGTTCTCGGCACGATTCGGGATGCCGCTGCCCCGGGAGATGCGCGCGGACTGCGCGGGCATGAGCTGGCGCACCTTCCTCGCCACCTACTCGCCGTCGAACGGTCCGATCCGCTTCGGTAGTTGGTCGGTGACCCCACTCGGTGCCGGGACCAGCGAGTTCAAGGCCACCCTCGGCATCGGTGACACCATCGCACAGGCTTCCACGATCGCGTCCGGCCCCGTGTCCGCGCTGACCACGATGCTCTACGACGCCGGCTTCCAGATGGAGATCCTCTCCTTCCATCAGCTGCACATCGCGGCCGACCGGATCGCGACCGTCCTGCTGTGTGAGCACGACGGTCACCGGCACTGGGCGATCGGGTTCGGCGCCGACCCGACGGAGTCGTCGATCGAGGCGATGATCGCGGGCGCGAACCTGCTGCACGGCTGACGGCGACGCGCCGCGCATCGCTCCTCCTGCGCCCCGACTCCCCCGCTCCTACAGTGAAACCTGCACCCTCCGACCCACCCGTGTAGGCATTTCGGCAGGAGCACGCATGACCGCGACCACGCCCGACGACGTCCACACTCCCACCGCGCAGGACCTCCTCGCATCGCTGGGAGTCGACGTCGACCGGGGCCTGTCCGACACCGAGGTGAGCCGCCGCCGCGCCGAGTACGGCGAGGACGTGCTGCAGGAGGAGGCCGGAGAGTCGGCGCTGCGCAAGATCATTCGTCCGCTCGCGGACAAGATGGCCCTCGTCCTCGTGGTCGCGGCGGCGATCAGTGCACTCGTCTCCAACGGGGAGCCAGTGGCTGTTCGCCATCGCGGTGGCATCGTCGATCGTCGTGATCGAGGAGATCCGCAAGGCCGTCGTGCGAGCGGTGTGGAAGTGACCGGAAGGGGAACCCGGACATGCTGACCAATCTGATCGTCACGTACCTGTCGCGTTATCGACGGTACGTCGCCGCGGTGGTGGTCCTGCAGTTCATCGCCACCGCCGCGATGCTGTACCTGCCGACGCTCAACGCCGACATCATCGACAACGGCGTCGCGAAGGGCGACACCGAGTACATCCTGCGAATCGGCGGCTGGATGCTCGTGGTCGCCTCCGTGCAGGTGCTCTGCATGGTGATCGCCCAGTTCTTCGGCGCCCGAGGCGCACTCGGCGTCGGCCGCGACCTCCGGCACGACCTGCTGCACCGCGTGAACACCTTCTCGGCACGCGAAGTCGGCACGTTCGGCGCTCCCTCGCTGATCACCCGGTCCACGAACGACGTCCAGCAGATTCAGCTGCTGCTGGTGATGGGGGCGGCGATCCTGGTGATGGCACCGATCATGTGCATCGGTGGGATCGTGATGGGTCTCCACGTAGCACCCGGCCTGGCATGGATCCTGGTGGTGGCGGTCCCCGTGCTCGGAATCGTGATGGCCCTGATCATCCGGGTGATGATCCCCGGATTCCGGGCGATGCAGACACGCCTGGACAACGTGAACCGAGTCATGCGCGAGCAGATCACGGGCATCCGGGTGGTGCGCGCGTTCGTCCGGGAACGCCACGAGATGCGCCGGTTCGCCGTCGCCAACGACTCCCTCGCCGACGCCAGCCTGAGCGTCGGTCGCATGATGGCGCTGATGTTCCCCGTCGTCATGCTCATCACGAACGTGACCATCGTCGCGATCATCTGGGTCGGTGGCCACAAGGTTGCCGACGGCACCGTGGAGATCGGCGCACTCACCGCGATGATCAGCTACGTCATGCAGATCCTGATGTCGGTGATGATGGCGTCGTTCCTCGCGATGATGGCGCCGCGCGCGGCGGTCTGCGCGGAGCGGATCTCCGAGGTGCTCGACACGGAGTCGTCGGTGGTGCGCCCCGTCACCCCTCTCGGGTTCACCGGCAATCCCGGTGTCGTGGAGTTCCGGGGGGCGGAGTTCCGGTATCCCGGCGCCGACACTCCGGTGCTGCAGGACATGACCTTCCGTGTCGAGCCCGGCACCACGACGGCGATCGTCGGGTCGACCGGATCGGGCAAGACGACGCTGATCGGACTGGTGCCGCGCCTGATCGATGCCACCGCCGGTTCTGTCGCGGTCGGCGGCACCGACGTCCGCCGCCTCGACCCCGACGTCCTGCGTTCCGTGATCGGCCTGGTGCCACAGCGGGCGTATCTGTTCTCGGGGACCGTCGCCTCCAATGTGCGGCACGGGAAACCGGACGCGACGGACGACGAGGTCTGGGAGGCGCTGCGCATCGCCCAGGCCGACGAGTTCGTCCGGGCGATGCCCGAAGGGTTGGACACCCCGATCGCCCAGGGCGGCACCACCGTCTCGGGCGGTCAGCGTCAGCGCCTCGCGATCGCACGGGCTGTCGTCCGCCGGCCGGCGATCTACCTGTTCGACGACTCCTTCTCTGCACTCGACCTCTCCACCGACGCCCGCCTGAGATCGGCACTGCGACCCGAGACGATGACGGCCGCGGTGATCATCGTCGCGCAACGTGTCTCGACGATCATGGACGCCGACCAGATCGTCGTCCTCGACCGCGGGCGCATCGTCGGCCTCGGGAGACACGACGATCTGGTCACGGACTGTCCGACGTACGCCGAGATCGTCCAGTCCCAGCTCGCGATCGCGGAGCAGTCGTGACGGGCCCGCGGGGACCGATGACGGCGCCGGTCCGGAAGGCACGGTCGTTCGGACCGTCGATGAAACGCCTGGTGCACCTGCTGCTCACCTACCGCGGCTTCATGGTCACCGTCCTGCTGACCATCGTCGGGGCCGTCGTTCTCACCGCGATCGCCCCGCGGGTACTCGGCCACGCCACCGACCTCATCTTCGACGGCGTCATCGGACAGACCCTTCCGGCGGGCGTCACGAAGGACCAGGCGGTCGCGGGGCTCCGCACACAGGGCCAGGACACGTACGCGGACATGGTGAGTTCGATGGACGTGATCCCCGGTGTCGGGGTCGACTTCACCGCCGTCGGTCGGGTCCTGCTGATCGTCCTCGCCCTGTACGTGGGGTCGGCACTGTTGTCGTGGATCGGCGCCTACCTCCTCAACATCGTCGTCGTCGGAACGATTCGGCGACTGCGCGCCGATGTGGAGGCGAAGCTGCACCGGCTCCCCCTGCGGTACTACGACACGATCCCCCGCGGAGACCTCCTCAGCCGCGTCACCAACGACCTCGACAACCTCTCGCAGAGCCTGCAGCAGACCATTTCCCAGCTGCTGAACTCTGTGCTCACCGTCATCGCGATCCTCGTGATGATGTTCTCGATCTCGCCGCTGCTGGCGCTCATCTCGCTGGTGACGATCCCGCTGGCCCTCGTCGCGACGATGCTGATCGCGCGCAGGTCCAAACCGCACTTCTCCGCGCAGTGGTCGTCGACCGGCAAGCTCAATGCACAGGTCGAGGAGGCCTTCACGGGACACGAACTCCTGCAGGCGTTCGGCCGCCAGCGTGAGGTCGAGGACGAGTTCGACGAACGCAACGACAAGCTCTACCAGTCGAGTTGGCGGGCCCAGTTCATCTCGGGTCTGGTGCAGCCCGCGATCATGTTCCTCGGCAACCTGAACTACGTGGCGGTCGCCGTCGTCGGCGGACTGCAGGTCGCATCCGGCTCGCTCAGCCTCGGGTCGGTGCAGGCATTCATCCAGTACTCGCGTCAGTTCACCCAGCCACTCGCGCAGATCGGCGCCATGTTCAACCTCCTGCAGAGCGGCGTGGCGTCGGCGGAACGGATCTTCGACATCCTCGACGCCGAAGAACAGACACCCGACCCGACGCAGCCGCTGACACCGCAGACCAACTGCGGGCGCATCGAATTCGAGGACGTCTCGTTCCGGTACGTACCCGAGAAGCCGCTCATCGAGAACCTCACGCTGGTGGCCGAACCCGGACACATGGTCGCCATCGTCGGACCGACCGGTGCGGGCAAGACGACACTGGTGAATCTCATCATGCGGTTCTACGACGTCGACACCGGGACGATCCGCGTCGACGGCGTCGACTCACAGGAGATGACCCGCGACGACCTGCGCGAACGTACCGGCATGGTGTTGCAGGATTCGTGGCTGTTCGGCGGCACCATCTACGAGAACATCGCCTACGGCGACCCGTCCGCCACTCGCGAGGAGGTAATGGAGGCCGCGGAGCTCAGCCACGTCGAGCATTTCGTGCGCACCCTGCCCGAGGGGTACGACACCGTCCTCGACGACGAGGGTGGCGGAGTGAGCGCCGGTGAGCGACAGCTCATCACGATCGCCCGCGCCTTCCTCGCCAAGCCCGTCGTCCTCATCCTCGACGAGGCGACGAGCTCCGTCGACACCCGAACCGAACTGCTCATCCAGAAGGCGATGGCGAACCTGCGCACCGACCGGACGAGTTTCGTTATCGCGCACCGACTTTCGACGATCCGCGATGCCGACGTCATCGTCGTCATGGAGGACGGCCACATCGTCGAGCAGGGCACCCACGACGAACTGCTCGCCGCCCGCGGCGCCTACCGCGACCTGTACGTCAGCCAGTTCACCGGGCCGATCGAGGAGGACCCGGAGGCCGTCTCCGTGCACGGCGGTTGACGCTGCCCACTCTGCCCGCCGTTCCCTGGTTCCCTGATGTCACATTGGGTCACCTCAGGTGATCCAATGTGACATCAGGGAACTTGCGCTTGCGCCCCACGAACCGATCAGGATTCGAGAAGCGGGCGGCGCCGTCCCGACGTAGCGTGATTGTCATGAACACAACCAGTGAAGGTTCGGGATTCTCCTCCGACGAGAAGGCCGCGATGAAGCAGCGTGCCGACGAGTTGCGCTCGACGAAGGGCCTCAAGGGTGCCGCGAAGCAGGCCCGCGAACTCGAGGCATGCGTCGACGCGATCGACGCGCTCGCGGGGATCGACCGCGAGGTCGCGACGGCGTTCCATCGGATCGTCGCCGAGGAAGCTCCCGCACTGCGGCCGAAGACGTTCTACGGGTTCCCGGCCTATGCGGACGCCGACGACAAGGTGGTCATGTTCGTGCAGCCCAAGTCCAAGTTCGACACGCGGTATCCGACGGTCAACTTCGACGAGAAGGCCAACCTCGACGACGGCGACATGTGGCCGACGTCGTTCGCCGTCGTCGCCGTGACCGATGCGGTGGAGGAGAGGCTGCACGCGCTCGTGAAGCAGGCCATCTCGTAGTCATGGCACCGCGATCGCCCGGTTCCAGATGGAGATCCTCTCGTTCCACCAGCTGCACATCGCCGCGGACCGCACCGCGACCTTCCTGCTGTGCGAACACGACGGCCAGCGCCACTGGGCGCTCGGCTTCGGCGCCGACGCCACCGAATCATCGATCGAGGCGATGACCGCCGGCCGGCGCCAACATGCTGCACGGCTTACACCCTGTGCGTGATCTCACCCTGGTAAGAGTAATGATCACGCACAGGGCCTCGGGCCACGGGCCGACCTACTCCAGGTTGCCCTGCGGGTAGCCCTTCCCGCCGCTGCTGCCGCTGCTACCCCAGAAGTCCGGGGGTGTGTCGACCGGCGGAGGCCCGACGACGACGTCCCAATCGAGGTCCGGCCACCCCACACTGCCTCCGTGTCCGTCCACCCCGAACGTGATGCCGGTCGGGTAGCGGGTACCGTCCGGGACGTTGTCCGGCACCCGGTACGTCGCGGTGAAGGACACCCCCTGGGAACTGTAGGAGGCCCCATTCTTGCTGGTGTAGACGTGCCAGCCACCCTCAGGCGCAGTCACCGAGACCGTCCCGTCCCCGAGCTCGGGCACGACGTCCTGAACCGTCCGGACCGCGCCCGTGCCTCCACCCCGAACCACCGCGACCGTTGCGGTCCCCGGAACGTACTCGAGGCCGGCATACACGTGATCGGTGATGCGGGTGATCACCCGTTCCTCATGACGGTCCCCGGGGTACGTGACATCTGGAGTCACAATGGTGAACCAGGTGCTGATCTTCAACTCCTGACCCGCATAGACGTAAGGCGAATCCTCACCCATAACACTGTTGGGGGTGAGCGTTCGGCTCGGCGCTGACCTGGAGACCAAGACGTTCTCGAAGCGGGGGTAGCGGTCCGAAAACCCGGTGGCCTCTGCTGCACTCGCAGCCCCGGACCCGACCGCGACACCTCCGGCCACCATCGCCAAAGCCAGCACCACGGAGGCACACCGCCGCATCGTGGAAACAGACATACGCAAACTCCATTCGAGAGGAAGGCTGTCGCAACGCCCCGGTCGGCGATTCTTCGCTACCCCGAATGCGCGCGGCGCCAGCGTACCCAGCGCCCACGATTCCCGGACAAGCTTTGAAAGATTCTGGTACAGAGCATCTTTGCGTTTCACACAACCATGACTGCATGAGTGCCCGACAGCGGAGAACCGTGCCGCTCAGTGTGCCGATTCGCGAACAGCGTGTTCACAGCGGCTACCGGGACTCGTGGAACGACGGCGCCGTGACCTCACGCAGTCGGGTCAGTTCGCGGTAGCTGATCAGCCATCGTCCGCCGAGGACGTTTGCTGATCGCGCGAGTGAGAGTGCCCTTGAACATGATTCGGTTCACGGTATCGTTTGTCCGCGTCTGCTTCTCGTCGGGCAGCCACCCCCGGTCTCGGATACGAGGACAGCGTCGTCGATCCTCTCGACAGCGCCGCCGGAACTTCCACCTGCTTGACGCGGCGAGGCAGCGCGAATGTACGATCATTGCGCTGAGCGAGGCTTGGAACATCGCGAATCCCTCAGGGCTGACACCGAACCCGCAGTCGAGGCCCAGCACTGCGGGAGTCATCACCAGCTTCGGAAGCAGGATCGTGAAGAGACCGGTGGTGCCGTAGGCGAGGCCGGCGCCGAGCGTCGTCAGGTACACACCCCGTACCTTGAGGACGTCGAGATCCACCAGCGGCTCACGCACCGCGCGCGCGGAGATGTACCAACCGACGAGCAACGCCAGGCCACCGACCAGGAATCCGAGCGTGGAACTGCTGGCCCAGCTCCAGGCCGGGCCGAAGCTGACCGCGACCAGGATCCAACGTCGCGAATCAGCGGGTGCTCAGGAACAACACCGGTACAAGGAACCCTGCGATCGCACGCCCGACGATAAGGAGGAATTAGTTCCAAGCCACCGCCGAGACCAACCATCCAACCGCGGAAGTTCCACACTCGTCATCGCGTTTCCTGTGCTGGGCGCAGCCGCATGGTTCTCGAGCAGTGACCGACGCCGCGCCAGGGAACGACACCGCGCCTAGGTTCGGCCCATCCGGCAGCCGAGACAGTTCGCTTCTCAGGGCATTTCGACGGTCTCGGCACGGGCGATCTCCCCGATCGCGCGGCGCAGGTAACCGTCCACCGGCGCCTGCGCGACGGCGAGCAGGTCCGCGATCACCAGCAGCGCGTGCCGCAGGACGACGGGCCAGCCGACGCGGACTGTGTCCTCGTCGTAGTCGGTGAGGCCGAGCGATCCGGTGAGCACGACCGCGAGCGCGCTGACGTCGAGGGTCGGCAGCCACACCGCGGCGGCGCGGGCGCAGCGTTCGAGCACGTCCTGCACCGCCTCGCCCGTCAACCCGTCGGCGTGAGTGTCCTCGAGCAACTCCCGGACCATCGCCGAATGGACCGACCGCACCTGATCGGGATCCGCGGTGAGCAGCCGGTCGACGGCGTCGACGTACGCCGCGGCGTCACCGGCCGTCGCCGCGGCGGCGGCGTCGGAAGTGCCGGTAGCGATGTCCTTCGCGGGACGCGGCCAGTCCGCAGGCCACTGCTGCACGGCGGTACTCCTCGGGTCGGGGCGCCGAGTCAGTCCAGCTCTGCGCGCATCAGGTAGACGTTGTAGTCGGACCACGTCGAGATCGTGAAGTACAGGTCCTCGGCGGTCGACCACGGATGAATGAACCCACCGTACAACTCGGGGTACGACTCGACGCCCACCATCCGCACGGGCTCGGACCAGGTGCCCTGAGGCGCGTCGGACTCACGCATGGTGATGCCCGTACGCAGCGTGTCGAGATAGCCGATGCGCCAGACGCCGCGGGCGTCGTCGTAGTCGACGGACAGTTCGCCGGCGGTGCCACGGATGATCGGGGTCGCCGCGTGCGGGCCCCCGACCGCGGTCCAGTTCCCGTTGCTCCAGTACTGGTAGGCGGACTTGTTCAGCACCTGGTCCTCGGGCACCCGGGCCAGGCCGACCTCACCGAGCCGGGTGTTGGGGGTGCCGAACATGTACACGTACCCGCCCTGCGGCACCATCGCCGCGACCTGGAACTGGGACACCCCGAAAATGTTGTCCCACCGGGCATACGGATCCTTGGTCCAGGTCTGGCCGCCGTCATCGGAGTACGCGATGCCGCCGTGGTTGGTGAACCAGGTGGCGGGGATGCTGTTCCAGGTGCGGATCGACATGTAGCTCATGTACTGGCGCGAGCCGATCGCGAAGCCGGACGTGGGGATCGTGGTGATCTCCACGTTGTCCTTCTTGCGGCTGCTGAGCACCTCCGCGGCGTGGCACCGGCTGTCCTGCACGAAGGTGTCGATGGTCAGGCCGTCGGACAACTCCCGGTCGGTGCTGAACCCGAGGACGTTGCTGCGCCAGTCCTCCCCCTGCCCGCCCGGCGGGTGGAAGCCGCGGCCGACGGTGTCCCCGAACGCGACGGCCACCTTTCCGGGTTCGCTCTCCCACATGATTCCGAGGTCGGTGCCGTTGACCTGCCAGCGCTTGTCGGTGCGGTTGGTGGAGCTCGCGCCGGTGACCTTCGCGACCATGCTGACGTTGCGCACCTGTGGGGCGGGGCGCTGCGGTGCCCGCGGCGCGGTCTCGGTCGGCGGGTGCACCTCCGCCGGCGGTTCGGGCTGCGGGCCTTGGTCGGGTCCGGGCACCGGGATCCCGAAGATGAACGGATTGAAGTCGAGGCCGATCTCCGGCAACCCGATCGCACTGGACAGGCCGCCCGGCGGATCCGGGACGTCGGTCAGGTCCGGGCACGGGTTCTGGCACGGGTCCGCGGGCAGCGGCTCCGGA
The DNA here is from genome assembly GCF_053589375.1 of Rhodococcus sp. NPDC003348. Classification (NCBI taxonomy): domain Bacteria; kingdom Bacillati; phylum Actinomycetota; class Actinomycetes; order Mycobacteriales; family Nocardiaceae; genus Rhodococcus; species Rhodococcus sp. NPDC003348. The sequence goes on from NZ_JBSFRT010000007.1 coordinate 113,195, forward strand.
TCGATCCGCACGGGGGCGGGCTCCGGTGCCGGGTAGGGCACCGGTTCGACCCACGGGTACGGGATCGGGATGTCGAGCTTCTTCGGGATCACCGACTCGTGCGTGACCGGCGGATCGGACGCGCACGGCCCCGTCCCGACCACCGGTTGCGCGCCCGCGACGGACCCGCCCCCGACCATTCCGCCCGCCGCGACCACCGCGAACACCGCCGCGACCACCGAAACCCGCTTCGACATCGGCACCTCCTCGGGTGTCAGGGTGCCCGATCCGGACCCCAACCGCCGAACAGGCATCGACGTACGCGTGTCGCCCGCCTAGTGTGTCGGGCTGGACCCGAAGCGAGGTGAACGTGACCGAACCCCTGCCCCACCCGGTCGGCCCGTATTCGTCGGGGCCGCCCGCGGACGCACTGTCCGTCCACGTGCCCGAGTTGGACCGGTTCGGTCCGGCGCAGCTGTGGCGGGCGCTGGTGGTCGGGGTCGTGCTGCTCGCCTGCGCCCTGTACGCGACCGTGACCAAGCCGTTCACCCGCCGCGGAATGGGGTGGGCAGATGCGGCGTCCGAGGGCGTGGTCAACGGGTTCGAGTTCCTCGGGCCGACCTTCGTCAAGCTCGGGCAGCTGATGGCTTCGTCGTCGGGGATGTTCCCGGCACCCCTGGCGAACGCGTGTCTGCGCTGTCTCGACGACGTGCCGCCGGTGCCGGCGACCGTGGCCCGCTCGGTGATCGAGGCGGACCTCGGCCTCCCGGTCACCGAGTTGTTCGCGGAGTTCGACGACCGACCGCTGGCGGCCGCGTCGGTCGCCCAGGTGCACGCCTGCGTCCTGCCGGACGGCAGGGAGGCGGTGATCAAGGTGCAGCGCCCGGGCATCCACCACCGGATGCTGCTTGACCTGCGTACCGCGTACTGGGGTGCCCGGCAGCTCGAGCGGCTGCACGAGTTCTTCCGGATCGCGAACGCGACCGCGATCATCCGCGACCTGCACAACGCGACGATGACCGAGCTCAACAGTGCCGTCGAGGCGGACCGTCAGACCCGGTTCCGGGACGCGCTGTGGGCGTTCGGCGACAACAAATGGGTGACGGCGCCCGAGGTGTACTGGCCGTACTGCGGCCCGCACGTCATCTGCATGGAACGGATGCACGGGATTCCGTTCGACCGCATCGAGCCGACCACCGGCGGTGCCGGCACCGGATCCGCCGCCGGCGGCGACGATGCGGCCACCGGGCTCGACACGCGCCTCCTGATCCGTCGCGGGGTCAAGGCGTGGATCGAGGCGATCACGCTGCACGGCCCGTTCCACGGCGACGTTCATGCGGGCAACCTGTGGCTCCTCGACGACGGCCGGATCGCGTTGCTCGACTTCGGCATCGTCGGCGAGCTGCCGGAGACGTGGCGGGCGATCCTGCGGGACATGTTTCACGCCACCCTGCTCGACGGCGACTATTCACGGGTTGCCCGCGGGATCCGTTCTCTCGGTTACACCGCCGACGTCGATGCCACCGACGCGGAGATCGGTGCCCAGGTCGGGGCTGCTCTGGCGCCGGTCTTCTCGAACGACCTCGGTGAGCTGAAGCTGAGTTCGCTGATCGTGGCGCTGGTGAGCATCGGCAAGCAGTGGGGTGTCGCGAGCCCGGAGGAACTGGTCCTGTTCGGCAAGCAACTCGGCTATTTCGAGCGGTACGCGACGCGGATGGCGCCAGGGTGGGTGATGGGCAGCGACCTGTACCTGTTCCGCAACGTCTTCCCCGACGAGGTGGCGCGGCGCGCCGAGGAACTCGGGGTCACTCTCCCGGAGGACTGACGAACGGTCGGGGTCGGGGTCACACTGGAGACCATGGCCGTCCGGGATCGGCTCCGTCAGTCGGCGTCCGCGGTGTGGGCGTACATCCGCCGCGCCCCGGGCACGTTCATCTGGCTGGCGATCCTGCTGGTGACGACGGTCGTCGCGCGGTACCTGCCCGAGCATGTGCTGCAGGAGGTGCTCGGCGACCGGTCCACGAACCTGCACCACCTGCGAGAGGACCCGCTGCGGGTGCTGGTGACCAGCGCCTTCTGGCTCGCGGGCGGCCCGTGGATCTCCTACCTGTTGCTCTACAACATCTTCCATGTGCCGGCCGAACGCTGGCTGGGGACGCTGCGCTGGGTGACGGTGTGCGTGATCGCGCACGTCGGCGCCACCTACCTCAGCGAGGGGGTCCTGTACTGGGCGATCCGGCACGGTGACGCGCCCGTCTCGGCCGTGAACACCCTCGACGTGGGTGTCAGCTACGCCCTTGCCGGTGTGGTGGGGGTGCTCACCTACCGGATCGCGACGCCGTGGCGGTATGCGTACGCCCTGGGGGTGGTGGTCTTCTTCGCGGTGCCGGTATTCGTGAATCAGACGTTCACCGACGTCGGACATCTGGCCGCGGCGCTGCTCGGGTTCGCCTGCTATCCACTCACCGTCACCCGGCCGGGAGTGTGGGATCCGGTGGCGGCCGCCCGCACGATGGTTCGGCGTCCCCAGCCGGCGGGCTGAGTCCGTCTCAGCGCGCGGACAGTTCGGTCAGTGAGTACGGCGGCAGTACCGCCTCCCCGGTGACGTCCGCAGTGGTGCGGGTGAGGGTGTCGGACGGCGTGAAGGCCGGGTTGCTCAGTGGCGGCGCGGAGACGGTGTCCGCGGTTGCGGTCGCGAGCGGCGCGGGCAGCGCCACCGGCACCGGCCGGTCGCTCAGGTTCAGCAGGAACGCGCCCGGCCGCTCGCCGACGAACTCGGTGCCGACGACTGCCGGGGTCCGTGTGACGCCGGCCGGCGACGCGAGCACGGCGGTCGGTTCCGGGACGGACTCGGTCCGCAGGCCCCGTACCGGGCCGCCACCACGGGCCCGTTCGTGGATCGGGGTCAGCGCCTCGTGGATCGCGGTGCGGCCGAACTCGACGGAGTTGCCGGACCCGTCCGCGAGGACGGCGTGGATCTCCTCGTTGCCGTTCGCGGCCCGGTTCGCGGCCGCGGGCAGCCCGTCCAGGGCGGCGTGCACGACGGACATCGTCACCCGCGGTTCCTGCATGCTCGCCAGCGCGAAGCCCGCGACGCCGAGGCCGACCGCCCAGGTCTGAGGGACGCCGTGCACCAGTTCCTGTGGGAATCCGGGGATCTCGCTGAGCGGAAGGTTGATCTGGTTGTACTCGGTGATCCACACGTCCATCTCGGCTGGCACCGCGGGCAGCACCCGGGTGGTGAAGGCGGCCCATGCGGCCAGTCCGCCGGCCGCGGTGGAGGCGACGTCCGCCTGGATGGGGTCCGGCACCCAGTACGGGTGGATCGCGACGGCGTCGGCGCCGCGGATGTTCGCGTACAGCCCGGCATTCCAGGTCTGCAACCGGTCGCCGAGGATCGCGGTGACCGCGGAGGAGTCGTCCGCGCCCGACACCGCGATCTCGATGTCGGGGAACTCGCCCCGCAGCGCGGTGATCCACCCGTTCATCGCCCGCGCGTAGTCGGCGCCGGTGGGATAGACCTGCTTGTAGTACGGGCCGGGATCCCACAGTTCGTTGCCGAGTTCGACGAAGCGCACGGTCATCCCGAGCCGACGCGCCTCGTGCAGCATCGCGATCTGCTCGTCGACGGTGGAGGTGAGCACGTTGAGGTCGAAGATCGGGGTGGCCCCGGTCTGCGCCACGATGTCCGCCCAGTCGGTGAGCAGCAACGGCGCGCGCCCGGCGTTGCGGCCGGCGAACTGGCTGCCGTCCCGCTCGTCGAACAGCCCGGTGCGCCAGTCGATCCACTGGGAGGTCGTGCCGCCCTGGACGCGGATCAGGCCGGCGCCCACACCGGCGAGCGCCTGCCGGAACACCGGATCGTGCCACTGTGCGGCGTTCTCGGGGGAGATGATGCGGGCACCGTTGAGCCCGAAGAAGTCGGCGGGCAGTTCCCTGGTGGCGCCGGCGACGAGTGCGGCCGCCGGGGCCGGGCCTGCCGACTGCGCCGACGCCGCGGGGACGGACAACGCGCACGCCGTCACCGTGGCGAGCAGGGCCACCACACGCGGAATTGGTCGGCTGTCCAACATGGCGTGGATCCTGCCACGGACCGGTCGGCCCCGGCGGGCTATCGCCGCACCAACTCGATCGCGGCCGCCTCGATCTCGTGTTCCGAGAGCAGCACCAACCGGGCCGCGTCGCCGAGCGGGACGAAGCTGTCGGCGCTGGCGACGCGGGCCATCGCCCCGGTGAACCCGCCGTCGACGAGTGCGGCCAGCACGCCCTCGGAGACCCCGCCGGATGTCCTTGTCTCGTCCGCGACGAGCACCCGGCCCGTCGCCGCCGCCTCGCGCAGCAGGTCGCCCACCGGCAGCGGGGCCAGCCAGCGCAGGTCCAGCACCCGGGCCCGGATCCCGCGGCGCTCGAGTCGCCGGGCCGCCCGCAGGCTCAGGTACAGGCCGTTGCCGAAGGTGACGACGGTCAGGTCGGCCCCGTCCCCATAGGAGCGGGCCGCGCCGATCGGCACGTGCTCCCCCACCGCGGGATATCCGGCCAGCCACCCGCCGTCGCCGGGGTCGTGTAGGTCCCGGGTGTGGTAGCGGGCGATCGGTTCGAGGAACACGCACACGGCGCCGGTGGTGCGCGCGGCGGCGACGCAGGTGTGCAGCATTGCCGCCGCGTCGTCGGGCCGGGCCGGGGAGGCGACCACGATTCCGGGCACGTCCCGCAGCACCGCAACCGCATCGTCGTTGTGGAAGTGTCCGCCGAAGCCCTCCTGGTAGCCGTAGCCCGCCACCCGCACCACCATCGGGTTGCGGTACTGCCCCGCCGAGAAGAAGCCCAATGTCGCTGCCTCGCCACGGATCTGGTCCTCCGCATTGTGCAGGTAGGCGAGGTACTGGATCTCCGGGATCGGCAGCAGGCCCGCGAGCCCGGCGCCGGCGGCGAGACCGAGGACGGCCTGCTCGTCGAGGAGGGTGTCGAACACCCGGGCGGCGCCGAACCGGTCGGCGAGACCTCGTGTCACCCCGTACACGCCGCCCTTGCGGCCGACGTCCTCGCCGAACACGATCGCGCCGGGCTCGGCGGCCAGCACGTCGGCCAGTGCCCGGTTCAACGCGCGGGCGACGGTCAGCGGTTCCCGCGATCCCGTTGCCGTGTCGGCCGATTCACGCACGTGCCGCACGTGTCCGGCGACCACAGCGGGCGCCGGGGCGGAGAGCGGTGCCGTCACCTCCGCCCTGGTGCGCAGCGGCGCGGCGGAGGTCACGGCGTGTGCGGCGCCCTTCACCCGCTCCCCCACCCGCATGTACCGGTCGAGCACCTGCTCGGACGTCAGCGCGCCGGCGGCGACGAGCAGCCGTGCGGTCGCGATCAGCGGATCCCGGTCGAGGTCCGCCGCGATCGCGGCGGGCGTGCGGTACGCGGACTCCACATCCGAGCCCGCATGCCCCAGCAGCCGGACGACACTCAGGTGCAGGAAGGCCGGTCGTCGTTGTGTCCGTACCCAATTCGACGCGCGGGCGGCGACGTCCCAGGCGTCGGCGAGGTCGCACCCGTCGGCGGCGAAGTACTCGAGGCCGGCGCGTCCGGAGTACGCGGCGGCGATCCAGCCGGGAGCGGTGGGGACACTGATGCCCAACCCGTTGTCCTCGCAGACGAACAGCAGCGCGAGCGGCAACTCGCGGTACCCGAGGTTCGCCGCGGTGTTGATCGCCCCGACCGCGGTCGAGTGGTTCGCGGAGGCGTCCCCGAAGCTGCAGACGGTGACCGCGTCCGCGGGCCACCCCGACTCGATACCCAGCCGGTTCGCGCGCTCGATCGCGAACGCCAGCCCGACCGCCCGCGGCAGATGCGAAGCGATGGTGGAGGTTTGCGGGATGATCGACAGGTCGTGACGACCGAACACCTTGTGCCTGCCGCCGGCGATCGGGTCGGCCGCGGCGGCGACGACACCGAGCAGAACGTCCCGAACCGGGTCCCGGCCACCGACCTGCCGGGCCCGCTCCAGGAAGAACGCCCCCGAACGGTAGTGCAGCAGAGCCGGATCCGTGGGTCGCAGCGCGGCCGCGACCGCCGCGTTGCCCTCGTGCCCGGCCGAGCCGATCGTGTAGAAGCCGCGTCCGGCCGCGCGCAGCCGTCGCGCGGCCAGATCGAGGTGCCTGCTGGTGAGTTGCGCGTCGAACAGGTCGAGACACCGCTCGACCGTCAGCTCCGAGCCGGAACGCACGAACCCCGCCGGCGCCGCACCGGGCGCCACCGTCATGGTGCGGACGGTGGCGGCGAAGTGGGCGCCGACGGGGTCGTCGGACGCGCTCAGCCCTGCGGAACCGACTGGTCCATCCACATGACCTCCCAGACGTGCCCGTCGAGGTCGCGGAACGCCCGGCCGTACATGAAGCCGTGGTCCTGCGGTTCCATCCACGCGGTACCACCTGCCGCGATGGCCCGCTCGACGAGGCTGTCCACCTCGTCGCGGCTCTCGGCGGACACGCACAGCAGCACCTCGCGGGCCTTCGCGGTGTCGCAGATGTCGTCGGCGATGAAGTCACGGAACCGCGGCTCCTCCAGCAGCATCACCATCGTCTGGTCGTTGATCACCATGCACGCGGTCTGTTCGTCGCAGAACTGCTCGTTGAACTCGAAGCCGAGGCCGTCGAAGAACTTCCGCGTCGCAGAGACGTCACCGACCGGCAGATTGGGGAAGAGCATACGGGACATCGGGGGCTCCGTTTCGTGTGGAGGACTGATTTCCATCCTCGGGGTGTGGCTGTCGGAAGTACAGACCGACACGGTCACGAAAACTCATCGCGGCGGTCCGATCCCGATTCGGTGCCCATCGCGCGAGGGCCGCCACCATAGACTGCGACGATGTCATCGACCCCAGTCAGCCGCCGGACCTTCGTGGTGGGGGCCGCCGCTGCCGCGGTGTCCGCCCTGGTGGCGCCGAACGCGTCGGCTTCGGTGCCTGCGGGTGCGAGCCCGACCGTCGCCGCACGTCAGCGGTTCTTCGGCACCGCGAATGTCGATGCCGGCACCGGCGAGGTGGATCCGTCCAAGGCCATCCTCTCGTGGTTCGGTGTCACGAGTTTCGCGATGGCCATCGCAGGCAACGTCGTCTTGCTCGACGCCTGGGTGCCCAGGGGCGAATTCTCGACGTATGTGCCGACCAGCCCCACCGAGCTGGCCGCGTTGATGCCGAGCCACATCCTTGTCGGGCACGGACACTTCGACCATGCCGCGGACGCGGCCGAGATCGCATCCCTGTGCGGGGCAACCGTTGTCGGAACCGAGGAGCACTGCCGCCAGATCGGACACCAGGCCGCGTCGACGCTTCGGACCCATCCCCTGAACTCGGATCGGGCCGAGTTCGCGCTGCCCGGCGTCACCGTCCGCGCCGTCCGGCACCTGCACTCCGCGCTGCGGCCGCAGCGGGGTGAGCAGGCACCGCTCGTCCTCGCGCCCGACTTCAGCCCGACCCTCGAGCATCCGCCGACCCTCCACGACATCGAGCACCTGGGCGCGCACCTGGGCGACGCCGAGGGCGGATCGTTGCTGTACCAGTTCGAAATCGGTGACTTCGTGCTCACCTGGCACGACAGTTCCGGTCCGATCCTCACCGATGCACCGCACGTCCTCGACATCCTGCGCGAGCTGCCCGCGTCCTCGGTGCAGATCGGCTCGATCCAGGGCTACAACCAGTACACGAACGGGCTCAGCGACCCACTCGACTACATCCGGGCACTGCGACCGTCCATCTTCGTCCCCACCCACCACGACAACTGGCTCGCACCGGTCTCCGCACCGGCCGCCGCCTACGAACCACGGCTGCGGCAAGCGTTGGAGAGCCTGCCGAATCCACCCGAACTGCGCCTGCTCGTCGACCCCGCGGACTATCTGAAGCCCTCGCTGCTGACGTTCGACCTGCCGTCGAGGTGACCCGGCCCCGGGCGTGCGTGCTCTAGCCGATCTCCCACGCCTTCGGCCAGTCGCGGCCACGGAAGGCAGCATCGGTGCCGCCGTCGACGAACACCACCGAACCGACGAAGTAGGTCGACTCGGGCCCGAGCAGGAACGCCACCAGTGCCGCGACCTCTTCCGGGGTGCCGCCGCGCCCGGCGGGGATGGTCGCGAGGAACTGCTCCATGGCGGGCCCGATCCCCGGGTCCTGCAGCCCGGCCTGCGTCATCGGGGTGTCGACGAAGCCGGGGGCGACGGCGTTGAGTCGGATCCCGTCGGCCATGTACTCGGCCGACTTCGTCCGCGCGTACCAGGCGAGCGCCGCCTTGGTCGCCGGGTAGGTCTGCAGTCCGGCGAGCTCGCCGAACCCGTCCGCGATCTCCACGGCCTTCGCCTCGTCACCGGCCAGGCAGGCGTCGGCCAGTTCGACCGGCCATCCGGGCTGGCTGGTCGTCGAGTTCGAGCTGATCAGCACCACGGACGGCCGCGCCGCCGCGGCAAGCAGCGGGCGCAACCCCTCGAGCAACTCGATCGCGCCGAAGTAATTGACGGAGATGAGGTCGGCGGCGGGTCGACCGGCGGCCGCAGCGAGCCCGGCGAACGGGACGAAGCCGTCGATCGAGCTGCCGGCGAGGCTCGTGACCTGCTCGATCGCCTCGGCCCGGCCTGCGGCGGTGCGGAGGTCGACGGTGACCTCGGCCGACCGGACGTCGACCCCGATCACCCGATGACCATCGGACTCGAGCCGGGCCTTGGTGGCCGCGCCGATCCCCGATGCGCTGCCCGTGAGGACGTAGGTACCCATGGTGTTCCCTTCGCGATGCAGGTGACGCACTCGAATCCGCGCGCCTCGGCGGACGGACCGTTCACAGCCGACGGTCGAAGGTAGCGGCTGTGTGTGCAGCGGGTGGCGGGATCGCCGGGTCCGCCCTCGTCACGCTAGGTGCGCAGCCCGCGGCAGGCACGGGGGTCGTCCCATCCAGCGGGCGGTTCGCCGGATCATCCCATCCGCGCGGTGGTCCCGGGGTCGGCCGAGCGGGGCGCCGGCGTCACGCCCGGGTGAGTTCCGCCTTCAGGTGGTGGGTGAGCGGGGTGTCGGCGTGCGCCATCCACAGGTCGTAGGACAGGACGTCGCCGGCGACGACGATCCGGCGACGGATCTCGTGCACGGGTTTGGCGTCGGGCGACGCGGCGAGGGAGACGGGCGTCAGGTCAAGCACCCCGCCGGTCAGCTCGCCGCGCTGGATCTCGACGAAGCCGGTCGGCTGGCTGACCAGCAGCTCGACGGCCCCGTCGGCGAGCCGCAGATAGCCGTTCTCGGTGTGCATCGGTCGGCCCCGGCGGGACTGATCAGACCGCTCGCGGTCGTGTGCCCAGGTCCGGGACCGGTACGCGAGGAACGGCTTGCCCGGCGTCGCCGTGAACTCGATCTCCTCCTCGTAGGAGAAGTCGTCGATGGTCGGGTAGTGACCGTCACCGCCGCCGACCCACGTTCCAGCGAAAACACCCAGGTCACCCAGCGGATCGTTCCGCCCGTCCATCCGACACCTCCGCGCCTTCGCATCCGGGTTCGACGCCCGCTGTCGTCGGCATTGTGCCTGACCGTCCGCGCCGACGTGAGGTGGGCCACCACTCAGTGGACTATCGACATGCCGATAACATTCAGTTCTGCTAGTGCGTCACCAACCAAGCGGGAACGAGCAGAGCGTGAGCAGGATCCACAACTCCACCTTCGCCCAAAAAGTGACTTCGGCGGCAGCCGCGGTGCAGCAGATTCATCCGGGTGACACCGTCGCGATCAGCGGTTTCGCCTCTGCCGGCACCCCGAAGGTCGTCATTCCCGCGCTGGCCGAGCGGATCCACGCCGTACGCGGCGAGGGCTCGAACTTCACCATCAACCTGCTCACGGGCGCGTCGGTGTCCTCCGCGACCGAGCGAGAGCTCGCCGAGATCGACGGCATCGCGCTGCGGATGCCGTACCAGTCGGAGCCGACCGCCCGCCGCAAGATCAACGAAGGCCGGATGGACTACGTCGACATCCACCTCTCGCACGTCGCCCAGCAGGTGTGGGAGGGCTACTACGGCAACGTCGACGTGGCGGTCGTCGAGGTTTCCGGCATCACCGAGTCCGGTGAGCTGATCCCGTCCGCGTCGATCGGCAACAACAAGACCTGGCTCGACGTCGCCGACCGGATCATCCTCGAGGTGAACTCGTGGGTGCCGGAGGCGATGGAGGGCATGCACGACGTCTACTACGGCACCGCCCTGCCCCCGCACCGCAAGCCGTTGGAGCTCACCCACGTCGAGGACCGGATCGGGCAGCCGACCTTCCGGGTGGATCCGGCGAAGGTGGTCGCGGTGGTCGAGACGAACGTGCCCGACAGCGCCAGTGAACTGACCGAGCCCGACGACGTGAGCCTCGCGATCGCCGGGCACGTCCTCGACTTCTTCGCCCACGAGGTCAAGGCGGGCCGGCTGCCCGCCGACACGCTGCTGCCTTTGCAGGCCGGCATCGGCAACGTGGCGAACGCGGTTCTCGGCGGCCTCGACCGCGGCGGATACAAGAACCTGACCTGCTACTCGGAGGTCATCCAGGACTCGATGCTGCGGCTGATCAAGGACGGCGCGGTGGCGCACGCGTCCGCGACCTCGCTGGCGCTGTCCGCGAAGGGTCTGGCGGAGCTGACCGACAACATCGACTTCTACCGCAAGCACATCACGCTGCGCCCGCAGGAGATCAGCAACCATCCCGAGGTGGTGCGCCGGCTCGGGATCATCGCGATGAACGGGATGCTCGAGGCCGACATCTACGGCAACGTGAACTCAACCCACGTGATGGGCACGAAGATCATGAACGGCATCGGCGGGTCCGGCGACTTCGCCCGCAACGGCTACATGTCGCTGTTCCTGAGCCCGTCCACCGCGAAGGGCGGCGCGATCTCCTCGATCGTGCCGATGGTCCCGCACGTCGACCACACCGAGCACGACGTCCAGGTTCTCGTCACCGAGCAGGGCCTGGCGGATCTGCGGGGCCTGTCCCCCCGCAAGCGCGCGCAGGTGATCATCGACCACTGCGCCCACCCGAGCTTCCGTCCGGCGCTGCACGACTACCTCGCGCGGGCGCAGGCGCAGCCCGGCGTCGGGCACACCCCGCACCTGCTTGGCGAGGCGTTCGCGTTCCACGAGCGGTTCAACGCGACGGGTTCGATGCTGCCCTAGCAGCCGGGAGCCTCCCGGAGAGTCCGCCCGTCCTCTACCATTCCGATCGTCTCGAGCGCTCGGGACGGAAGGACGGGGGCCGATGTCCGAGAACGCTTTCGATCCCGCGCTGCGGTTCGCGCGGTTCCTGCCGCGCACCGTGGTCACCCCGCGCACCGCCGGCCCGATGCGGTGGCTCACCCAGCGGGCCGGGGTCGTACCTCCGCGCGGCGGTGAGGTCGTCCACGTCGACGCGAACGTCACCGTCCGGGTGTTCCGGCCGAAGTCGGTGCCACGACCGGCGCCGGGCCTGCTGTTCATCCACGGCGGTGGCTACCTGATCGGCAGCGCGGCGATGGGTGATCACCTGTGCCGCAGGGTTTCCAAACACCTGGGAGCGGTTGCTGCGTCGGTGGAGTACCGACTGGCGCCGCAGCATCCGTTTCCGGCTCCGCTGGAGGACTGCTACGCCGGGTTGCGTTGGCTCGCCGACCGGCCGGACGTCGACGCCACCCGGATCGCGATCGCCGGCGAGAGCGCCGGCGGCGGCCTGGCCGCGGCGCTGGCACTGCTGGCCCGGGACCGCGGCGAGATCGAACCGGCGTTCCAACTGCTGTCCTACCCGATGCTCGACGACCGGACCACGGAGCGAACAGACGTCGACGGACGGCTACTGCGCGTGTGGAGTACCGCCAGCAACCGCTACGGCTGGCACTCCTACCTGGGTCCGGCCGCAGGCGGTGAGGTGCCACCACTGGCCGCTCCCGCCCGGCACGAGAACCTCGTCGGACTGCCCCCGGCCTGGATCGGGGTCGGCACGCACGACCTGTTCCACGACGAGGACGTCGCCTACGCCGCGCGCCTGAACGACGCCGGAGTGCCATGCACGCTGCACGTGGTCCCCGGCGCCTACCACGGCTTCGACCTGGTCGAGGGCCGGTCGGCCATCTCCCGCACTTACCGGCGAGAACAGCTCCGGGCGCTCGCCTCCCACCTTCCCCCACCCTCTAGTGGCCTGTGATTGAAGTGTCGGCCCCGCTACTTCTGTCCAGACAGGTCTACCTGGACGTGTGAGCAGTCGCCACAGATGCGGACCTGGACTCGCGCCCACCTGCATATTCGACGAGTATGTCCGTCGTACTGCGGATGTGCTGTTCCAGCGCATCCGACGCCTCGTCGGCCTTCCGGGCGATGGTCAGTTCGGCGATGCGGCGGTGCTCACACGCGACGTCCCGAGTGTTCCCGTTCCCTAGGAATTGAGACCAGTACCGGTACAGCTCAGTACGATCGCGCAGGGACTGCGCGATCGATTCGAGGTGAGAGTTACCGCTTCCCGCGAGCAACGCGGCATGGAACGTGCGGTGCGCCGACTCGAAGTCCGGGCTGATTGTGTCACCCACGTACATCTCCGTACCCGCCAACTGGTGATGCGCAGCCACCAGAGCCGCCTCCCACGTCAAGTCGCCTCGAGCGATGGACTCCCGCAAGGTTGCGGTCTCGATCATGACGCGTGCATGAGTGAGCTCGAGTAGGTCGTCGACCGAAAGCGGGAGCATGCTGAATCCGCGTTGCGGATTGGCCTGAAGCAGACCTTGCTCAGCCAGCCGACCCATGACTTCGCGCACGAGCGCCAGACTCACATCGAAACGCTCGCCGAAGTCGGCGAGCTTCAACTTCGTCCCGGGGGGAATGCGAGCCGAGAGCACCTCGTTGCGGATCGCCTCGAAGAGCATCTCGGCTCGAGTCCGTTTCACGGTGGGCACATCGGCATACTAGCGGGTGCGGCACAAATTACGACTGTTGACCATAATTTTGAAATTTTGTTGCGCGCGCCGACCACTCCAGGTACAACTTGTGGTGCATGTCACACGCCCTGTGTCGTGTCGCTACGTCGGGAAGGTTGGCGCTCGTATGTCCGTCCGGGTCGGATCGTCACCTGACGCCCTGGCGTCACGCCGCAGCGAGCACCAGCGAGGCGCCCTGGATTCCGACACTTGGGGACAAGCGCTGTCGACATCGTTGTTCGACTGCGAAGTCGAGATCTCCCGGCCGGAATCGTTTGCAGCAACGGTCACGTCACGATCGTTCGCCGGAATCGAGTTCACCGAAGTCGTCTGTAGCGACGAGCACGCGGCCTATCGCAATCGCGCAAGGGTCAACTCGACCGATCACTCGAGTTATCTTGCGGTCCTGCAGGTGTCCGGCGAGTTTCGAGTCACCCAGGGCGGACGGACGGGCATCCTGGAACCCGGACAGCTCTGCTTCATCGATTCCGGTCAACCGGTCACGGTGGAGGCCAGCGACAACTTCCGTGGCGTGGGGGTGAAATTCCCCAATCAGCTGCTGAACTACCCACGAGAGAACCTGGCAAACCTGACGGCCCGAACGGTCCGAGCAGACCAGGGTGTCGCATCCGCCGTGTGTTCGATGTTGCTCACCCTGAACAACAAGATCGACACGATCGAGCCTTCCAACCAGTACAAGATGGTCCGCGGAGTCTTGGACCTGGTCGAAGCGATGCTCTCGTCCGTCGACCCACTGCTTCACGCTTCTTGCCATCCAAGGGACGGCGGCATCGCCCAGATCAAGGACTACATCGATGCTCATCTCAGCGATGCCGATCTGAATCCCAAAGAAGTAGCAGCCGCCCACTACATCTCCGTTCGCCAACTGCACTACCTGTTCCAGGCAACAGATGTCAGCATGTCCACCTGGGTTCGCGAGCGACGTCTGGAGAACTGCAAGGCCGACTTGGCGGATCCTCGGCTGAAGCACTTGTCGATCTCCGCAATCGCTCGTAAATGGGGCTTCCCTTCGAGTTCCCACTTCGGGCACCTCTTCAAGCTCGACACAGGACTGTCCCCAAGGGACTTCAGGGACACGCACACGCCGGCTGTACCGGACGCGATCTCGCTCCCGATGAAGTAGGGGACTGCCGATCGGCAGCGAGCCCCGAGCCCGCTGATGCTGCGAGTCCACGCTCGGAACGCAGAGGTGCCCGCATCTCCTGTCGGGATTCATTGTGCCCACACGCAATCAGCCGTATCGAATCACCGATACCGCCGGACGGGACAGTGGCGCAACCACATACACACACCCGCTCGGCATGTCGCGCCCGTCACTCGGCCGTCACTCGGCCGTCAAGGCCGGCGATGCACTGTCACGTTCGACGCGAGCCCGTGAACCTGTGCACGGATACGACACCGGCGTGCACTCAGACGAGACAAGGTGATCCACATCACGTCTAACGTTCGGTCTCGACCCAACTGAGCTTGATGCGAAAGGGACCACCGTGACCGCTCGGACGATCGACGAAAGCGATATCGACCTGTTCTCGGACGAGGTCATCCTCGACCCCCACGATGCCTACCGCCGGCTGCGGGATATGGGCGGCGCCGTCTGGATGAGGCGCCATGATTGCTGGGCAATCACCCGATGGGCCGACGTCCACAATGCCCTTCAGGATCACGCGGTGTTCTCGTCCGCGCACGGGATCAACCTCAACGACCTGGCGAACTCCGTCCAGGGAGGTGTCCTGGTCTCGGAGCCACCGACTCACCCCGTTCTCCGCAGAGTTCTGGGCGCCCGCCTGACACCGCGGTCCCTCCGCGACCTCGAACCGGAACTCCAGCGCCTCGCGAACGAACTGGTCGACGAACTCGTCCAGAAGAAGACATTCGACGCCGTCGCCGACTTCTCGACCCGGTTCCCTCTCTCGGTCGTCCCGGATCTGCTCGGTTGCCCGCCAGATGATCGAGACAAGCTACTGTCTTGGGCTGCAGGAAGTTTCGAGACGGCCGGCCCGCTCAACGCCCGCGCCGAGGCAGGTTTCGCAGTTCTGCAGGATCTGCTCGCGTACGTGACCCGGTTGACGCACGAGGGAGGAATGAACTCGGACGGCTGGTGGTCGGACATGTTGGCCAAGGCACGCGAGAATTCAATTCCCGAAGAAGGGTTGCCCTCCCTGCTGGTCGACTTCCTGGCGCCGTCCATGGACACCACGATCAACTCTCTCTCCACCGCGGTGTGGCAGTTCGGACAGAACCCCGATCAGTGGAGGAAGGTGCGTGAGGACCGCTCGCTGATCGACAACATCGTCGATGAATCGGTGCGTTTCGAGGCGCCTGCTCGCGGCTTCTCCCGACTGGTCACCGAGGATGTCGACGTCAGCGGAACCACCGTGCGCAAGGGGGACCGCGTTTTCATCAGCTACGCATCGGGTAACCGCGACGAACGCCGGTGGGAAGCACCCGACACCTTCGACATCACCCGGGACACCTCCGGTCATTTCGGCTTCGGCAGCGGAATTCACCGCTGCGTAGGGCAGGGACTGGCCAAGCTCGAAGCACGGGTCCTCTTCACGGCACTGGCAGATCGAGTCGAGAGTTTCGAGGTCTCCGAGCCCGTCTGGCGGTTGAACAACATCCTGCGCGGCATCGAGTCCATGTCGATCACTCTGCATTCGTGACTGACGCATAGAACTCTCCTCGAGGGCGACCTCGACCTCCATGCCGAGAAACGGAACGAGCAATGCACGGAACACAGAAGATGGAATCGGTGGAATCACCCGGTTTGAGCGTGGATCTCGACATGATGGTTTGCGAATGAGAATCCGCAGCTCTCGGAGTGATCACCTTGACACTGCAGCGGGAAGACGGCGAAGCCCTCCCTCCCTGGGAGCCGGGGGCGCATATCGAACTCGAGTTGACCGAGGGCCTCACCCGGCAGTACTCGTTGTGTGGAGACCCGGGTGATCAGAGCTCGTGGAAGGTCGCGATTCTTCGGGAAGAAGCCGGACGGGGTGGTTCGAAGTTCGTCCACGACCATCTCATGCGCGGCAGCCGAGTACGCGTGCGAGGTCCTCGCAACCACTTCCGACTCGAACCGGCCGCCCGTTACCTCTTCATCGCCGGCGGCATCGGCATCACCCCATTGCTCCCGATGCTCTCGACGGCATCGAGCTCCGGCGCGCAGTGGCACCTGGTGTACGGAGGGCGGCAGCGGCAATGCATGGCGTTCGCCGACCAGCTTCTCTCCGAGCACGAAGCGCGCGTGACTCTTCACCCGCGGGACACACACGGTGACATCGATCTCGAGTCCGCACTCGGCGAACACGCCGGACTCGACGAACACACGCTCGTGTACTGCTGTGGCCCCGAACCGCTCCTCGATGCCGTCGAAAGGTTGTGCATCCCCAGCGGTCTCGACCGGCTCCGCATCGAACGGTTCCGAGCGCCCGAACTCCAGGATCAACAAACGGATGAACCGTTCGAGGTGAAGATCGAATCGACCGGCGAGGTGCTCGCTGTCGCACCGGGGGAATCGATACTCGACGTCCTTCGGCAGAAGGGCTATCCCGCCGACGCGTCATGCGAAGAAGGTACGTGTGGTACCTGCGAAACCGGGGTCCTTGAGGGGGAGATCGACCACCGTGACTCCGTGTTGACCGCATCGGAACGTCGGGAAGGCGAGCTCATGATGATCTGTGTGTCGCGCGCGGCATGCACACGCCTTGTGCTGGACCTGTGAGCGACAAGCCCCGCGACCAGGTGTGGCCAGCGGAAGCCATCGTCACGTAATAGGCTGTTCACCAAGGTCTTTGGGCCACATACATGACGGCAATCCGTCCACGGATCTCTGTGCACGGACACGAGAGGGTCGTGCGCTCTCCCGGCATCGAACTGATTCCGTCTTTCCTATCGTGTGAATTGCATCTCAAACAGCCCCCTTCGATTCAAAGGAGATCGAGCCATGACTTCACGTACCGCCGTCGACGCCGACCCCACCGTGACACGAGCGGCCGACTCGTCACGACTGCACATCAGTGGCGAATTCGACGCGCTCATGGAACGGATCGATCAGATCTCCCCGCTGCTGCGGGACAGCGCCGAGGCCAATGAGACTGCAGGCCGGCTCGTCCCGGAGGTCGAGCACGCACTGCGTAACGGGGGGGTGTACAAGATCGGCGTTCCCTCCGACCTGGGGGGTTACGAGTTCTCCCCTCGTCAGCTGTTGGAAACGATCGCCAGACTGTCCTATGCGGACGCCTCCACCGGTTGGTCGGTAATGGCCGTGCAGATGGAAACCGGGACGCTGGCCGGCTGGATCGATGCCGACGCTGCACGCCGGTATTTCCCGGAGAACGGCGAGTTCGCATTGTTCGCCGGTCAGGGAAGTCGTATGGGGAAGGCCGTCAAAGTCGAAGGTGGCTACCGGCTCTCCGGTTCGTGGCAGTTCGCCTCCGGGATGCATCAGGCCACCCACATCCACACCGCTGCAGTTGTCGAGCAGACCGGTGAGCCTCGCATCTTCAATCTTCCCAAGGAGCAGGCCACCCTGGTCGACAACTGGGACGTCATGGGCCTTCGCGCCACGGGAAGCATCGACTACGTCATCGACGATGTCTTCGTTCCCGAAGAGAACACCTACCTGGCCACGATTCAGGACAATCTCAACGGCGGCACCATCTATCGACTCGGCCTGGCAAACATGTCCGGCATCTGCCACGCCGGCTGGGCTATCGGGGTCGGGCGCCGCATTCTCGACGAGATGCGCGCGTACGCCCGGACACGCACCGGAAACCCCGGCGCCGTGGTGGACACGGATCAGTTCCACGCAGCGTTCGCCGAAGCCGAAGCAAAGTTCCACGCTGCCTGTGCTCTGGTTTTCCAGACCTGGGCAACGAACGAGGGTGTCCTCGACAGGGGTGAGCTTCTCGACGTCGATCAGGAGACCTGGACCAAGCTGGCGCTGAACCACATCACCTGGACCCTCGAGGACATCACCGCCACCGTCTACAAATGGGCAGGCACGACCGCGTTGCGTGCAGGCACACTACAGCGACTGTTCCGAGACGTGCACGCCGGGACGCAGCACATCACCTCCGGACCAATCATCCTGCAGAACTGCGGTCGTCGCCTCGCTGGTCTCGCGCCGAAGACCCGCTGGGCGATGATCTCGCTCGTGGACGAGTAGGCCGACATGAATCCGCTGCCGATAGCTGACCGCTTCAAGGAAGCCTTTCGCCACCATCCCGCCGGAGTCGCCGTTGTCACGGCAGATCCGGGTGATGGGCCGGTCGGCCTGACCGCGTCCTCGGTGATCTCGGTGTCCGCCGATCCGGCGATACTGGTTCTCTCCCTGTCCGGACACGCGTCGGCGACACCCCATCTGCTGCGTGCCGACTCCCTCGTGGTGCACATGCTCGGAGCGGACCAACTCACGCTCGCAAAGACATTCGCAACCGGTGGTATCGACCGCTTCGCCGATCGCGACCGCTGGCACCGCCTCGGTACCGGCGAACCCGTCCTCCGCGGGGTTCCGGCATGGCTGCGGGGACGCATCACGAGCCGGATGCAGGCAGGTGAGGCCACCGTCGTGGTCCTCGAGATCACCGACATCGGTCTCCCGGACTCGGAAGTCTCGACGCTCCGCCCGCTCGTTTACCACAACCGCTGCTGGCACACGCTCGGGCGCGAAACCTCCCTCGCCTGAGGGGTACCGATACTCATCTCTTCGGAAAAGGACTTGTCATGTCTGCTTTGAGTCGGTCGCACGTCGCCGATGCACCCCTTGTCACCTCCCGTCGCGGACAGTTCTGGATCCCCGGCGAGACCGTCACCGTGCCGTTCGGAACAGTCCAACGCGGCCCGATGTACGTGGCTTGGGAATCCCCCGAGAAAGTCACGCGGCCCCACCCCGTGGTGCTCGTGCACGGCGGGGGCGGTCAGGGGACGGATTGGCTGGGCACGGTCGACGGCAAGCCGGGGTGGGCGGCGCACTTCGTCGCGGCCGGTTACACCACGTACGTCGTGGACCGCCCCGGACACGGACGTTCGCCGTTCCACCCGGACATCGTGGGCCGGATGGGGCCGGCGGCTCCCTACGAAGTCGCGCTGTCGCTCTTTGCGCCGCCGGAACGCGCCGACACCCAAACCCAGTGGCCGTTCGGCCGTGAGGCCGGCTCGCTCGAGCTCGATCAACTCGTCGCATCGGGCGGTCCGCTTCCCGCAGACCTCGCCGACTCCCAGGACATGGACGCCTCCAGACTGGTGAAGTTGCTCGAGCTGATCGGACCGTCGGTCCTCGTCACACATTCGGCCGGAGCGCCTGCGGGCTGGCTCGTGACCGATCGCGCGCCCGAACTCGTCGTCGGGATCGCGGCTGTCGAGCCACTGGGGCCGGCGTTCGTCGACTTCCCGGGAATCGGCTCGCTCGACTGGGGTCTGACGGCCGCGCCGGTGAGCTACGAGGCAGGGTTCACGACACCGGCGGAGGTACAGGCCGCGGACGCCTCCGAACTGGCCATCGCCGCGTTCACCGACAAGCCGGTCGCAGTCTTCGCCGGAACCGCCTCTGTATTCAGGGATTCCGCACCGGTGATCGTCGAACATCTCAATGCCACTGGCGCCAAGGGGCATTACATCGATCTCGGTGAGCTCGGAATCGTGGGAAATGGGCACGGACTCATCTTCGAGGCGAATGCCGCCGAGACGGTCGTTCCGGTCATCGACTGGATCGGCTCCCTCGAGCAGTAGTGCTCACCGGTACGCCTCCGACCGAACCTCGTCACGAATAACCCTGGAAACAAATACCTTACAGATCAAAGGAGTAGCATGCGCGCCCTTCAGCTCGTAGCACCCGGCCGTATCGAGGTTCGCGAAGTGCCTGTTCCCGATATCGGCGCAACCGAGGTGCTTGTCAAGGTCGCGGGAGCAGGCCTGTGCCATTCGGATCTCCACCTCTTGGATCTCCCCGAGTGGCCTGTCCCTGACATGACCCTCGGCCACGAGACCGCCGGTTACGTGACAGGACTCGGCGAGAGCGTGACCGGGTTCAGCGAGAACGATGCAGTGCTGGTCAATTTCGTGTGGGCGTGCGGTGTGTGCCGGGTGTGCATCGAAGGCCGCGACAACGTGTGCCTGGCGGTCGGGCGGTTGGGTATGCCACCGGCTCCCGGACTCGGCCTGGAGGGCGGCATGGCCGACTACATCAAGGTCGATGCGCGGCATCTCCACCCGCTGGGTTCGCTCGACCCGGTAATGGCCGCGCCGCTCGCCGATGCAGGCCTCACACCGATGCACGCGATCAACGGCGCCCGCCATCGACTGACTCCGGGGGCCACGGCGGTGGTCATCGGTGTCGGTGGACTCGGACACATGGGAGTTCAACTCCTCAAAGCGACCTCGGGTGTCCGGATCGTCGCAGTCGACGTGAGCGAGCAGAAGCTCGATCACGCGCGAGCACTGGGCGCAGACGTAGTGGTGAAGAGCGATGACACCGCCGCGCAGCAGATCCTCGACCTGACCGAGGGGTACGGCGCCGACAGCGTGTTCGACTTCGTCGGCAACCAAGGCACTGTCGATCTGGCTACCCGGATCATCGCGCCGGATGGTGCACTGCGATTCGTCGGAATCGCCGGGGGCGCATTCACTTACAGCGCCGTTCCCTCCCCCACCACGATCCCCTGGGGCGTCGACGTCCGCAGCTCGTACGGCGGAACACGCTCCGACTTGAACATGGTGATCGAACTGGCACGGATGGGGAAGATCTCCGTGGGGGTGACGAAGTACCGCCTGGAAGACGCGTCGCAGGCAATCGACGACCTCCGGTCCGGACTCATCGCGGGAAGAGCCGTCCTGGTCCCCTGAAAGTTTGCCGACTCCCCACCGGCACTCCACGGCGCGTGCCACGTGCTGAACCTGCACGTATGACGTGCGTGCCTGTCACTCATCCCAGCGACATCGAAGTCGCGTTCGAGAGGTTGAACCGTTATGACCACCAGTACCGTCCCAGTTCTGATCGTCGGCGGCGGCGGCGCGGGCCTGTCCGCATCCATGCTCCTGTCCACCTACGGAATCGACTCACTGTTGGTCAGCGCACTGCCGACCACGTCTACCCTGCCCAAGGCCCACGTGCTCGGCCAGCGCACGATGGAGATCTTCACCGAGGTCGGCGTAGCCGATGAGGTCTACCGCCGCGGCACTCCACCCGAGAATCTGGCCGCGACCGGTTTCTACGCCGGCGTGCGAGGCTCGAATCCGAACGCGGGCCGCGAGATCGGCCGGCTCGAATTGTGGGGGGCCGGCTATCGGGACCCGGAGTACATCGACGCCAGCCCCTGCCCGACCGGGAACCTCCCGCAGCTCCGCCTCGAGCCGATTCTGAAGGCCCGGGCCGACGAGCTCAATCCCGGTGGGGTGAGATTCAATCACGAACTGATCGCCCTCGAACAGGACGAGTCCGGGGTGCGCAGCACCATCCGGGACAAGGCCACCGGCGACGATTACCAGGTCCACTCGCAGTACGTCGTCGCCGCCGACGGCGGCCGCACCATCGGCAAGCTCGTCGGCATCGAAATGCAGGGCGAGCGCAACATTCTCGACATGGTCTCGGTGCACATGAGCGCCGACCTGTCGGATGTCCTCGAGGACGACTCGGTGCTGTTGCGGTGGCTGACCAACCCCGACTTCGGCGGAACCTTCACCGGTGGCGTGCTGTGCCCGATGGGACCGGACAACTGGGGTACCCGGTCCGAAGAATGGGCGTTCAACATCGGCTATCCCAACGGCGCCCCCGAGGCAAGCGACCGAGACAAAGTTCTCGAGCACATGAAGACCCTGCTCGGCCTGCCCGACCTCGAGGCCGACATCCACGCCGTCTCGTTGTGGACGATGGAAGGCATCATCGCCGACCGGTTCCGCTCCGGTCGTGTCTTCCTCATCGGCGACGCGGCCCACAAACATCCACCGACCAGTGGACTCGGACTGAACTCTGCGATCCACGACGCCCAAAACCTGAGCTGGAAGCTCGCCCAGGTCCTGTCCGGGCACGCCGGCGACGGCCTCCTCGACACCTACGAAACCGAACGCAAGCCTGTGGTCGAGCGCAACATCGCCAACTCCGTCAAGTGCACCCAGGACTCCTTCCGCATCGACGCCACACTCGGCCTGTCCCCCGAGAAGAGCGCCGAGGAGAACTGGAGGTCACTCGATGTCATCTGGGACCCGTCGCACCCCGAGCATCCCGAACGTAGCGACCTCGCCAACAACGCACTGGCTGCGAAGGCCGGCGAATTCCACCATCACGGGCTCGAATTCGGCTACACCTACGACTCGGCCGCGATCGTCGACGACGGCAGCCCCGCCGCGGAACCCATCGATCCGGTGCGACTCTACGAACCGAGCACCAAACCCGGCCACCCCCTGCCGCACGCCTTTGTCTCTCGACGAGGAAGGACCTACCCCTTGCAGAACTTGACCTACGGCGGGAACTTCCTTCTCGTCGCCGGCGAGGACGGACAGGCATGGGTCGACGCTGCGCGCAAGATCGCCGAGAGCACGGGCCTCGCGCTGGAGGCGTACACCGTCGGAGCCGACGACGCCGAACTGGCCGACGTCCGATTCGCATGGCTGCGCAAACGGGAGATCACTCGCACCGGAGCCGTGCTCGTACGCCCGGACCGATTCGTCGGATTCCGCTGCACCACTGCCGTCGATGACCCGCAATCAGCACTGACCACCGCACTCGAAACCATCCTTTCCACCTCCGATCTGGGAGCCGAGCAGTGAAGTTCGCCAATTACGACGGCCGCGCTGTCCTCACCGACGGCACGCGTGGGGTGTATGTCGCCGACGCCAGCAACGGAAAGTTCGCTGACGAACCGAGCCAGATCTTCACGGTGTGGGACGAGTTCGAGCCGTGGGCTCGGGGCGTCGACATCGCCGATGGTTTCGATCTCGACCGCAGCAGGCTCGCGGCACCGTCCCCGCAGCCGCGTCAGGTGTTCGCAGTCGGCCTGAACTACGCCGAACACGCCCGCGAAAGCGGAGTCGACCTGCCCACCGAGCCCGCCGTGTTCACCAAGTTCCCCACCTCGATCACCGGCCCGCACACCGTGCTGGAACTGCCGACGGACACCGTCGACTTCGAGGCGGAACTGGTGATCGTCGTAGGACGCTACAGCCACCGGGTCCCCGCCGAACAGGCGTGGGAGCACGTCGCAGGTCTGACTGTCGGACAGGATATTTCGGAACGCACCCGCCAGCTGGTGGGGCCGGCGCCACAGTTCAGCCTGGGCAAGTCCTTTCCCGGCTTCTCCCCCACCGGGCCCTGGATCGTCACCCCCGATGAACTCGCGCACCGTGACGATCTGGGACTCGGATGCTCGATCAACGGTCGTGTCATGCAGGATGGTCGCACCGACGATCTGATCTTCCCGATCGCGCAGATCGTGGCGAAGCTGTCCGCGATCCTGCCCTTGCTGCCGGGCGATGTGATCTTCACGGGCACCCCGTCCGGAGTTGGCGGCGCCCGCAAACCACCCGTGTTCCTCCGTGACGGTGACGTCCTCGAGACCTGGGTCGAGGGGATCGGCACCATCACCTCCACCTGCCGCGCCGGCACTGCCTACCCTCCGACCGAATCCTGACAGGAGCTCATCATGGCACTTCATCGACTGGGATCTGTGACGATCGGCATCCCCAACGTAGCCGAAACTGCCGACTACTACGAAGATTTCGGACTCACTCCACTAGGCGACAATCGCTTCGCCACCGCCGACGGCGGCGAACAGCTGCGACTGGTCCATGCCCGCCGTCGCCAGGTTCTCGAGGTCACCATCGGCGCCGAGGACCAGGACGACATCGATCGCATCGCTCGTCAGATCAGGGGTCTGGATCTGGCGTGCACAGCCGACGACGGCCGCGTCGAAGCCATCGAGCCGATTGCCGGGTTCAAGGCCGTCGTCGAGATCATGCCGCATCTGGTTCAAGAACCGACACCGGCCACCCCGTACAACGGCCCCGGCCGGATCGATCGCCCGGGCGGCCGGGCCCCAGGGATCCTTCGCGAAGATCGGGTACGTCCCCGCAAGCTGGGGCATCTGGTGATCGGTTCGACCGACCAGGCCGCCACGCAGAAGTTCTTCACCGACGGCATCGGACTGAAGATCTCCGACGTGATTCCCTCACTCGCCGCGTTCATGCGCTGCTCGACCGACCATCACAACATCCTCGTGCAGCAGGCACCGGTGAACTTCCTGCACCACACCTCCTGGCAGGTCGACGACATCGACGAGATCGGCCGCGGCGCCACCGCCATGCTCGAGAAGGACCCGGATCGGCATGTCTGGGGGCTGGGCCGCCACCATGTCGGCTCGAACTTCTTCTGGTACCTCAAAGACCCGGCCGGCAACTTCTCGGAGTACTACTCCGACATCGACTGCATCGTCGACGACGCACTGTGGGAACCGGGAGTGTGGGACGGCGCCAAGAGCCTGTTCAACTGGGGTCCCCCGCCTCCGCCGTCGTTCGTCATGCCCGAAGACCTGGCCGCGCACATGACCGGGGCTCACGATGCCAGCTGACCCGGCCACGCTGGAGGGCGCCCTCTGGGCGCCCTCCCCCGAGTTCGTCGCGCAGTCCCGGCTCACGTCGTACATGGACCATCTCGAACACGAATGTGGCCACCGGTTCACCGACTACCCCCAACTGTGGCAGTGGTCGGTCACCGATCTCGATGGATTCTGGACCTCGATCCGCGACTTCTTCGGACTCGACATCAGTGAACCGGATTGCGTACTGGACGACCAGAACGGCATGCCCCACGCGCGCTGGTTCACCGGTTCCACCACAAACTATGCAGCCAACGCACTGACACGCGCGGCACAGGGCATCGCTGTCCAGTCGCTGAACGAAGACGGCGCGCTCGACGCTCTGACCTGGGACGAGCTCCGGCTCCGCGTCGGAGCGCTGGCCCACTGGTTCCGCGAACAAGGTATCGAACCCGGTGACAGGATCGTCGCCTACGTACCCAACGTCGCCGCCGCGGTGATCGGGCTTCTCGCCTCGGCCGCCGTCGGTGCCGTATGGGCGTCGTGCGCGCAGGAGTACTCGGCCGACGGTGCCTGCGACAGGTTCGCACAGCTCCAGCCCAAACTCCTTCTCGCGGCGGACGGCTATCACTACGGCGGCAAACGCCACGACCGCCGCGCCCACGCCGCACAGCTCGCCTCTGCATTGCCGTCGGTCGAAACCGTGTTGTGGATAGACAATCTCGGTCTTCTCGACGCCGAAACGCCCGGCCCTCGCTTCGACGACATCACCAGCGACGGGCGCGAGCCCGAGTACACCCGCGTCGAGTTCGACCACCCACTGTGGGTGTTGTTCTCCTCAGGTACCACTGGGAAACCCAAGGGGATCGTGCACAGCCACGGCGGCATCGTCCTCGAACACACCAAGTTCCTGGCGTTGCACGCAGACCTGAAGCCGGGATCGAAGTTCCTCTGGCTGGCGACACCGAGCTGGATGGTATGGAACGTGCAGGTCTCCGGCCTCCTGTGCGGTGCGACGATCTCCACTTACGACGGCAGTCCCGCCTGGCCCGACCCGGCACAGTTGTGGCGCCTTGCCGAGCGTCTCGAATTGGACTTCCTCGGCACCAGTGCCGCCAGCCTCATCGCTGCTCAGAAACACAAAGCCGCCCCCCACGACATCGCACCCTCCCTGCGACTACAGGCGATCGGCAGTACCGGCTCACCCCTGCCGCCGAGCACTGCAGCGTGGGTACAACACGTACTGCCACACGTATGGCTTGCCTCCGCCAGCGGAGGCACCGACATCTGCTCCGCGTTTGCCGGTGGCGTCCCCACCGAACCAGTCTTCGCTGACGAGATCCAAGGTCCACTGCTCGGCATCGCACTCGAGGCGTGGGACGAGTCCGGGAGGCCCGTCCTGGGCGAGACAGGCGAAATGGTCGTCACCCGACCGATGCCGTCGATGCCGATCTTCTTCTGGGACGACCCGCATTTCACGAAGTACACCGACGCATACTTCGACCGATTCCCCGGCACGTGGCGCCACGGCGACTGGATCACAGTCACCGAACGAGGCGGCATCATCGTCCACGGACGCTCGGATGCCACCATGAACCGACACGGTGTCCGCATCGGCAGCGGCGAAATCTACGAAGCAGTCGAGCAACTCGACCAGGTCGAGGAGTCGCTGGTCGTCGGCATCGAACTCGACGACGGTGGGTATTGGATGCCGCTGTTCGTGGTGCCCTCCGGCGTGGTGAACGACATGGACACTTTCGTCCACGACGTCAAGCGGACAATCCGCACCGAAGTGAGTCCCCGACATGTGCCCGATGACGTCATCGTCGTCGATTCCCTCCCGCACACCCGTACCGGGAAGAAGCTGGAGGTTCCGGTGAAGCGGATTCTGCAGGGCGCCGATCCCACGACCGTGGTCAACCCACAAACGATCGACGACCCTGCCGCACTCGCACAATTCGCTGCGCTTCGACCGTCCGCACACCCCACCGCTGGGTAGCGGCCCACACTATTCTTCGACTCAAGGAGACCTGTGACCTCCCCGGCGACGTTGGCCATACCTGCACAGATCGATACCGCTGCACTGGACTTGCGTCCATCCGCGAAGGCACTCGAGCTCCACGACAAACTCGTGGACTTCATGCACAGCCATGTTTTCCCCGCCGAACGTGCCTACGAGGACCACCGCAGTCAGGCCGGACCGAACAATCACAGTGTGCCGCCCGTCATCGAGGGGCTCAAAAGGGAAGCCCGCGCCCGCGGCCTGTGGAATCTGTTCCTGCCCGCCGAATCCGGCATCAGCCAGCTCGATTACGCAGGTCTGGCCGAAGTCACCGGCTGGAGCCTGCATCTCGCCCCCGAAGCGACGAACGGCCAGGCCCCGGACACCGGGAACATGGAACTGCTTCACCTGTTCGGCACCGACAAACAGAAGAAGCGGTGGCTCGAGCCCCTGCTGGACGGAGAGATCCGGTCAGCGTTCTCCATGACCGAGATCGCGGTGGCCAGCTCTGACGCCACCAACATCGAAACCCGTATCGAACGCGACGGCGACAGCTACATCGTCAACGGCCGCAAGTGGTGGACCAGCGGGGCCGCCGACCCCCGCTGCACTCTGCTGATCGTCATGGGCAAGACCGACCCCACGGCCGCAACCCACCGACAGCAGTCGATGGTGCTCGTCCCCGCAGACGCCCCCGGAGTCACCATTGTGCGCGACGTCCCGGTGTTCGGACGGTACGACCAGCACGGGCACTGCGAAGTCGTCTACGACGACGTGCGCATCCCCGCCGAGAACGTCCTCGGTGAGGAAGGATCCGGTTTCGCCATCGCGCAGGCACGTCTGGGCCCGGGCCGTATCCACCACTGCATGCGCGCGCTCGGCGCGGCTGAACGCGCTCTCGCCCTGATGACCACCCGCGCCAGGTCGAGAGTTGCATTCGGCGGGCCGCTCGCCGAACAGGGTGTGATCCAACAGCAGATTGCCGAGTCCCGCATCGCGATCGACCAGGCGCGACTGCTGTGCCGACTCGCGGCGAAGACGATCGACGTCCACGGCAATAAAGCTGCGGCACCGTACGTGTCCGCGGCAAAGGTCACGGTTCCGCGCGTCACGCTCGACGTGATCGACCGGGCCATCCAGGTACACGGCGGAGCCGGCGTCAGCGACGACGTCCCTCTGACCGCGATGTGTGGCTGGCACCGCGCCATGCGGATCTTCGACGGTCCGGACGAGGTGCACCTGCGCACGATCGCCAAGACCGAGCTCCGCAAGTACACGCGTTGACCTCGCGCCTTCATGCCGAATTGACGGAAGCCCTTGTCGCAAAAGATGGATCGTTCCCAGGGGAAGCGGTGACCAACCGGCCCCGCCTGCCCGCGACTCGACCCACTCGTCGAATGATGTCCCCGAACCCGGACAGCAGAAAACGGTCGTCGTCCCCACTCGGATGGGGGCGACGACCGTTTCCGCGCACCGCCGTCAGCGGCGCGTCATGAAGTCACTCGTGTTGCGGCTCAGAGGTACTGGCCGCACACCGGCCACGCGCCGGGGCCCTGGCCCGCGAGCACGTTCTCGGCCACGGCGATCTGCTCGGCCTTGCTGGCGTTGTGCGCCTGACCCGAGCCGCCGTAGGCAGCCCAGGTGCTCTGCGTGAACTGCAGGCCGCCGGAGAATCCGTTGCCGGTGTTGGTGTTCCAGTTGCCGCCGCTTTCACACTGCGCAACGGCATCCCAGTTGTGGCCGGC
Source organism: Rhodococcus sp. NPDC003348 (assembly GCF_053589375.1). Lineage (NCBI taxonomy): Bacteria > Bacillati > Actinomycetota > Actinomycetes > Mycobacteriales > Nocardiaceae > Rhodococcus > Rhodococcus sp. NPDC003348. Next base: position 141,396 of record NZ_JBSFRT010000007.1, read on the forward strand.
AGCGCTGGCGGTGCCGGAAGCGAGTCCCATCGGGACGGCGACGAGTGCGCCCGTCACGGCCACCCAGCCAAGAGCCTTCTTCGCCTTGGAGGTGGTGGTCTGAATACGGGTGATGGTCATCGAGATGTTCCTTTCATGGGCCGCGTACGACGAGGCGTCCGGTGGACGTTGTGGAGCGACCGCATTCGGTGCGCGATCGGCCTCGTCGTTGCCCCTGGGGGGTTCTGGTGCTCGGGCCGGATCCGCGGGGGCAGGCTCGGCGGCGGTCCGGCAGCGGCTCTTGATCTCTGAGCCGTCACCGACGATACGGAGGACGAGGAACCTTGCAAACCATGGGCTTTCGGCGTCACAGGCCCCGCCGGACGCCCCGAATCAGGGTTTCTTACACCTGATTCTCCCAGGATGAGCCCGTTTCGTGATGTTTCGCAAAGTCGTTCGTTATCGTTACGTAATTGTGAGCCAGATCACACTGTTGGGCCCTGTTTCGGTGCCTCGAAGCTTGCGAACTCAAGCACAAGAGCACGAATACGGTCTCGGAACGGTCACGTGAGCTGGTTCACCGTTCCGCGTCGGCAGCCGCGACGGACGACCCTTCCGAGAGCGGATTCTCGATGCGTCGCCGCAGCACCCTCGGGCCCCACCAGTTCGCACGGCCCATCAGCGCGACCAGCGCCGGGACGAGCAGCATCCGGACGAGGGTGGCGTCGATGACCAGCGCGATGATCATGCCGACGCCGAGGAACCGCATCGGGGTGAGCGCGGACAGGGTGAACGCGCCGGTGACGAGGATCAGCAGCGCGGCGGCCGCCGTGACGACCCGGCCGGTGCGTGCCGCGCCGGCGAGGACGGCTCCGTCGGTGTCGGCTCCGCGACGGTGCTCCTCGACCATGCGGGAGATCAGGAACACCTCGTAGTCGGTGGACAGGCCGAACACGACCGCGACGACGAGCACCGTCATTCCCGCGGCAAGCGGCCCGGTGCTGACGCCGAGCAGGCCCGCCAGGTGACCGTGCTGGAACACCCAGGTCAGGATCCCGAAGGTCGCCCCCAGGCTCAGCGCCGCGACGAGCACCGCCTTGATCGGCAGCAGGACGGATCCGAACCCGATCAGCAGCAGCGTGAAGGTGGCCAGCGCCATGATCGCGACCATCACCGGGAACCGGTCCACGATCGCGTCGACCCCGTCGGCGGTGAGGGCGGTCTGCCCGCCGAGGAGCATCCGGGCGCCGTCCGGCACCTCGATCGCCCGGATCTCGTCGAGCACCGCCATCGCCGGTTGCGACCGGTCCGGTACCTCCAGCTGCGCCCTGAGGACGGTGACGTCGTCCCGCGTTCCGGCCACGACGACACCCGCGACGTCGCCGACGGCGGCGATCTGGCGGCGCAGCCCGTCGACCACCACCGGGGAGGGCGGCCGGCCGTCGTCGCCCCGGACCACGGCGACGACGCCGCTGCCCACGGCCGGGAACTCCGCGGCGACCCGTTCGACCGTGGTACGGGCCGGGTGGTCCGCGGGCAATGCGGTGTGGTCGATGTCGGTGAGCTTGATGCCGAGCACCGGCGAGGCCAGCACCAGCAGGAGGGCGGTGATCGATGTGGCGACGAGCAGGCGCCGGGCGAGGACGGCGCGGGTGACACGCTCCCAGAACCGCTCGGCACGCGCCTGTCCCCGGTCGAAGGCGTTCCGGCGCCAGCTGCCCGCGCCAACGCGGGGCCCGAGCAGCGCGAGGGCGGCGGGCAGGACGGTGAGCGACATCGTCGCCGCAACGGCGACCGCGGACATCGCGCCCAGTCCGAGCGACCGGAGCGTCGCCTGCGGGAAGACGAGGGTGCCCGCGAACGCGCAGATCAGGAGCAGGGCGGAGAACCCGACGGTGCGCCCGGCGGTGGCAAGGGTGCGGGTGAGCGCCACAGCGGGGTCGGCGTCGGCGCCGATGTCGCGCTGGGCAGCCAGTTCCTCGCGGTAGCGGCTGACGATGAACAGCCCGTAGTCGATCGCCAGGCCCAGGCTCAGCAGGGTGACGACGTTGACCGCGAACACGTTCACCTCGGTGAACGACGTTGCCAGCCGCAGGCACGCGAGGGCACCGAGGATGGCGAGCACGCCGACGGCGACGGGCAGGGCGGCGGCGACGAGGCCGCCGAACACCAGGACCAGCACGACCAGCGTGATCGGCAGCGACAGCGATTCGGCGCGCAGCAGGTCCTGCGCCGACCGGCTGTTGATCTCGTCGGCCACCGCCGCGAACCCGGTCAGCTCGGTCGGAACCCCGGGAACGGCCAGGTGGTCCGCGACGGCGGGGTACGAGGCCAGCCGCTGGTTCTCGTCGCCCGCCGCGAAGACCAGCGCCAACGCCCGGGTGCCGTCGGCGGAGCGCAGGTACGGTGCCGCCGCGGGGGTGTTCCACGGGGTCACGACGGGCCGGTCGAGCAGACCGTCCTCGATGGTGTCGAGCCGGGCCTGGACCTGCGGTGCGATCTGGTCGAGCGTGGAACCCGCCGGGGCCGTGTAGACGGCGACGACGTCCGGGCTCTGACGGCCGAACAGGTCGTCGACCAGTGCCTCGACGTGGGCGGACTCGCTTCCGGGATCGGCGTACCCGCCGGCACCGAGCCTGTCGTGGACGGCGGAACCCCAGGTGCCCGCGACGGCGACGATGCCCACGGTGAGGAGCAGGACGAGCCACGGCCACCGCAGGACGACCGCCGCCCATCGGGTCACGCCCGGGCCTCCTCGGCGGTGCCGATCTGTCCCGAGCCCTCGGCGGCCAGTGCCGCGGCGAGTTCGGGATAGTGCGGCCCGAAGACGCCGAGGGCGGCGGCCCGCGGGTATCGGGGGCTGTCGCGATGCGCCGCGAGGCCCGCGAGATCGCGGCGGCCGTGGTAGCCGGGCCGGACACCGGAGGCGGGCAGCGGTGTGAGCGTGCCCTCGACGACCGCGGACAGGCTGCGTTCGAACACCGTGTGGCAGGCGCGCAGGCCGGCCATCATCACGTCCTGGAAGGTGTCGTCGACACCGATCTCGAACTCCTCGACGGCGAGGACGCCACCGGTGTCGATCCCCAGGTCGACGACGTGAAGCGTTGCACCGTAACGGGTTTCCCCGGACAGCAGTGCGTGCACGATCGCGATCTCGGGGAGGCCTCGGTAGCCGGGGAGGGGTCCGTTGTGGATGTTGTGGATCCGCAGACCGGATTCCACGATCGGCGCCCGCAGGATGGTCGGGTTGTTGATCGACCACACCACCCCGTCGGTACAGGCCGTCACGAGGTCGGCGGCCTGCGCGTTGACGTCGGTGCCGCGCAGCACCGGGACGCCGTCGGGCGCCGCCTCGTCGGGTCCGATGCAGACCAGATCCACCCGGTGCCCGGCGGCGTCCGCGCTGCGCACCGCCCGCCACAGCAGCGCGCCACCGCCGATGAAGATCACGACGGGTCCCGGCCGTCGCGCGCAGCGGTCGCGGCCGCGTGCACGTGGGCGAGCGTCATCCGCTGCACCAGTCCGTCGAGCCGGGCGACGAACCTGGCCTCCCCCGCGGTACCGACGACGGTCCGCGACACCTGCGAGAGCATCTCGAGGGAGGCCAGGGAGTCGCCGCCGAGCGCGAAGAAGTCCGCGTCGGGCGTCACGACCGCGCGGTCGACGGACAACACCTTCACCCAGATGGCGGCGATGCGGTCCAGGTCCGGGTCGCGTTCGTCGCCCGGCTCGTTCTCCGCGGACTGCTGCGGCGGTCCCCCCGGCGCGGGGGCGTCGACGTCCGGCAGCCGGGACACGTCGAGTTTGCCGTTCGCGGTCAGTGGCAGCTCGTCGACCTGCCGGATCACGGCGGGAACCATGTACGCGGGCAGACGCTCGGCCAGAAAGTTCCGCACCGCGGTCTCCTCGAGCCCGTCCGACGCGATCACGTACGCGGCCAGGACGTTGCCGTGCTGCCCGCGGCGGCCGACCACTGCCGCACGGTCGACGCCGGGGCACCCCTCGAGCACGGCCCGCACCTCGCCCGGCTCGACCCGGTTCCCGCGCACCTTGACCTGTTCGTCGACGCGGCCGGCGAAGTCCAGGTCGCCACCCGGCAGGACCCGGGCGAGATCGCCGGTGCGATAGGCACGTACGCCGCCGGGCAGCAGGACGAACCGTTCCGCGGTCAGTTCGGGGCGACCGAGGTAGCCGCGCGCCACCTGGGGGCCGGAGAAGTACAGCTCGCCGATCTCGCCGGCGGGCACCGGCAGACGGCGGACGTCGAGCAGATACGCGTCCGTGCCCGCCGCCGGCGCGCCGATCGGGACCGACACCGCATTCGGGTCCGGGTCCTCTTCGATCACGTGGGTGGTGCACACGATGCTCAGTTCCGTTGGCCCGTAACTGTTCAGCAGCCGCGCGTCCGCGCCGAAGAAGCGTCGGGCGCGTGCCGCCAGGGCCGGCGGCAGCTGTTCCCCGCCGATGATGACGGTGCGCGGCGTGGGCGGGTCGATGTCGAGCCGGGTTACCACCTCGAGCAGGCTCGGGGTGAACAGGAAGGTGTTGGCCCCGGACTCGCACAGCATCGACCGGAGGGACAGGTGCGAGGTGTCCCCGGGGACGAGCATGACGGCGCCCCCGGTCAGGAGGGCACCAAAGAACGCCGCGCAGGCCATGTCGGCGGCCGGGGTGTGGTGGTGCGCGAACCGGGTCTGCGGCCCGAGCCGGTACCAGTCGGTGGCCGAGTCGACGAAGTTGACGACGCCGGCGTGTGGCACCAGGACGCCCTTGGGCCGGCCCGTCGACCCGGAGGTGTAGGTGACGAACGCGACGTCGTCACCGCGAATCGGCACGCGCACAGGATGTTCCACCGTCTCGGGCAGGTCGTCGAGGAACAGGGCCGGGACGGCGGTCGGGACGGCACCGGCGTGCACGCGCTCGGCGAGCAGAAGGGTGGCACCGGAGTCGGCGACCACCGACGACAGCCGTTCCGCGGGGTGCTTCGGATCGAGCGGCAGGAACGCGGCGCCGGCCCGCAGGATCCCGAGCTGGCCCGCCACACCGAGGAGGGTGCGCCCGGCGAGGATCGCGACGACGGCGCCCGGGGTGACGCCATGGTCGCGGAGAGCGGCGGCGATCGCGTCGGCGCGCGCGTCGAGGTCCCGGTAGGTGCACTCCCCGTCGGGGCCACTGACCGCGACCGCGTCCGGCGCGGAGCGTGCGTGCAGGCGGAACCGCTCGTCCGCCGTGTCGGTGCCCGCGGCAGCAGGCGCGGCGGGCACGGCCGGCGTGAGGACCGGTTCGCTCACATCGCCGGTGCCAGTCAACTCCGCGGCGACCGCGTCGAGGAGGGCGGTCAGACGCTCGTCGACCCCGGCACCGGACCGGCAGGACACGGTGATCTCGGTGGTGCCGTCGCACTCGAGCACGACGAACGACACCGGCACCAGCCCCGTGTGCACCGGAATCGCGCGCACCCCGGTGGCTGTGAAACCGGGGGCGGACAGCTCGACGGTGGACACCTGACCGGCATGGGACACGATGGCGGACACCAGGTTCCGGTTGGTGCGGGCACCGAGCCGGTGCACGCCCCGCAGGACCGCGCGGGTCAGGGACGCGGGAAGCCGGGCCAGCCCGCCGTTGTCCATCTCGTTCAGCTCGCTGCGCCCGGCCATGCGGGTGAGGATCTGCGCGTGCACCTGCGACCACGACTCACCCGGTGCGACGTCGAGGAACAGGGGCAGCGCGAGGTTCGCGGTCGAACGCAGGGCGGGGTCGTGCCGGCGCAGATCGACCGGGACCATGATCCGGATCGTCGCTCCGGCCGCGTCGGCCAGCACCGCCGAGATCCGGGCGACCGCCGCGGCGGCGGTCCCGGGCACCGTCCGGTGTCGCCACAGGAACGGGCGCTCGCGTGGCACCGGGCCGGACGCGCCCAGCGGCGACCGATAGCTGGGCAGCAGGGTGGTCGGCTTGCCGGGGCTTCCGAGCCTGCCGACGAGGTCGTGGTCGGCGGTGGGATCCGGGGCACCGATCGGGTCCTGACCACGCAGCACCCGGAAGACGTCGGCCGCCCACAACCAGAGCCCGCGGGCGTCCATGACGCCGTGGAACGCGCGGAAGACGACTGTGGTGGTCGCGCCGCCGGGTGCGAGGGCAGCACCGCCGCCGCGTGTGAGGGCGGCACCACCGCCGCGCGTGAGGGCGGCACCGCCGCCGCGCACCAGCACCACCTCAGTGGTGGCCCGACCGTCGGCGCCGAGGTCACGAGTGAGCACCGGGTCGTCGTCGAGGGCGTCGAAGTCGACGCCACCGTCGACGACCGTCACCCGTGCGGGAACACCGGAGTCGACCCACCGGTCGCCGTCCCGGCGCAGTCGCGCACCCGGGCACGCGGCGCAGGCCCGGGTGACCGCCGCGGTCAGCTCGTCCAGGGCGAGGTCGCCGGAACCGGTGACCACCAACTGGATTGCGAACGGCGCGGCGAGCGGCCGCGTCGCCAGGTACAGCCGCTCGGTGGCGGAGACGGGGCGCTCGAACGTGGGGATGGTCGATGTCACGGCAGTCCTTCGGCGGTTGTCACGGCAGATCGAGCGGCTACTTCAGGTCGCGGGTCAGTTCGGCGAGGCCACCCTGGTCGTTCACCCAGGCCCGGAACTCGGCCATGCCCCGGGCCCGGTCGATCACCGGCGCGTATCCGAAGTCGCGTTCGGCGGCTGCCGTGTCGAAGGTCGACGAGCGGGTCATCAGGGCCAGCACGTACATCGACAGCGGCGGCGAGTACCGGGTCGCCAGGTACGGGATCTTCCACACGAGGTCGAGCACTCGCACTGCCGCCGTGACCACCCGGAGGTTCGCTTCCCGCTCGGGCATGACGAAGCCGAACTGCCGTGCCACCTCGGCCATGTACGGCCAGATGTTGGTGACCTCGGCGTCGGCGACGAAGTAGGCCCGGCCGCCCACCCGGTCCGAGGCGGCGGCCTTGACGCAGGCGTCGACGATGTTGTCGACGTGACACAGCGAGGCGTAGACGTCGCGGCCCCCGGACAGGTTCGGCAGCGTGCCCGCCTGGGCCCGGCCGAGCAGCCGGACGATCGGGCCGGAGCGGTCACCCGGCCCCCAGATCGCGCGCGGGCGCAGCGCGCAGGTGGTGAACCCGTCGGCATCGGCGGCGAGGACCGCCCGTTCGGCGGCCGCCTTGGTCTCGGAATACAGGTTCAGGAATCGGGTCGGATACGGGACGGTCTCGTCGATCTCGATCTGGTCGCCGCCGTCGTAGCTCATCAGGGCACTGGGGCTGGAGATGAACACGAACCGCTGCACCCCGCTGTCCCGGGCCGCGGTGAGCAGCACCTCCGTGGCGGTGGTGTTCTCGCGCACGAACTGGGCGCGCACGCCGCGCTCGTCGACGCGGGCGGCGCTGTGAAAGACGATGTCGATTCCGCGCGTCGCAGCGACGAGCGAGTCGGGGTCGGTGAGGTCGCCGTGGACGATCCGCATCTGTGAGGTGTCGCCGAGGTCGGCGAGATTGCTGGTGCGCCGCACCAGGATCGACACGTCGTGCTCGCCGTCGTCGACGAGGCGGCGAGCGAGGCGACCGCCGAGGAATCCGGATGCACCGGTGACGAGTACCTTCACGGAGCCTTCTCCTCGACTCGGCCTCCCGGTACTGGGCCTCCCGGTTCGGCGGGCTGGGTCTTCCACCACGTCATCCCGAATGCCATCGTCAGGGCGGCGGTGACGGCCGGGGAGCGACCTCCCCGGTCGGCGCGGAGCGCAGCGGGTATCTGCGCGGCGTGCACGACGATGCTCAGGAAGGCGTCGATCCACCAGGCGGCCAGCGCGGCCGGGTGTCGCAGCGGTGAACCGGCCGCGGTCCGGAGCGCCCCGTATGCCAGGTACAGCCAGCCGAGGACCGGAATCACCCGGAGCAGAGGGCTCTTCATCGGCGGCGCTCCTTCCGAAGCCGTTTTCCGGCCCAGTCCGCGAGCTTTTCGCGGCCGATCTTCGCGTTGTGCCGAATGTCGACGGGAAAACCCGGGTGGACCAGGAAGGTGTCGATCGTCGCGGTGAGCGGGAACCGCGCGCCATGGGTGCGCAGTGCGTCCACCACCACTGCGGGTTCGGCACCGGGCAGCAGTTCCACGCACAGCACCGGACGCTGCGCGGGGCGGGTGCCGACGCCGACGAGTGCGGTCCGGCCGACCCCGTCGACGGCGTTGAAGATCTGTTCGACCTGGACCGGATGGAACGTGATGCCATCCGTCTGCACTCGCTGGGATTTGCGACCGCAGAACCAGATTCGACCATGCTCGTCGATCCGTCCGACGTCCCCGGTGCGGTGCCAGATGCGATCACCGTCGGCGATCTTGCCGACCAGGTTGGCCGCGTCGGGCCAGTGGTAGCGGCGGCTGACGTTCGGGCCGGCCACGACGATCTCGCCGACCCCGTCCCGCGGCTCCTCGGTCTGGTCCCACCGCCGGATCGGTTCGTCGGTGACCGCGACCAGCCGGACCTCGACACCGGCGTCGGGCCGCCCGATGCATGTCCCGGCACCCGCGCGGGCGAGATCAACGAGGCCGTCGGCGAGCTCGCGGGATTCGATCGACGACATCGGGATCACCTCGGTCGCACCGTATCCCGCGTGCACCTCCGCGGTGGCGGGCAGGATCTCGCGCAGCCCGGTGACCACCGCGTCGGGCACCGGGGCGCCCCCGGAGAAGACCGCGCGGACGGTCGGCAGGGCGGTCCGGCGGTCCCGGCTGTGCGCGAGCAGCGGTGCCAGGACCGCGGGCGAGGCGAACAGCGTGTGCACCCCGAACCGGTTGACGGCGTCCACGACGTGCTTCGGGTCGGTGGCCCCGACCCGGCTCGGAATCAGTGGGGGCAGCACGATTCTGGTCCCGAGGAGCAGGTAGAGGACACCGAACATCGGCAGGGTCACCAGAGCCGTCTCCTCGTCGGTGACCCCGGTCAGTGCCTGGGTCCGCTCGAGCATCGCGGCGAGGTTGCCGTGGGTGAGTTCGACCGCCTTCGCCGGGCCGGTGGAGCCTGTGGTGAAGGCGATCATCGCCGTCACGTCGGCATCGGGCGCCGTGGCACGGCGCGCCCGACCGGCCGGGGCCCGGCCGAGCTGGGTGAGGGTACGGCCGCCCCAGAACCAGCGGCGGCCGACCGTCACCCGCGCCTCCACCCCGCCGAAGGCGCGGCGGAACAGCACCCGCACGGCGTGCGCCTGCGGGATCCCGATGAACGCCTGGGCGTCGACCGCGGCCAGGCAGCGCAGCATCGGGCGCAGCCCCATCCCGGGGTCGATGACCACCGGCACCGCGCCTGCCTTGAACAGACCGAACAGCACCGCGTACAGCTCGGGACCGGGGTTGACCAGCACGACGGTCCGGGTTCCTGCCCCGATGCCGTCGTCGGTGAACCGCTGGGCGAGGGCGTCGGACCAGGCGTCGAGTTCGGCGAACGTGATGTCGGTGTACACCGGCATCTCGTCGCGCTCGGCGGTGTCCGCGTATGTGACCGCCGGCGCCGCGGGACGACGCCGGGCGTGTTCCCGCAGCCGGTCGACCCATCCGGTGTCGGTGGGTGCGTTCATCGGCGCACGCCTCCTCGGATCACGAGGCCCACGCCCATCACCACCCGGGGATCCGGTACAGCGCGGCGGCGGCACTTGGGCCGGCGCCTGCAGCGACCATCAGCACGTGGCGAACGCCGTCGAGCCGGCCGGAAGCCGCCGCGTGGTGGTAGGCGAGCGGGAGCGTCGCGGTGTGGGTGTCACCGGTGACGTGGTCACCGGTTCCGTCGTCGAGAACCCGGATGCCGAGCTTGGCGGACAGTTCCGCGCGGAACCCGGGCGTCGGCCGAGAGGCGATCAGCACCGTCGTGTCCGGGTCGGCGTCGCCGGTCAGCGCGCGGGAGCCGGCCGCGACCGCGACATCGAGGAGGCGGCGCTCGAAGTCGTCGCTGCGCCGGACGGTCATCGCGGATCGCCCGGTGGTCCCCATCGTCGCGGTGTCGACGAAGCCCTCGACGGCGGTCGGTCCGTCGGCGAGCTCGACGTGAACCGAGCCGAAGCCGTCCGGCCCCTCCGCGAGCTCGAGCAGCAGCGCGGCGCCCGCAGTGGCGTAGGGGAAGTCGGCCGGAGCGTCCGGGCCGGCGAGGGACGGGTGGGTGTCGCCCGCGACGACCAGGACTCGGCCGGTGCTGCCCGTGCCGAGCAACGCCGACGCGACCTGGACGGCATTGAGGACGCCGCATGCCCCGTTCATCAGGTCGAAGGAGAACGACCGCGGGTCGTGCTCCCCGTACTCGAGGCCGATGCCGGCCTCCTTCTGGATGAGCGCGCTCATGGCGGGTTCGACCATGTTCGAGTCGCGGTAGATGCCGGTGTTGATCAGCACCCCGACGGAGTCGGGCGGCGCGTCGGCGGCCGTGAGTGCCGCCCGTGCGGCGCGGGCGGAGTTGACGATGATGCCGGCGGTGTCGGCGCCGTGGCTGACACCGGTTGCGGTGATGACGACACCCATGTCATACCTCCAGGGACGAGATCGTGGCGGACAGGAAACCGGTGACGATGCCGGACGCGGCGGGAACCATCAGGACCTTCGAGCCCGCAGGAATCCGCTTCTGTCCCAGCTGGTCGTGCAGGACGATGAAGTGACTGGTGGTCGAGGTGTTGCCGTACTTCTCGACGACGTTGAGCGATTCGGGCATCGCGGTACCGAACTCCCGTTCGCCGAGCGCGTTCAGCGCCGTGACGGCCGACGCGCCGAACTGGTGGTGGATGATGTAGTCGAACTCCTCGTCGGCGAAGGTTCGCCCCTGCGCGGCAAGGTGATTGCGCTGGGTGTCGGTCCACAGCATGAAGCGGCTCTCGTTGTGCATGCGCCGGTTGTCGGTGTAGAGCGCGACGCCTCCCGTCCGGTCGGACGGCATCCCGAGGCAGGCGTCCGCGTATTCGGACGCGGTCATCAGCTCGACGTAGTGGATCCGGTCGTCCGCACCCTCGGACCGATCGAGGACGACCGCACAGCCCGAGTCGCCGACCGAGAGGGAGGCGAACTGCGGGTGGTAGCCCCCGACGATCTCCTCGACCGCCGTCTCGGCGATCGGGGTGATCGCCTCACCGCTGACCACCATGCCGTTGCGCACGGCACCGGACCGGATCATGCGGTCGAGGATGTAGGTGCCGCTGAGCATGCCGGCGCACGCATTCGACAGGTCGAAGTGAATGGCCCGGGTGGCGCCGAGCTCCTTGGCGATCATGGAGGCGAAGGACGGCTCGAAGTAGATCTTCGACTCCTCCTTGCTCCGGGTGATCGACACCGAGATGATCGCGTCGAGGTCGGCGGCGGCGTAGCGGGACCTCGCCAGGCAGTCGCGTGCCGCCTTCGTCGCGAGGGCGAAGGAGTCCTCGAAGTCCTCGGGGTCGGTGGAGCGGACTCGACGCTCCCGGACCCCGGTCACCGCCTCGAAATTGAACGACGGGGGTTCGGCGAGCCGACCCATCAACTCCTCGGTGGTCAGTACGGCGCTCGGCAGGTGAGCGCCGATCGCCTCGAATCGTGAATGGATCACCACAGCTCCTCCGGTCGGTCCCACGCTCGGCCGGTGCCCTGCATGCAGAGTCCCGATTTCGCGTAATTACCAAGTCCCCAAATATGTTTCGACATCACGCGCGTCAACAACGATCGATCGGCCCCGAGCACCACGCAGCAAATGCCACACCGGGACGAGGCTGTGTGAGGGAATGTACAGCGCGCGCCGAGTCCTGCGGAGCGCAACGGCCGAGAACCCGCAGGTTTGTCTATCAACAGTGAGTTACAGACATATCACCCCGACGCTCCCGTCCGCGACACCGCACAGCAACAGCCGAGGCCGCCCCTCGCCTCGCCGATACGGTCGACCACCAGGATTTTTCGCCCAGCGACACGCCCCACACACCCCACGGGCTTCGCATCGGCAAAGTGATTGCTTCTTGAATCATGTTGGACGCCAACCCATCCAAACCGCGCCCCGATATGAATCAGGTCACAATTGGACCGCTCGGCCTTGAGATCGACGGGGCGCCTGTGGTGTGGTGGCGTCGGACAAACTTACCCGTCAGTAACAAGACCCGCCCGAATGGAGCCGCCGATCCGAAGGAAGGTGAATGACGCTCGCGTCATGACGGTTTCGGCTCGAACGGCACTCACACGCGGGACACACCGACGCGCGGCGTCAGCAACGCACCGACGCGCGGCGTCAGAGGAATGCGGCTGCCCTTTCCGCCAGATCCAGCACCGGCTGGGGCACGATCCCGAGCAACACGGTCACCGCCGCACCGATCGCGACCGCGATCGTCGTCAGCGGGCTCGGCACGACCACCTCGGGCCGCACAGCCGGGGGATCCGAGAAGAACATCAGCACGATCACCCGCACGTAGAAGAAGGCCGCGATGGCGCTGCACACCACACCGACGACCACCAGTGGCACCGCCCCTGCCCCGGCCGCGGCCGAGAACACGGCGAACTTGCTGGTGAATCCGGCGGTCAGAGGGATCCCGGCGAACGAGAGCAGCAGCAGCGCGAAGGTGCCCGCGATCAGTGGCGAGCGGTGCCCCAATCCGGCCCACTGCGACATGTGTGTCGCCTCCCCCGCCGGCCCCCGGACCAGGCCGACGATCGCGAAGGCCGCGACGGTGCCGAACCCGTACGCCACCAGGTAGAACAACGTCGCGGACAACCCGGCACGGTCCGCCGCGACCACACCGGTGAGGATGAACCCGGCGTGCGCGATCGACGAGTAGGCGAGCATCCGCTTGACGTCGGTCTGGGTCACCGCCAGCACGGACCCGAAGACCATCGTCAGGATGGCCACCGCCCACAGCAGCGGTCGCCAGTCGTCCCGCAGCCCGGGCAGCGCCACGTAGAAGATTCGCAACATCGCCCCGAACGCCGCGATCTTGGTGGCCGCGGCCATGAACGCGGTGATCGGGGTGGGTGCACCCTGGTAGACGTCGGGCACCCAGGTGTGGAAGGGGACCGCGCCGACCTTGAACAGCAGCCCCACCGACAGCAGGCCCGTGCCGATCAGGGCCAGCGCGGTACCGCCCGACCGGGTGGACTCCGCGATGCCCGACAGCCGTACCGTGCCCGCCTCCCCGTACAGGAAGGCGACACCGTACAGGAAGAATGCCGACGAGAACGCACCCAGCAGAAAGTATTTCAGCGCGGCCTCCTGCGACAGCACTCGCTGTCGGCGGGCCAGGCCACACAGCAGGTACAGCGGCAGCGAGAGCACCTCGAGCGCCACGAACATGGTGAGCAGGTCACCCGACGCCGGGAACAGCAGCATGCCGCCGACCGCGAACAGGGTCAACGGGAACACCTCGGTGCGGGTGACGCCCGCCTTCGTCGCCTCCCTCTCGGCGACGCTGCCCGGCACCACGGACGCCTGCGGCGTGAACGCGTCCGCGACAGCATCGGCCGCCGGGTCGGACCGGACGCCGCTACGGTCCAGTCCGCGCTCCGCGACGAGCAGCACGGACAGGATCGCAACCAGCAGAATCGAGCCCTGCAGGAAGAGGGTCGGTCCGTCGATCACCACCGCACCTGCCACTGCGGTGCCCCGGGTGTCGCGGAGCAGCACCACTGCCACGAACGCGGCGGTGAGGCCGCCGAGGCCGAGCACGATGTGACTGCCATACCGCGCCCGGACCGGCGCGAACGCCTCGACGATCACCCCGAGGACCGCCACGGCGAACACGATCAGCATCGGCGCGAGCTTGCCGTACTCGATGTCGGGGACGGGCAGCGTCGTCTGAGCGAGGACCGCCGTACGCTCCGGGGAAATCACCGCTGCCCACCTCCCTGCTCCGCCTCGACCACCCCGACAGTCGGTGGCGGATCGTGCTGGTGCACCGCGGTCAGGGTGTCGGTGACCGCCGGGGTGATCGCGTCGAGAGCGGGCTTCGGATAGAAGCCGAGCACCAGCAACAGCACGACGAGCGGCGCCACCACGGCGATCTCCCGCGGCACCAGGTCCGCGACCCGGTGCCGCACGGGGCCCGTCATCACCCGTTGATACAGCCACAGGATGTAGACCGCCGAGAGCACCAGTGCACTCGTCGCGATCACCGCGACCGCCGGGTATCGGGTGAACGTGCCGATCAGCACCAGGAATTCGCTGATGAACGGGGCCAGCCCGGGCAGCGACAGGGTCGCCAGGCCGGCGACGAGGAACGTGCCGGCGAGCACCGGCGCGCTGGTCTGCACGCCACCGTAATCGCCGATTGCACGCGACCCGCGGCGGGCGATCAGGAACCCTGCCACCAGCATCAGCGCCGCGGTGGAGAGGCCGTGGTTCACCATGTACAGCGTCGAGCCCCCCTGGGACTGGCTGGTCAGCGCGAACACCCCGAGCACGATGAACCCGAAGTGGGAGATGGAGGTGTACGCGATCAGCCTCATGATGTCGGTCTGACCGATCGCGACGAGCGCGCCGTACACGATGCCGATCACCGCGAGGGTGACGATCAGGGGCGCGAATGTGGCCGTGGCGTCGGGGAACAGGTGTACGCAGTACCGCAGCATGCCGAAGGTGCCGACCTTGTCCACCACCGCCATCATCAGCACCGCGGTGGACGGGGTGGAGTGCACGGCGGCATCCGGCAGCCAGGTGTGCAGCGGCCACAACGGCGCCTTCACCGCGAACGCGAACATGAAGCCGAGGAACAGCGCGTTCGCGACCGGTGCGTCCATCGTCAGAGTTCCGCTCGACACCGCGTCGGCGATCGCGCGGAAGTCGAAGGTGCCGGACTCGAACGGGCTCGACTCCCCCGCCGTCACCGCGTAGAGGCCGATCACCGCGGCGAGCATGATCAGTCCCCCGAAGAGGTTGTACAGCAGGAACTTCACCGCTGCCTTGGGCCCCTGTGCGTCGCCGAAACCCCCGATCAGGAAGTACATCGGGATCAGCATCGCCTCGAAGAAGACGTAGAACAGCAGGATGTCGAGGGCGAGGAACGACATCAGCACCATTGCCTCGACGATGAGGACCAGCGCGACGTGGGCGTGCACCGGCCGCCGCCCGCGGCCCACCTGGGAGCCGCCGGGCGCCCCGGTACCGTCCTTCCAGCCGGCGAGCAGCAGGACCGGCACCAGCACTGCGGTGAGCAGCACCAGCACCAGGGCGATGCCGTCGACGCCGAGTTCGTAGCGGGTTCCGAACGCGGGTATCCACGAGTGGGATTCGACGAACTGGAAGCGGTCGCCGCCGGGATCGAACCCGACCGCGACAACCACCGCGAGTCCCAGTACCACCAGCGAGGCGGCGAACGCGACCCAACGGGCCGCGTCCCGGCTGCGGGTCGGGAGGCAGGCCACGACGCCGGCGCCGACGAGGGGCGTCAACCACAGTGCGCTCAGCCATGCGAAGTCGTCCACGATCACCTCACCAACGCCAGCATCGCGACCGTAGCGGCCGCACCCAGGAACATGTAGGTCGCGTAGGTCCGTACGAAACCGTTCTGCAGCTTGCGGACTCGCGTCGACAGCCCGGCGACACCCGCGGCGACTCCGGTGACGGCACCGTCGACGCCACGGTCGTCGACCGTCGCCAGTGCCCGGGTGAGCCCGTCCCCGGGTCGCATGAAGACCGCCTCGTTGACGGCGTCGCCGTAGAGGTCGCGGCGCGCGGCAACCGTCAACGCCGACACCTCTTCCGGTGCCTCGGTGGGTATCCGCACCCCCGCGTACTGCCGAACCGCGACCGCGATCCCCGCCAGCACGACGGCCAGGGTGGTCACGGTGATCGTCCACACCGGCACCGGCAGCTCGTCGTGGTGTTCACCGACGACCGGGGCGAGCCAGTTCACCAGAGCGTCACCGGAAGCCAGCAGGAACCCGGAGCACACCGAGCCGATCGCGATCAGGATCATCGGCCACGTCATCACGGCGGGCGCCTCGTGGGGATGAGCGACTGTGACTCCTGGTCGCTCCGCAGGCTCCGCTCCCGCCTCCCATCGCCGCTTCCCGAAGAACGTCATCAGCATCACCCGGGTCATGTAGAACGCGGTGATCCCCGCACCGAGCAGTGCCGCACCGCCCAGCAGCACGCCCTCCGCGCCGCCCGCACCGAACGCGACCTCGATGATCTTGTCCTTCGAGAAGAAGCCGGCGAACGGCGGAATCCCGATGATCGCCAGGTAGCCGAGCCCGAAGGTCGCGAACGTGATCGGCATGACGACGCGCAATCCGCCGTAGCGACGCATGTTCACCTCGTCGTTCATTGCGTGCATGACCGACCCGGCGCCGAGGAACAGTCCGGCCTTGAAGAAGCCGTGAGTGAGCAGGTGCATGATCGCGAATGCGTACCCCGCCGGGCCGAGACCGGCCGCGAGCACCATGTAACCGATCTGGCTCATCGTCGACGCGGCGAGCACCTTCTTGATGTCGTCCTTCGCGCAGCCGATGATCGCGCCGAACAGCAGGGTCACCGCGCCGACGATCACCACGCCCGCTCGGGCGGCGGGGGCCAGGTCGAAGATCGCGTTCGAGCGGGTGATCAGGTAGACGCCCGCGGTCACCATCGTGGCGGCGTGGATCAGCGCCGACACCGGAGTCGGGCCTTCCATCGCGTCCCCCAGCCACGACTGCAGCGGTACCTGAGCGGACTTACCGCACGCGGCCAGCAGCAGCATCAGCCCGAGCGCGGTGACGGTCCCCTCGCCCGCGTCACCGACACCGGCGAAAACCTCCGAATACGAGACGGTTCCGAAGGTCGCGAACATGATCATCAGCGCGATCGCGAGGCCGGTGTCGCCGACCCGGTTGACGACGAACGCCTTCTTCGCGGCCGCCGCCGCGGCCGGCTTGTGGTGCCAGAATCCGATCAGCAGGTACGACGCCAGGCCCACACCCTCCCAACCGAAGTACAGGCCCAGGTAGTTGTCGGCCAGCACCAGCAGCAGCATTGCCGCGAGGAACAGGTTGAGGTACGCGAAGAACCGGCGCCGGCCGGGATCGGCAGCCATGTACCCGACCGAGTAGACATGAATCAGGGAGCCGACACCGGTGATGAGCAGCGCGAAACACACGGACAACTGGTCGAGTTGGAGCCCGAAGTCCACCTGCAACCCGGCGACCGGCACCCAGCTGAACAGAGTTTCGTGGACGGCGCGGTCGTCCGTGTCGCGGCCGAGCATGCCGACGAAGAGCGCGACCGCCACCGAGAAGGACGCGATCGCGGTCGCACAGCCGAGCAGGTGCCCCCAGCGATCGCCGCGCCTGCCCGCGAGCAGCAGGATCACAGCGCCCGCGAGCGGCAGGGCGATGAGAACCCCTATCCCCCCGGCCATCAGAATTTGAGGAGGTTGGCGACGTCGACCGAGGCCGACCGGCGGGTGCGGAAGATGGCCATGATGATCGCCAGTCCGACGACGACCTCTGCGGCGGCGACCACCATCGTGAAGAACGCGATCACATGTCCGTCGAGATTGCCGTGCATGCGGGCGAAGGTGACGAACGCGAGATTGGTCGCGTTGAGCATCAGCTCGATGCACATGAACACCACGATGGCGTTGCGGCGCAACAGTACCCCGGCACCACCGATGGTGAACAGCAGCGCCGACAGGTACAGGTAGTTCTCCGGGTTCACAGTTCTCCCTCCTTCTCGCTGCTCGGCGCCTCCTCCCGCCTGCCCGGTGCGCCTCGCTCACCGTGCCGCGGGGTGAGGACGCCGCTGACCGATCCCGGAGCGGGTGACCCGTCCGGCAGCAGGGCCGCCATGTCGACCGCGTTGTGCCTGGCATAGACGCCGGGACTCGGCAGCGGTGTGACCTGGCCACCATCGCGGAACCGCTGCTCCGACATGGACTTCTGGTCCGGTCTCGGTTCGAGGCGCTCGCGGTGCGCGAGCACCATCGCGCCGATGGTTGCGACGATCAGCAGTCCGCCGGTCAGTTCGAACGCCCAGACGTAGCGCAGAAAGATCAGCTCCGCCAGGCCCGGCACGTTGCCGAGACCGCCGCCGGGGGCGGCGTTCGCGTCGGGCAGCCCCGCGAATGCACCGACGGTGGCACTGCCGATCCCGCCGATCAGCAGCACCCCGAATCCGAGCCCCGCCACTGCGGCCGCGACCCGCTGTCCGCGAATGGTTTCCACCAGCGAGTCGGATGAGTCGACACCGATCAGCATCAGTACGAACAGGAACAGCATCATCACCGCGCCGGTGTAGACGACGATCTGAACGACACCGAGGAACAGTGCGTCCTGGGCGATGTAGAAGAACGCCAGGATGATCATCGTCATCGCCAGGAAGATCGCCGAGTACACGGCCTTCGTCGCGCACACCACCCCCAGCGCGCCGAGCACGCACACGGTGCCGAGGATCCAGAACTGCACCGCCTCGGCGCCAGAGGTGCGCGTCAGCGGCTCCGCCATGATCTCGGTGGTGTGGGTCAGCGGCTGGGCGAGGGCGGCCGGGGTCACGACTGCGCCTCGGTCTCGTCGGTGCCGCTCGCGGCGGAATCGTCGGTGCCGCCCGCGGTGGCCCCGGTGACGGTGCCGCGGTAGTAGTCCTCGTCCGTGGCGCCGGGCGCCATCGGATGTGGCGGAGCCGTCATGCCGGGCTGCAGGGGGGCGAGCAGCCGGTCCTTGCCGAAGATCAGGTCGGCGCGGTTGTCGTCGACGAGTTCCTCGTACGCGTTCGTCATGGTGAGCGCGCGGGTCGGGCATGCCTCGACGCACAGCCCGCAGCCGATGCACCGGAGGTAGTTGATCTGGTACACCCGGCCGTAGCGCTCACCGGGCGAGAATCGTTCCTCCTCGGTGTTGTCCGCGCCCTCGACGTAGATGGCGTCGGCGGGGCACGCCCACGCGCACAGTTCGCAGCCGATGCACTTCTCGAGCCCGTCGGAATGACGGTTGAGCTGATGCCGACCGTGGTAGCCGGGCGCGGTCGCGGGCTTCTGTTCGGGATAGAACTCGGTGTTCGGCTTCTTGAACATCGTCGAGAAGGTGACGCCGAATCCGGCGAGGGAATCGAGGAACCTGGTCATCGGGGACCTCCCGCGGCACGGTCGAACTCGGGCAGTGTCTGGCCCGGCAGCGGCGGCACGGGGAACCCGCCGGCCATCGGGTCGAACGCGGGCTGCGGCGGAGATGGTGGGGCCGCCGCCGCGGCGCTCCTGCGACTGCGCAGCGTCCGCCACAGCACGGCGAGCAGGGCCAGGGTGACGATCACCCCGGCGACCACGATCGTGACGGTCGCCGCGTCGTACCCCTCGAGCCGCAGTGCCCGCGCGGCGGCGACCAGCATCACCCACAGCAGCGACGCCGGGATCAGCACCTTCCAGCCGAGGTTCATGAACTGGTCGTAGCGCAGCCGCGGCAGCGTCGCGCGCAGCCAGATGAACACGAAGAGGAAACCCCACACCTTCGCGACGAACCACAGCACCGGCCACCAGCCCGAGTTCGCCCCCTCCCAGAGGCTGATGGGCCAGGGCGCGTGCCAGCCGCCGAGGAACAGTGTGGTGGCCAGCGCGGAGACCGTGACCATGTTGATGTACTCGGCCAGCATGAACATCGCGAACCGCAGCGACGAGTACTCGGTGTGGAATCCGCCGACCAGTTCGCCCTCCGCCTCGGGCAGGTCGAACGGCGCCCGGTTCGTCTCCCCCACCATCGATGTCACGTAGATGAGGAACGACGGCAGCAGGAGGAACACGTACCACGTGCCGAACTGGGACGAGACGATCCCCGAGGTGCTCATCGTGCCCGCGTCGAGGAACACCGCGGCGAACGACAACCCCATCGCCACCTCGTAGGAGATCACCTGCGCGGTCGACCGCAGGCCGCCGAGCAGCGGGTAGGTGGAACCCGACGCCCATCCGGCGAGCACGATGCCGTACACGCCGACGGACGTGACCGCGAGGACGTACAGGACCGCGACCTGAAGGTCGGTGAGCTGCAGCGGTGTTCGGTGGCCGAGGATCGACACCTCCGGACCGAACGGGATCACCGCGAAGGCCATGATCGCCGGCACAATGGCGATGATCGGTGCGAGCAGGTACACCGGCCTGTCCACTCCGGCCGGGACGATGCCCTCCTTGAGTGCGAGTTTGATGCCGTCGGCGAGGGATTGGAGGGTGCCGCGGGGGCCGACGCGGTTCGGTCCGACGCGCATCTGCATCCACGCCATCACCTTGCGTTCGACGAGCAGCGCGATCAGCGGCGTCAGGATCAGGAACGCGAAGATGGCCACCGCCTTCGCGACCACCAGCCACCACGGATCGCGGCCGAATGCGGAGAGGTCGGTGCCGGCGGCGATGATCGGTGCGGTGGTCATCGCAAACCCCCTACCGCGGGCCGGATCCGGACCATCGCGCCGACCGTGACACCGAGGTCGCGGTGGACCGCGCTGCCCGGCGAGTTGAGCGGCAGCCATACCACCCGCTCAGGCATGTCGGTGACGACGACGGGCAGGGTGACCGCGCCACGATCGGTGTTGACGGTGATCGAGTCGCCGTCCCGGCAACCGATCTCGACGGCGGTGCCCGCGGAGAGTCGCGCGACCGGGACGTGTGCGGTGCCGGCGAGGTGCGGTTCACCGTCCTGTAGCCGGCCCGCGTCGAGGAGTTGGCGCCACCCGGCGAGCACCGCCTGGCCCGGGCCGGGCAGGCGGTGGTGTGCCGGGGCGGTGGTGGGGGCTGCGACCGGTTCGCCGTCCCACCGGCCGATCACACCGATCTCCGCGCGGGCGGTGGCCGCGTCGGGCAGCCCGATCGGTTCCCCCATCTCTGTCGAGAGGGCATGCAGCACCCGGTGATCCGGCATGGCACCGATTCCGGTGAGGGCCGCCGCGAACGGGCGGTCGCGTCCCTCCCAGTCGACGAACGTGCCGTCCTTCTCGGCCACCGGCGCGACCGGGAACACCACATCGGCGAGGTCGGTGACCGCGCTGCGTCGCAGTTCGAGCGAGACCACGAAGCCGGCGGCCTCGACCGCGGTGCGGGCGGCAGCGGGGTCGGGGAGGTCGTCGAGCTCGACGCCGCCGACCAGCAGTGCACCCAACGTCCCGGCCCGGGCGCCCTCGAGGATGCCCGCGGTGTCACGGCCCGGTACGGACGGGAGGTCGTCGACGTTCCAGCGCGCCGCGACCCGGTGCCGGGCCGTGGCGTCGGCAACGGGGTGGGCGCCGGGCAGCAGGTTCGGCAGGGCACCGGATTCCAGTGCGCCCCGCTCGCCGGCACGGCGCGGGATCCACGCCAGTCGGGCACCGGTGAGATCGGCGAGTTCGCTTGCCGCCGTGAGCGTCCCCGCCGGCCCGGCCGCGCGTTCACCGACGAGGATCAACGCCCCCGGAGCCTTGAGCAGGTCGTTGCCGCGCAGCGCGTGGAGCGCTTCGACCTCGCCGCCGGGACCGGTCTGCAGCAGGTGTCCGGACAGCTTCTGCAGGCCGCGGCTCGCGTAGGGCGCGATCGAGTACACCGCCAACCCGTTGCGGCGCACCGCCTTGCGCAGGCGGAGGAACACGATCGGCGACTCCTCCTCCGGTTCGAATGCGACCAGCACGACGACGGGTGCGCGTTCGACGTCGGCGTAGGTGACGTCCATCCGGCGGCCCGCGACGCGTGCGCCGAGGAAGCGCGTCTCCTCGTCGGAATGCGGTCGAATGCGGAAGTCGACGTCGTTGGTGCCGAGAGCGACCCGCGCGAACTTCGCGTAGGCGTACGCGTCCTCGACGGTGACCCGGCCGCCGGTCAGCACCCCGACCGCACCGCCCTCTCGCAACCCGCGGGCGGCGACAGCGAGGGCCTGCGACCAGGACGTCGGCGCCAGTTGCCCGTCGGGCCCGCGGACCAGCGGAGTGGTCAGCCTGTCGGAGGCGGTCGCGTAGGTGAACGCCCACCGGCCCTTGTCGCAGTTCCACTCCTCGTTGACCTCGGGGTCGTCGCCGGCGAGGCGGCGGAGGACGGTGCCGCGCCGGTGGTCGGTCCGCTGGGCGCACCCGGAGGCGCAGTGCTCGCACACGCTCGGCGTCGACACCAGGTCGAAGGGGCGGGCCCGGAACCGGTAGGAGGCTCCGGTCAGCGCGCCGACCGGGCAGATCTGCACCGTGTTGCCGGAGAAGTACGACTCGAACGGTTCGCCCTCACCGATCCCGACCTGCTGCAGCGCGCCGCGTTCGAGCAGTTCGATGAACGGATCACCGGCGATCTGCTGAGAGAACCGGGTGCAACGGGCGCACAGGACGCAGCGTTCCCGGTCCAGCAGCACCTCGCTGGACAGGGGTATCGGTTTCGGGTAGGTGCGCTTGGTGCCGTCGAATCGGGATTCGCTGCGGCCGTTGGACATCGCCTGGTTCTGCAGTGGGCATTCGCCGCCCTTGTCGCACACCGGGCAGTCCAGAGGATGGTTGATCAGCAGCAGTTCCATCACTCCGCGCTGCGCCCTGTCGGCCGCCGGCGAGGTGAGCTGGGTGTACACGGTCATGCCGTCGGAGACGACGGTGGTGCAGGACGCCATCGGCTTCGGCAACCGGACCGGCGGCGATCCCGGCTCGCGGCCCGGCAGTTCCACCTCGACGAGGCACTGCCTGCAGGCACCGACGGGGTCGAGCAGGGGATGGTCGCAGAACCGCGGGATCTGGACCCCGACGAGTTCGGCCGCCCGGATCACCAAGGTGCCCTTGGGGACCCGAACCTCGGCTCCGTCGATGGAAACCGTCACCAGATCGGCGGGCGCGGAGACGTTCTCGCTCACGCTCATCGAGCCCCCACTCCCTCGGTCAGTGCGGACCGTGCCGGATCGAACGGACAACCGCCGCGTCGGAAGTGCGCGAGGTACTCGTCACGGAAGTACTTCAGCGAGGAGTTGATCGGGCTCGCGGCGGCATCCCCCAACGCGCAGAACGACTTTCCGGCGATCCCGTCGGCGATGTCCAGCAGCGTCTCCAGGTCGGCGGCGGTGCCCTGGCCGGCTTCCATCCGTTCCATCACCTGCACCAGCCAGTAGGTGCCCTCCCGACACGGGGTGCACTTGCCGCACGACTCGTGGGCGTAGAACTGCGTCCACCTCAGGACCGCGCGCACCACGCAGGTGGTCTCGTCGAAGATCTGCAGCGCCTTCGTGCCGAGCATGGAGCCGGCACCGGCGACACCTTCGTAGTCGAGGGCCACGTCGAGGTGCTGCTCGGTGAAGATCGGTGTGGAGGAACCGCCGGGGGTCCAGAACTTGAGCCGGTGCCCGGCCCTCACGCCGCCCGCGTACTCGAGCAGTTCCCGCAGCGTCACCCCGAGCGGCGCCTCGTACTGGCCGGGCCGGGTGACATGCCCGGACAGCGAGTACAACGTGAATCCCGGCGACTTCTCACCGCCCATGGACCGGAACCAGTCGGCGCCGTGCAGCAGGATCGGAGGCACGCTGGCGATCGACTCGACGTTGTTGACCACCGTGGGGCTGGCGTAGAGGCCCGCGACCGCGGGAAACGGGGGCCGCAGCCGGGGTTGCCCACGGCGGCCCTCCAGCGAGTCGAGAAGCGCGGTCTCCTCACCGCAGATGTAGGCGCCTGCACCGGCGTGCACCACCACGTCGAGGTCGAAGCCGCTGCCGAGGATGTCGCGTCCCAGATACCCGGCCGCGTACGCCTCGGCGACCGCGGACTGCAACCGCCGCAGCACCGGCACCACCTCACCGCGGACGTAGATGAAGGCGTGCCGGGCCCGGATCGCGTAGGCGGCGATGACGACACCCTCGATCAGAGCGTGCGGCGTGGCCAGCATGAGCGGCATGTCCTTGCAGGTACCCGGCTCGGACTCGTCGGCGTTGACCACCAGGTAGTGCGGCTTTCCACCGGCAGTTGTCCCGTTCTGGGCGCCCGCGCCCGCCGGATCCTGAGGAATGAAGGACCATTTCGTCCCGGTGGGGAACCCGGCCCCGCCACGTCCGCGCAGCCCCGATGCCTTGACGGTATCGATCACCGCGTCCGGTCCCTGTGCCAGGGCGGCTCGCAATCCGCGGTAGCCGTCGTGGCGGAGGTAGGTCTCCAGCGTCCACGACCGTGGCTCGTCCCAGTAGCGGCTCAGGACCGGGGTCAGGGTCACGACGACTCCCCCTCCCGCTCGGAACCGTGCGGGCCGGGTTCCGGTGCGCTCAGGCCGCGTTGGCGGGCGATCCGGAGCCCCGCGACGGTGGCCTCCCCGGCCACGCCGGCGTCCGCGGCCCCGGGCCGCGGGTCGGGAAATCCCGCAAGGATCCGCTCGGTCTCCCGGAACGTGCACGGAGGGGCGCCCCGGACCGGGGTCACCCGACCACCGGCCCGCAGCGTGTCGACCAGGTCGGTTGCCGACTCCGGGGTCTGGTTGTCGAAGAACTCCCAGTTGACCATCACCACCGGGGCGTAGTCGCATGCGGCGTTGCACTCGACGTGTTCGAGGGTGACGACGCCGTCGTCGGTGCTCTGGCCCGGTTCGACCCCGAGGTGGGTGCGCAGCCGGTCGAGGATCGCGTCACCGCCCATGATCGCGCACAGCGTGTTCGTGCACACCCCGACCAGGTAGTCGCCGGTGGGAGTGCGCCGGTACATGGAGTAGAACGTCGCGACCGCGGATACCTCCGCGGCGGTGAGATCGAGCTGCCCGGCGCAGAATTCGACACCGGCGCGAGTGACACAGCCGTCCTCGGACTGCACCAGGTGCAGCAGCGGCAGTAGCGCCGAACGGGACTGCGGGTAGCGCGCGAGGATCTCCTTGGCGTCCACCTCGAGCCGCCCCCTGACCTGCGGCGGGTAGCCGTGCGGCGCGGTCATCGGTCCACTCCGCCCATGACGGGGTCGATGCTGGCCACCGAGGCGATCACGTCGGCGACCATGCCGCCCTCGCACATCGCCGACACCGCTTGCAGATTCGTGAACGAGGGGTCACGGTAGTGCACCCGGTACGGCCTGCTGCCGCCGTCGCTGACCATGTGCACGCCCAGTTCGCCGCGCGGGGACTCGACCGCGACGTACACCTGCCCGGCGGGCACCCGGAAGCCCTCGGTGACGAGTTTGAAGTGGTGGATCAGCGCCTCCATCGAGGTCCCCATGATGTGCTCGATGTGTTCGGGCGAGTTGCCGAGCCCGTCCGGACCCAGCGCCAGGTCCGCGGGCCAGGCGATCTTCTTGTCGTCGATCATCACCGGTCCGGGCCGCAACCGGTCGAGGCACTGCTGCGCGATCCTCAGCGACTCGCGCATCTCCCGGACCCGGATCAGGTACCGCCCGTAGCAGTCACTGCCCGTGTCGGTGACGACGTCGAAGTCGTAGGTCTCGTATCCGCAGTACGGCTCCGAACGCCTCAGGTCGTGGGGAAGTCCGGTGGCACGCAGGATCGGACCGGTCATACCGAGGGCCATGCACCCGGTCAGGTCGAGGTAGCCGATGCCCTGGGTGCGGGCCTTCCAAATCGGGTTCTCGTTGAGCATGAGTTCCATGTCCCGCAGGCGGTTCGGCAGGATCGTGAGCAGCTCCCGTGCCGCGGCGAGCGCCGCGTCGGAAACGTCCTGGGCGAGCCCGCCGGGCCGGATGAAGGCGTGGTTCATCCGCAGACCGGTCATCTTCTCGAACACGTCCAGGATCAGCTCCCGCTCGCGGAACCCGAACAGCATCGCGGTCACCGCGCCGAGCTCCATGCCGCCGGTCGCCAGTGCCACCAGATGCGAGGAGATCCGGTTCAGTTCCATCAGCAGCACCCGGATCACGGTGGCGCGCTCGGGAATCAGGTCGGTGATGCCGAGCAGCTTCTCCAGCGCCAGGCAGTAGGCGGTCTCGTTGAAGAACGGGGACAGGTAGTCCATCCGGGTGACGAAGGTGACGCCCTGCGTCCAGCTGCGGTACTCGAGGTTCTTCTCGATTCCGGTGTGCAGGTATCCGATTCCGCACCGCGCCTCGGTGACGGTCTCGCCCTCGATCTCCAGGATCAGGCGCAGCACGCCGTGCGTGGAGGGGTGCTGCGGACCCATGTTCACCACGATCCGCTCGTCTCCGGATTGGGCTGCCGCCCCGATGATCTCGTCCCAGTCCTGTCCGCCGGCACTGTAGATGGTGCCTGCGGGATCGCTGCTCACGTCGCTCATCAGCTGTACGCCCTCCGCTGGTCGGGTGGCGGGATCTGCGCGCCCTTGTACTCGACGGGAATGCCGCCGAGGGGGTAGTCCTTGCGCTGCGGGTGCCCCTCCCAGTCGTCGGGCATCTCGATCCGCGTCAGTGCGGGATGACCGTCGAACACGATTCCGAAGAAGTCGTAGGTTTCCCGCTCGTGCCAGTCGTTGGTGGGGTAGATCGAGTACAGGGACGGCACGTACGGATGGGCGTCCGGAACCGCGACCTCGAGCCGGATGCGGCGACCCCAGGTGATCGACAGCAGCGGGTACACCGCGTGCAGTTCCCGGCCACTGTCCTGCGGATAGTGCACACCGCTGACCCCGAGGCACAGCTCGAACCGCAGGGCGGGGGCGTCACGCAGCGCCCGTGCGACCGCAGGCAGGTGTGAGGCACGGACGTGGAAGGTGAGCTCGTCGCGGAACACCACGACCTTCTCGATCGCGTCCGCCGGTGCCACCCCGGCCGCCGTGAGCGTCGCGTCCAGCTCGTCGGCGACCTCGTCGAACCATCCCCCGAACGGTCGAGTCGTGCTGGGAGGCAGGGTGACCGGACGCTGCAGCCGACCGTATCCGGAGGTGTCGCCGGTGCCGCGGACACCGAACATGCCCTGCCGGACGTCGATCACGTCGGGCACCGCCGCCTCGTCCGGGGGCGGACTACCCTCCGGTCCGGTCGTCGCCTCTGAGTCGAAGTCCGAACTCACCGCAGCAGCCCCCTCATCTCGATCGTCGGGGTCGCGGCCAGCGCTGCCGCTTCCGCCGCCCGCACCGCTTCCTCCCGGTTCACACCGAGCGGCATCTGCTGAATCTTCTCGTGCAGCTTGATGATCGCGTTCAACAGCATCTCCGGTCGTGGGGGGCAGCCGGGGAGGTAGATGTCGACGGGAACGAGGTGGTCGACGCCCTGCACGATCGCGTAGTTGTTGAACATGCCCCCGGAGGAGGCACAGACGCCCATGGCCAGAACCCATTTCGGTTCGACCATCTGGTCGTACACCTGGCGCAGCACCGGGCCCATCTTCTGACTGACCCGGCCGGCCACGATCATCAGATCGGCCTGTCGGGGCGAGGCGCGGAACGCCTCCATTCCGAACCGGGCGATGTCGTACCGCCCGGCACTGGTGGCCATCATCTCGATGGCACAGCAGGCGAGTCCGAACGTGGCCGGCCACAGCGATCCCTTGCGCGCGTATCCCGCGATCGACTCCACCGTCGTCAGCAGGAACCCGCTCGGCAGCTTCTCCTCGAGACCCATGATCCTCGCCTCAGCTCTCCGTCCGGTTTCCCGAACGATTTCCCGAACGAACCGATCCGACTGCGCCGCAGCGCCATCCGACCGAGTTCGGCGGCCGGGGTGCGGTCAGTCCCAGGTGAGGCCGCCGCGTCGCCACTCGTAGGCGTAGGCGACCGACACGTTGAACACGAACAGCGCCATGGCCGCCAGACCGAACGTGCCGAGCGCGTCGAAGTACACCGCCCACGGGTACAGGAAGACGATCTCGATGTCGAAGATGATGAACAGCATCGCGGTCAGGTAGTACTTCACCGGGATCCGCTGCCCGGACGCCCCACCGATGCCGCTGCCGTGCCGGTCCGGTTGTGACGTCGGTTCGATACCGCACTCGTACGCCTGGAGTTTCGCCCGGTTCCGGCGGCGCGGCCCGACGATCGACGCCACCAGGACCGAGAACAGCGCGAACACGACCGCGATCGCGCCGAGCACCAGGATCGGGATGTACACGTTCACGGAGACCGGCCTCCCCTCCCTGCGGGAGTGTCCGTCGGGCCTCGCCCGCGAGGCGGGGCGCGGACGCGCGGACGGCAGCCGGAGACCGGTCGGCGTCCCGCCGACCCTGCCGTCCGTCCTGCCCGATCCGCCTCATGACCGCTCCCCTGGTCCGACGCATCCATTGCACGAGCTGCACTGCAACGCTCGGAGCTGGGCGACCGGACACGTGACCCGGTCACGTCCTCTCCTTGGAGCCGAACATACCCCCGGCCGCTCGCGCGTGTGAGCCACGACACTCCGGGGCCGGTGGAGGTGTGTGGCGGATGCGGTCCGGGGACCGCTGGCACAGGCTGCGTGCGCAGCAGCAGCGATCGTCAGCCCAGTCGCGCGCGGAGCAGCGCGACGACCTCCCCGGTGAGCCGGATCGGGTCGATCGGGTGCGGGACGCTCGCCTCGGCGCGCGACCACCGCGCCAGCCAGGCGTCGTCGGCGCGACCGGTCAGCACCAGGATCGGCGGACAGCGGTCGATCTCGTCCTTGAGTTGCTTGGCCAGGCCCATGCCACCGGCCGGGGTGGCTTCGCCGTCGAGGATCGCCAGGTCCACCCCGCCGGCGTCCAGGTGCTGCACCACCACCGGGGCCGTGGCGACCTCGACGCATTCGATCTCCGGAAGATCCGGGTGCGGGCGGGGGCCGAGTGCCGTCACGACCTGTCTGCGCGTGTTCACGTCGTCGCTGTAGACGAGCACCTGGAGGTGCGGGGCGCCGCGCGGGACGCCTCCGGACTGCGCTGGCGGCACGGACACGTGGGGGATGCTACGCGCGAAGCGGGCCGCGCCCGTTCAGGCGCGGCCCGCGCGTACCGCGGATTCTCGGTCGGATTCCGGCGAGATCCGGTTCGGGCGTGATGT
The DNA here is from genome assembly GCF_053589375.1 of Rhodococcus sp. NPDC003348. Taxonomy (NCBI): domain Bacteria; kingdom Bacillati; phylum Actinomycetota; class Actinomycetes; order Mycobacteriales; family Nocardiaceae; genus Rhodococcus; species Rhodococcus sp. NPDC003348. Next base: position 170,129 of record NZ_JBSFRT010000007.1, read on the forward strand.
CAGATTCGGGTGATGTCGAGGCCGCCGTCCTGGAACTGCGTCCGGAGCCGCTTCTTGTCGAACTTGCCGACGCTGGTCTTCGGCACCTCGGAGATCACGGTCCAGTTCTCGGGGACCTGCCACTTGGCGACCTTGTCCGAAAGGTACTCGCGCAGTGCGTCGATCGTGGTCGGCGTCCCCTCCCGCAGCACAACGGCCACCAGCGGTCGCTCGTCCCACTTCTCGTCGGGGATGCCGATGACGGCGGCCTCGAGGACGTCCGGATGCCCCATCACGGCGTTCTCCAGGTCCACCGACGAGATCCATTCGCCACCGGACTTGATGATGTCCTTGGTGCGGTCGGTGAGGGTGAGGTACCCGTCCGGGGTGATCGACCCGACGTCGCCGGTGCGCAGCCAGCCGTCGTCGAACTTCTCCGGCGCGTCGACCCCGTAGTAGGACCCGGTGATCCACGGCCCGCGCACCTCGAGTTCACCGATGGCGGTGCCGTCGTTCGGGACCACGCCCCCGACGTCGTCGACGAGGCGCGCCTGCACCGACGCCGGGAACCGTCCCTGGGTGTACCGGTACCGCCAGCGCTCGTCGCCCTCGGTGCCCGCGGGCGGACGCGCCACCGACCCGAGCGGCGAGGTCTCGGTCATGCCCCACGCGTGCAGCACCTGCACGTCGTACTCGTTCTCGAACACGTGCATGAGCGCCGGCGGCACGGCGGACCCGCCGATCAGGACGTCCTTCATGAAGGAGATGTCCTGCGGGTGTTCCTCCAGGTGCAGGTGCAGCCCCTGCCAGATCGTCGGGACCGCGGCCGCGTATGTCGGACGCTCGGCGGCGATCAGTTCGGCCAGCGGCGCCGGCTGCAGGAACCGGTCCGGCATGATCAGTGAGGCTCCGATCATGAACGCCGCGTACGGCAGCCCCCAGGACATCGCGTGGAACTGCGGCACCACGGCCAGCGCCCGGTCACCCTGCCTCAGCGCCGGACCGTCCGTCATGCACACCTGCATCGAATGCAGGTAGATCGAACGGTGCGAGTACACAACGCCTTTCGGGTCACCGGTGGTGCCGGAGGTGTAGCACATCGCGGCCGCGGACCGTTCGTCCAGCTCCGGCCAGTCGAACTCCGTCGGCTGCCCGGAGATCAGCGCCTCGTACGCGTGGACCTGCACGCCGTCCGGTGCCACCAGTCCGGCGGTGGTCTCACCGGCGACGATCACGTGCTTGACCGTCGACAGCTGCGGCAGTTGCGGGGCCAGCAGCGGGATCAGCGTCGCGTCGACGATGATCACGTGGTCCTCCGCGTGGTTGGCCACGTGCACCAGCTGCTCCGGGAACAGCCGGATGTTGAGCGTGTGCAGCACCGCGCCCATCGACGGGACCGCCAGGTACGCCTCGAGGTGCTCGGCGTTGTTCCACATGAACGTCGCGACCCGCTGATCGCCGGTGACGCCCAGCCCGCGCAGCGCGTGTGCGAGCGCCGCGCACCGCCGGCCCACCTCCGCGTAGCTGCGCCGACGCGCACCGGCGTCGGTCCAGGTCACGACCTCCGCGCTGCCGTGCACCGTGCTGCCGTGCCGTAGCAGCTGGGCGATCGACAGCGGGGCGTCTTGCATCGTGCTCAACATGAATCGCTCCTCAATTGATCGGTTCGCGCCCATTGTGACCTACCGCACACACTCGCCGCACGCGGCCCGTCGCTTGCGGCGCGAACCGTCCCGTCGCGCGGACCACGGCGGGTCACCTGGACTGATCTCGCGCGGTGCCCTATCTGTACGGAATGGACTTCATCCAGGAGCGGTTCATCGACCCGTTGAGCAACGTGCTGTACACGTACGTCCTCATCTATCTGCTGGTCGGAGCCGGCCTCTACTTCACGATCCGCACCCGCGGCATCCAGTTCCGCCGGTTCCCCGCGATGATCCGTCAGCTCGGCTCGTCCCGCTCGGGCGCCGAGGGCGGGATCTCGTCGTTCCAGGCGTTCTGCGTGGGGCTGGCGTCGCGGGTCGGCACCGGCAACATCGCCGGCGTGGCGATCGCGTTGACGCTCGGCGGGCCGGGTGCGGTGTTCTGGATGTGGTGCGTCGCCCTCATCGGCATGGCCACCGCCGCCGTCGAGGCGACCCTGGCGCAGATGTTCAAGGTGCGTGGCCCCGACGGCGCCTTCCGCGGCGGACCCGCCTACTACATTCAACGCGGACTGCGCTCGCGTGCCGGCGGCATCCTGTTCGCGGTGCTGCTCGTCGTCACCTTCGGCATCGCGTTCAACATGGTGCAGGCCAACACGATTGCCGACGTCCTCTCGCAGGCACACACCGTCGACCAGAAGTGGACGGCCGTGGTGCTGATGCTGCTCGCGGCGCCGGTCCTGTTCGGCGGCATCCGGCGCGTCGCGGCGGTGGCGGAGGTGGTGTTGCCGATCATGGCCGGCCTGTACGCCCTGCTCGCCGTCGTCGTCATCGTCATGAACATCGGCCGCGTCCCCGAGGTCATCGGAATGATCGTCGGCGGCGCGTTCGGCATCGGTGAGGCCGCCGCGGGTGTTGCCGGCGGCGTGGCGGCCGCCCTGCTCAACGGCGTCAAACGGGGCCTGTTCTCCAACGAGGCCGGGATGGGCAGCGCGCCGAACACGGCGGCGACCGCGACCGTGTCCCATCCGGTGAAGCAGGGATTCGTGCAGTCGCTCGGGGTCTTCGTCGACACCATGATCGTGTGCACCGCCACCGCGATGATCATCCTGATGGCGGGACCGGAGGTGTACGACCCGGGTACCACCGGCTCGGCGGTGGGGGCGTCGCTGACACAGTCCGCGGTCGAGCACGAACTGGGCTCGTGGTCGGTGTGGCTGATGACGGTGCTGGTGTTCGTCTTCGCCTTCTCCTCGGTGCTGGGCAACTACTCGTATGCCGAGGTCAACATGTATTTCCTCGGCGCGGGACCGCGGACGCTGTTCGCCTTCCGCCTCGTCGTCCTCACCTCCGTGGGGATCGGTTCGGTGCTGGCACTGTCCGCGGTGTGGGCGGTCGCCGACGTCGCGATGGCCCTGATGGCGATCACCAACCTGGTCGCGATCGTCCTGCTCGGCAAGTGGGCGTTCGGCGCCTTCCGCGACTACGACCGGCAGACGAGCGCCGGCCGGGACCCGGTGTTCACGGACCGCGACAACCCCGACCTGCCCGGCGAGCTGCCCGACTCGGTGTGGCACACGCCGGGAGCTGTCGAGGTGGCCCGCAACGGCTGATCGGCGACCCCGACAACCCGTCCGGCGTGCCGCGGCCCCTTGTGGTCGGGGTCGTGCCGGTCGGTCCCACTGCGCGGACTCGAACCGCGTTCTCCGGTACCACAAACCGGCGCTCTGGCCACTTGAGCTACAGCAGGGTTGGTCCGCGCGATCAGACGAACGATGCGGACACCCGGGACGCTAGCGGCTGCAGGGCGGCCGGTGCCACTGATTTTCCGGCGGCCCCACACCTGGCCCGGGCAGCGACCGCCGCCACGGGCCGCGGGGTCGGCCTCACCAGTGAGACGAGGCCGACTGCGCCCGAAGCCGATACGCCCGCCGAGCGTTTTCGGCTCCGATCATCGCCGCGATACGTTCGGCGTCGGCGAAGGACCATGATTCGTCGTCGATTCCGGTACCGAGCACCTCGGCCAGCGCACGCCGGAAGTACGCGGTACTGATGTGGAACAGTTCGGGCAGACCGTAGCCGTCGGTGGAGAACAGGATCGAACCGAAGGGCGCGAGTTCGGTCAGCTCGGCAAGCACCCGCCCGCCGCGGCCGCCGACGTTCTGCATCGCGAGCCCGACGTCGACGAAGACGTGGTCGAACACCTGCGCCAGATACCCGGCGTGGCGGTGGAACGGGTAGGTGTGCAGCAACATGATCGGCACACCCAGACCAGACGTGGCCCGGAGCAGCGGGGTCAGCAGCAGCGGATCGCCGCGCCGCAGGTCGGCGTCGGCGTCCCCGTAGCCGGTGTGGAACTGAATCGGCAGACCGAGTTCGACTGCGCTCCAGACGAGGAACCGGGTGAGGGTCTCGTCGGCCAGCCGGGCCGGGGCCCCGCGGTCGATCGCGCCCGCCCACCGTCCGGCAGCAGCCGCGACCTCCGCCCCGGTCGGACGCTCCGGCGCGAGGTCGAGCCCGACACGATATGCGGCAATCGATTTGAACGCGACGGCGCCGCCCTCGACGGCGAGCTCGAGCCGATCACGGCACGCATCGGCGAACCCCGCCGCCGTCGTCGGCCCGATCGTCTGCTCGGCGAGGGTCTCGAGCCGGACGACCTCACGAGCAGTTCCGTCGGCGAGTACCGCCAGCTCGCCCGGTGTGGTCAGTCGCTGCGCCGAATACCCGGTGTCGACCAGGAAGTCGCCGATCCCGGTTCCGCGCAACAGCCTTCTCGACACCTCGTCGGAGCCGAGCTCCGCCCGCCGCGACAGGTAGTCGTCGGGTGGGATCCCGGGGGGAAGATCGAGCAGGGGTGCGCACAGATGCCGTACCGCGAACCCGACGCGGGTGTCGAACAGGCTGCCGTGCCACGGCCCGGGCGCGTCCGCCTCGCAGAGCAGCGCCTCGAACCGTGCCCGGTCGAGGTCCTCGACCACGACGCCGTGACAGTGGTGGTCGACCAGGTCGGCCGCGTCCACCATCTCCGTCACCGAGGCATCGGCAGGGGTCACCCCTGCATTCTGCGCCGCCTCGCCATCTCAGGCGTACTGCTTTGCCAGCGGCGACGGGAATCGCAGCATCACCCGGACCCCGCCCAGCCACTCGGTCAGGGCCTCGGCCTCTGCATCGAGCGCTCGCCGCGCCGCGGGATCGACGCCCTCGAGCAGGTGGACCACCACCCGGCCGGCGTCGTCCTGCCACCAGCCGCCGACGATTCTGCCGTCCCACCAGGCGGTGGGGCCGGCGTTGCCGTTCGAGTCGAACAACGGTTCCTTGTGAGGGCCGAGGTACCAGTCCCGGTCCCGCCAGCCCATCGTCGTCGGGTCCAGGCCCGGCAGCAGGGCGGCCCATGGCTCGACCGGCTCGACCGGTTCCGCGTCGTCGGCCATCAGGTATCCGACCTGCCCGTCGAGGTCGACCTCGACGAGGTCCAGCGCGGACAACGCCTTTCGCACCGCGGTCAGTGTCGAGCCGAGCCACCATTTCAGGTCGGCTTCGGTTCCGGGACCGAACGCGCGCAGCCACTCCGCAACCAGCCAGGCGGCACCCTCCGCCTCGGTCACGGTCTCGATCGGGCCACCCAGCCACGATTCGGTTGTGGCCCAACGGTTCCGGGACACCCGCCACGGCCCGTCGTTCGTCGCGCGCACGATCCAGCCCTCCGCGGACAGGACGGTCAGGACCCGCGGCCCGATCGACACCTGACCGCCCCAACTCTTGCCCTCACCGTAGGACATGGAGCCGTTCAACAGCGGGAGCTTCTCGCGAAGCGTCGTGTACGACAACGGTTCACCGCCAGACAGCGCATCGAGCACCGCGTCGCCGGCTTCCCGCAGCCATGCCGCCCCGTCGTCGAACAACCCCGCCTTCTCCACCTCCCGCACGAGGCGGCGGCGTTCGTTGTCGGCGACCCGGTTGCTCGCACCGGCCTGGACGAACGGCAGTGCCGCCCGGGGGAGCACGAACAGGGTGCGCCGCATCGCCATGTGCTTGACCAGCGACCGCTCCTCGTACAGTGCGCGGTCCAGGTCGGCGACCGTCATCCCCGGCACCCGGGCCCGGGCCGACAGGTAGATCGTCGCCGGGTCCGTTCCGTGCAGGCAGACCAGGCTGCGGGCGGCATCGACCACATCGGCGGCGCCCACTCCGGGCGCGAGGCGGTGACGGCGAGCGAGCCGCGCACGGCGCTGTGTGGCGTCGACGGACCGAAGGGAATGGGTGGACACGCGCCCATTGTGCCGCGACGGTCGGACAGTCCGGCCCGGACACGGATTCCGCCAGGGCGTCAGACGGCCGCGGGCTCCCGATCGGCCGCTTCCAGCTCCCGCACCAGCGGCAGCACCTTGGCGCCGAAGTACTCGACCTCCTCCTGGAAGTGCAGGAACCCGGCCAGGATCAGGTCGACGCCGCGGCGCCGGTACTCGACGATGCGCTCCGCGATCTGCTCCGGGGTGCCGATCAGCTGGGTGCGGAAACCGTCGTTGTACTGCACCAGGTCCTCGAAGGTCGAGTCCGCCCACATGCCCTTCTGGTCGCCTGTCGACGCACCGGCCTGCTGGACCGCGCCGCGGAAGCCCTCGACGGCCGGCTTGTTCGCCTTCTCGATGATCTCGCGGAGAGTGTCGCGGGCTTCCTTCTCGGTGTCGCGGGCGATGATGAAGCCGTTGAGGCCGACCTTCGTCTCACGCTTATGGGCGCGGGCCACGTCGCGCAGTTCATCGATCTGCGCGGTGATGCCGTCGTAGTCCTTGCCGTTGCTGAAGTACCAGTCCGCGTAGCGGCCACCGTTGGCGATCGCGGCAGTGGAGTTACCACCTTGGAAGAGTTCGGGATTCGGCCGCTCGGGAGTGTTCGCCGGCTTCGGCTTGAGGGTGAAGTCGTGGATACGGTAGAAGTCGCCGCGAAAATCGACGTCGTCCTCGGTCCAGATCTTGCGGAGCACCTGCAGGAACTCGGCGCTGCGCCGGTACCGCTCGTCGTGTTCGAGCCACGGTTCGCCGAGGTGGGTGAACTCGTCCTTGAACCAGCCGCTGACGACGTTCACCGCGAACCGGCCACCGGACAGCTGGTCGGCGGTCGCGCCGAGCTTGGCCAGCACGGCCGGCTGCCACAGGCCCGGATGCACCGCCGCGATCACCTTCAGCCGCTCGGTGGCCAGCAGCAGCGCGAGGCTGAAGCTGGTCGACTCGTGCTGGAACTCGGCGCCGTAGCTGGCCTCGTAGCGGACCTGGCTCAGGGCGTACTCGAAGCCGTTGTTCTCGGCGGTGCGGGCGAGCTTGACGTTGTACTCGTAATCCCAGCTGGTTCGCTGCTCGATGTCCGAGGTGACAAGGCCACCACTGACATTGGGCACCCAGTAGGCGAACGTGGTCTGGTCGGCGATGCGTTCGGTTGACATGGCTACCGATTGAAGCCGCGCCACGCGTTGTACCCAACGGTTCCGATCACCGCGATCGCAACCGCGGCCCCAGTACCCGACCCGGCCGAAGGGCACCTTCATGCGCGTGATGCGCACGAAGGTGCCCTTCGCTCGAACCCGCCACCGACCGCCCTTCGTGGACGACGGCGCCCCTCACGCCTTCGGATCACACGAAAGTGACCTTCGGACGGTGGCGGGGAGATTCCCTAGGGTCAGACCGCCACCTGCGCGCGCGGCGTGGCCGCGAAACCGGAGGTCGGCGCGAAGCGCGCCAGCACATCCTCGGCCGGCTCTCCCGCCGCCTCGCCGATGTAGGCGAGCACGTCCTCCCGGCTCGTCAGCGCGAGCAGGGCGTCCGGCTCGGACAGGAACCGGAACAGCGACGCGGCCACCGGCTCGCTGACCGTCGCCGCGGGGAAGAACAGGTCGGCGTACTCGCCGTACTTCGGATCGCCCAGGAACAGGCGGGTGACCTCCGCCGCGGCGTGCCCGCGGGTGTTCCAGTGCCGGTCGAACTGCTCGGTGAGCCACTCCTCGGTGAAGGCGCCCTCGTGGTCCCGGACCGCCGCTACGAGCGCGGCGATCTGGACGACGGTGTTCTGCGCGCCCTGACCGGCGACCGGGTCGAACGAGATCGCGGTGTCCCCGATCGCGGCGACGACGTGCCCGCCGGCGGTGCGCCCGACCGCGCGACGCACCGTCGGGGTGACCGCGCCGCGCAGCCACGAGTGCGGATCCGCCTCGATCACCTCCAACTGCTCGACCTCGGCGGCGTCCTTCGGGAAGTACTCGCGGTACAGGTCGATCACCACCCGGCGCGCACTGTGGACATCGGTGACGGAGGCGAACTTCTCCACCCACGGCGATCCCGGTTTCGCGAACCCGAGGAAGCTCCACGCCTGCCCGGCGTCCTTGTGCAGGTACGGCCCGAACCAGGCCTCGCCGAAGTCGGTGTGCAGGTTGAACTGGTTGTGAGTACCGCCGCCACGGTGGCCCCAGGTGTCCGGCCCCTGATCCAGTCCCTGCAACGTCACCATCAGCAGGTGCCGCTGCGGCTCGGTGTAGACGGTCCGGTCGGTGTCGACGGGAAACAGGCCCGACAGCCCGCCCTTGCCGGTGGCGACGAGCGTGAGATCGTGCTCGGCGGCGACGGCGTCGAGTCCGTCGACGTCGACCGCCCGGACCTCGAATCGTCCGCCCCGGTCGAAGAAGCGGCCCAGCCGGTCGTCGGCGCGCAGCCGAACGTCCACGCCCCTGGCGATGTACCCGAAGTCGGGGTCGAACTCGAGAACCTCGCCGTAGGTGTCGCCGACCCCGGTGTGGAGGCGGGCACTCATTCCGGTCGAGTGCGGGCCGTCGGCGTAGAGGTCCTCGAGGATCTCCGAGTCCGACTCCTGCGACTTGCCGAAGTAGACGGCGGTTCCCGTTGCGGGAACGTCGTTGCGCAACGAGTCCCGGTCGCGGTCGCTGTACAGGGTGACGTCGAAGCCGATGTTCTGCAGGCCGAGCGCGGCGGTGGTTCCCGCCAGCCCCGCCCCGACGATTGATGCGGTGCGTGCCATGAGATCTCCTGGTGCAGTTGATGTTGGGTCGGCAGAGGTCGCGAACGGTCGGCTCAGCCGACGGTCGTGCGCGGTCGGCTCAGCCGACGTACGCGTTGAATCGCTCGGTGACGGTGGACAGGTCGCCGCCGAGCCGGTACCGCGCGCCGCGGTGGTTGTCCGGAAGCCGGTCGCCCTGACCGAACAGCTTGTGGCGCAACGTTCCCTCCCGGTAGCTCGCCGGGTACACGCCTCGGGCCTGCAGTGCGGGCACGACGTGTGTGACGACGTCCTCGAAGGAACCTGGCGTGATCGCGTAGGCCAGGTTGAACCCGTCCACGTCGGTCTCGTCCACCCATTCCTGCAGGGTGGTGGCGACGGTGTCCCCGGACCCGACGAAGCGAGGCCCGAGCCCGCCGATGCCGGCCCACTCCGCGATGTCGCGGACTCTCCACTCCCGGCCGTCGTCGTCGGCCTCCTGGAACGCGGCGACTGCGGACCGGATGGCGTTCGACTCCACATTGCCGATCGGTTCGTCCAGGTCGTATCGGGACAGGTCGATACCCATCCATCCGGACGTGAACACCAGTGCGCCTTCCACACTCGCGTACCGCTTGTATTCCTCGTGCTTCGCGGCGGCGGCCTCGTCGGTGGCGTCGGTGATGATCGTCGACAGGGCGTAGATCCGCGCCGAGTACGGATCCCGACCCGCATCGGCGAGGGAGCGCCGGATCCGCGCGACGGTGTCCTTGAGGACCCGCTTCGACGGGCCTCCGACGAAGATCGCCTCGGCGTTCTCCGCCGCGAACCGGACCCCACGCGGCGAGGCTCCGGCCTGGTAGATCACCGGGGACCGCTGCGGCGACGGCTCGGACAGGTGGATGCCGGGAACCGTGAAATGCGTTCCGCGGTGCCCGATGTGGTGCACCTTCTCCGGGTCGACGTATACCCCGGCGGCGGTGTCGCGGACCACCGCGTCGTCCTCCCACGAGCCCTCCCACAGTTTGTAGAGGACCTCGAGATACTCGTCGGCGTGGTCGTACCGGTCGTCGTGGCCGAGTTGGTCGTCGGCGCCGAAGTTGCGTGCCGCGGAGGGCAGATAGCCGGTGACGACGTTCCACCCGATGCGTCCGCGGGTGAGGTGGTCGAGGGTCGAGAGCCTGCGGGCGAACGGGTAGGGGTGCTCGAATCCGGTGCCTGTGGTGATCCCGAACCCCAGGTGCTCGGTGGCGGCGGCCATCGCCGAGACCAGCAGCAGTGGGTCCGCGACCGGAATCTGCGCCCCCTGCCGCAGCGCGGCCTCGTCGGTGCCCCCGTACACGTCGTAGGTGCCGAGCACGTCGGCGATGAACAGGCCGTCGAACAGGCCCCGCTCCAGCAGTCTCGCCAGTTCGGTCCAGTAGCGCAGGTCGGTGTACCGGTGCGACTGGTCCTGCGGGTGGCGCCACAGTCCGGGCGACTGGTGGGCGACGCAGTTCATGTCGAACGCATTGAAGCGGATCTGGCGGGTCATGCCGACACCCCCGGCCTGCGGCCCGCGCTCCACGCATACGGCAACGGGTCCCCGTTGAGCAGATGCGCGCCGACGGCCTGCTGCTTGTAGATGAGCGGATTGTGCGCGGAGATGACTCGGGCGTTGCGCCAGTGCCGATCCAGTCCGAGCGGGGCCGCGCTGATGGACGCACCGCCGACCTCGAACAACTCCGAGGTGGCGTCGAGGACCAGTCCGATCACCACCGACTGCGCCTTGGCGGCCGCGGCCTCGGCCCGGTCGAGCAGCTCGGGGTCCTGGCCCCCGGCGTCGAGGAGGACGTCGAGTTCGTCCGCGACGGCGAGGACCGCGGCCCGGGCGCCGTATGCGGCGGCCGAGACCCGGCCGATCACCTGCTGCACGAGCGGATCGTGACGGGGCAGGTCCGCCGCGGCGTGGGTGAACGTGCGGGTGCGCCCACGCACCCAGTCGATCGTGTCGGTCTCGGCGCGCGCGGCGATACCGGCCAGCACGGCGAGTTGCACCAACTGCAGGTAGGACGTCGCATAGGTGCGGCCCGGCGCACCGTACCCGGGTCCGAGGATGCGATCCTCCGGCACCGCGACGTTCTCGAATGTCGTTGTTCCACTGGCTGTCAGACGCTGCCCGAACCCGTCCCAGTCGTCAGCCTGGCTGACGCCGGCCTGCGCGGCGTCGACCAGCACGGAGACCCGCTCGCCGTCCCGGTCGGCGGCGACGAGGATGTGGTCCGCGTACAGGCTGCCGGTGCTGTAGTACTTCACGCCGTCGAGCACCCACTCGCCCCCACGGCGGGTGAGGGTGGTCCGGTACCGGTCCGCGGCACCCACTCCCGGCTCGGTGATCGCGTTGCCGACGAGCGTTCCGGCGGCGGCGGCGTGCAGCCAGCGCCGGGCGCGGTCGTCGCCGGCGAGGCGCTGATCCTCGACGAAGCTCCAGTGCACGCGAAGTGCCTGTGGCAGGTTGGATTCCGCGGCCGCCAGATCGATCAGCAGATCGAACAGCTGCCGCACCGAGGCACCGAAACCACCGTGTTCCACCGGCACCCGCAGCGCACCGAAGCGCGCCTGGCGCAGCCACTCGACCTGCTCGAACGGCAGTCGGCGGTCACGCTCACGCAGGGCCGCGCCCTCCGCGATCCGTTCGAAGATCGGCGCGAACACTTCCTTCAGTTCCCGGTCCGTCACCGCCGGCTCGATCGTTGCACTGCTCACGACTGTGTTCCCCTTCCGCTGTGTGCCCCCAACCCTTGGTCACCCGCAGCGAAGTCGCACCCGTTGTACTCGCCGTGAATCGAACCCCTCCCCACCCCCGGAAGAGGGAACGGCTGAAGGTGCCGTTCGAGCGGATCAACCGCACGAATGGCACCTTCAGCCGGAGGGTCAGATCACGCCGTGCCGCGGCGGGTGGGTGCCGGAGAGCGTCCAGCGGCCGATGTGCTGGAGCTTCCACCGGGTGGCGTCGTGCAGGGTGTGGGTGCGGGCGTCGCGCCAGTACCGCGACAGGTTCGCCGCACCGGACGCGCTGCGCGTGCCGCCGAGCTCGAACAGCACGTTCGCGGACTCCACCGCCGCACGTGCCGCCGCCACCTTCGCCGTCGCGACGTCGATCGACGCGGCCGCCGTTCGTTCCGCGCTCGGATTCGCCCTCGCGGCGTCCACCGAACGTGCCGCGACCGAGAGCAGCGCCTGGGCCGCCCGCACCGTCACGGTCACCTCCCCTGCCAGCTGCACCAGGAGCGGATCGTCCACCGCCCGCTCGACATTCGCCTCGAAGTGCGGACGGGCCCTGCCGGCCTGTACGGTCGCCTCGGCGAGCGCTCCGGTCGCGATTCCGACGTCGATCGCGGCGTGCACGAGTTGGGCCTGCGCGCCGTAGGTGGTGGGGCCGGCGAACACCGGCGTGTACGGCACCACCGAGGACGCCGGGACCACGACGTCGTCGAGGGTGACGGTGCCGCTGGCGGTGGTGCGCTGCCCCATGCCGTCCCAGTCGTCGACGACCGTCACCCCGTCGGCGTCGCGGGGCACGAACGCGATGGCCTTCCCTGTCGCGGCATCGGGGCTGCCGGGTCCGTCGAACAGGCTGGCCCGCACCATGATCCAGTCGGCAAACAGCGCACCCGTGCTGTAGAACTTGCGCCCGGACAGGACATAGTCGGTCCCCCGGCGACGGAGCACCGTGGTGTCGACATTGATCGGGTGCGGCCCGCGTTCGCTCTGCGCGTTCGCGAGCAACGCCCCGGCGAGCACCTCGCCGTAGAAGAACCGTTGCTGCTCGTTGCCGCCCTGCGTTCGCAGCGCCTCGAGAAAAGTGAAGTGGGACTGCGGAATCTGACCGATGCTCGGATCCGCCGCCGAGAGCAGCCGGAAGATCTCGGCGACCACTTCGAAGGGCGCGTCGAGACCACCGAACTGGCGCGGGACCGTCACCGCGAGCAGTCCGGATGCGGTGAGCTGCCGGATCTGGTCGTGGGGCAGTTCCCTCTCGGCGTCGCGACGGGCGGCGTCGACGGAGAACTGGTCCGCCAGCCCTGCCGCGACGCGCAGGGCCTCGTCGACTCCGGTGATCCGGCCGGCGGCGGGCGCGACGGTCACGACGCACCGGCCGCGAGGAAGGGCACGTTCCCGGTCCCGGCAGCACCGGGACCGCTGGTGAACAGGCCGCGCTCGCGCAGGATCGGCAGCACTCCCTCGCCGAACCAGTACAGCTCCTCGAGGTGGGGGTAGCCGGAGAGCACGAACTCGTCGATGCCGAGCGCCGCGTACTCGGCGATCCGGTCGGCGACCTCGGCGTGGCTGCCGACGAGGGCGGTGCCCGCGCCGCCGCGAACCAACCCGACACCGCTCCACAGGTTCGGGGCCACTTCGAGATTGCGGGCGTCGCGCCAGTCCCCGCTGCGCCGGTTGGCCTCGTGCAGGGCGAGCATGCGGCGCTGCCCCTCGGACTCGCTGCGGGCGAGCCCGGCCTGCGCGGATTCGACGGCGTCCGGACCGAGTGCAGCGACCAGTTTGTCGGCCTGCGCCCACGCCTGCGCCGCGGTGTCGCGGGTGATCACGTGCAACCGGATACCGAACCGGACCGTTCGACCACGGGTCGCTGCGAGGTCGCGGATCCACGCGATCTTCTCCGCGACCGCCGCGGGCGGCTCACCCCAGGTGAGATAGACGTCGGAGTGCTCGGCGGCGACCGGGCCCGCCGCGGCGGACGAGCCACCGAAGTACAGCGGCGGCACCGGATTCGGCAGCGTCGCCAGCGCCGCCTCGTCGACGTGGAGGTGCTCACCGTGGTGGGTGACGGTCTCGCCCGCCCACAGTCGCCGCACGATGGAGAGGAACTCGTCGGCGCGGGCGTAGCGGTCGTCCTTGCCGAGGTGGTCGCCGTAGGCCCGCTGCTCGTGCGCCTCACCACCGGTGACGACGTTGAGCAGGATCCGGCCCGGCGCGTGCAGGGAGAACGTCGCCGCCATCTGCGCGGCCAGCGTGGGACTGACCAGTCCCGGACGGAAGGCGACGAGGAAGGCCAGGCGCTCCGACTCCCTGGCGACCATCGCGGTGGTCAGGAACGCGTCCTCGCACCAGGCTCCGGTCGGTGTGAGCGCACCGGTGAACCCGAAGTCCTCCGCCGCACGGGCGATCGACGACAGGTAGCCGATGCTCGCCCGCCGGTCACCCCCCGCGGCGCCGGCGGGCGTGCCGTGGCCCCCGCCGACGATGAGCCGGCTGTCGCCGTAGGTGGGCAGGAACCAGTGGAACGCCAGAGACATTGTTCGAACGCTAGGGACGCGGATCGGCCCCGGCCAGGGTTGCGATCGGGGGGATTCCAATCCCCCGCGAGCGGTGCGCACACCGCTCCACCACGGTCAGGGGTATCGATGCCGAACCGGCACGCGAGAGAAGCTGTGTGCGCCGCCCCATCACCAGGAGTGGGCGCGCACCCGCAGGTCCCGGGCCAGGTGATCCCGCTGCTCGACGACCAGCCTGCGCAGCGCGGCCGGAGCGTCGGCGTGACCGGAGAGCCAGGCGTCGACAGCGTCCAGGGACTCCGCGGCAGGGAACAGTCCGACGACGATGCGCTTGGCGATCTCGATGCTCCGCTGCTCCCAGACGTCGGAGATGGCGGCGAAGTACTCGCCGTCGTAGCGGGCGATCAGGTCGCGGCGCTCCCCCGCCCGGAACCCGCCGATGGTGGCGTCGAGGTGGTCGTTGGTGAGCGTGGTGTCGGTCAGCGCGGCGGCCCAGGCCGCCGCTTTGACCTCGGCGTCCGGGCGGGCCGCCAGCGCGCGCCGGTGCGCGGTGCGTCCGGATGCCGTGTCGTCCCTGGCGAGTTCGGCGTCGAGGTCCGCCGTCCGGGCGTGCCCGGTCGCGGCCAGCGCCGTCCACAGCGCCCAGCGCAGGTCGGGGTCCAGCGCCAGTCCGCTCGGGGCGGGAGCGGTCCCGTCCAGCATCGCGCGGATGTCGCCGGCCCGGCGATCGTCGACCGTCGCGGCAGCGGCGACGGCGCGCGCCATCGCCAACTGCGACCCGGACCCGTGATCCGCCGACTGCAGTGCCGCCCAGCATGATTCGAGCCATTCGCCGCGCCACCGGTCCCGATCCGAGGCCGGTAGGTAGTGGCCCACCGCGAATGCCGCGTTCGCCAGTGTGGCCGCCTGGAGCGCCATGTTGGTCTCCGCCGGCGCGAACGCCCGCGCCATCGTGAGATAACGCGCGGGATCCAGGACCCCGTCCCGGGTGGCGTTCCACAACGCCGACCAGACGAGGCCACGGGCCAGCGGGTCGACGATGCGGTCCAACGAGGCCTCGACCGTGCGTACGGAGAACCCACCGAGCCGGACCTTCGCATACGTCTGGTCGCCGTCGTTGAGCAGCACCAGCGGGGTCTCGGTCAGCTCGACCCGCGTGCGCGGTCCCGTGAGATCGACGCTCAGACGCTCGGTGAGCACCAGCGAGCCCGCCTCGTCGAAGTCGTAGAGTCCGATGCCGAGGGTGTGTGGCCGAGGGTCGGTCTGCACGACCTCGTACCGCTTGCCACGTCGCTCGAGGGTCAGCGTCGACACGCCGGTCGTCTGCAACCAGGCGCGCGCCCATGACTCCAGGTCGCGGCCGGACGTCGCGGAGAGCTCCGTGAGCAGGTCGGCGAGAATGGTGTTGCCGAACGCGTGTGCTCGGAAATAGCGTCGTGCCCCTTCGAAGAACGCGTCCCGCCCGACGTGGGCGACGAGCTGCTTGAGCACGCTCGCCCCCTTCGCATAGGTGATGCCGTCGAAGTTCAGCTTCGCCGCCTCGAGATCGACGATGTCGGCGACGATCGGATGGGTGGTCGGCAGCTGGTCCTGCGAATACGCCCACGCCTTGCGCCGATTCGCGAACGCCACCCAGGCGTCGGTCCACTGCGTGGCCTCGGCACTTGCGAGTGCGCCCATGTAGTCGGCGAAGGACTCCTTGAGCCACAGGTCGTCCCACCACTGCATCGTCACCAGGTCGCCGAACCACATGTGCGCCATCTCGTGCAGGATCGTGTTGGCGCGGCCCTCGTACTGGGCGGCCGTCGCGGCACCGCGGAAGACGTACGCCTCGGTGAACGTCACACAGCCGGGGTTCTCCATCGCGCCGAGGTTGTACTCGGGCACGAACACCTGGTCGTACTTGCCCCACGGATACGGGTAGTCGAACTGCTCGTGAAAGAAGTCGAGCCCCTGCCGGGTGACCTCCAGCACGGTGTCGGCATCGAGGTGTCGCGCCAGCGAGGCCCGGCACAGCACCCCCAACGGAACGGTGAGATCGCCTGAGCTCCAGACGGAGTCGACGCGATGGTACGGTCCGGCGACGACCGCCGTGATGTAGGTGGAGATCGGCAGGGTCGGGGAGAATTCCACGAACCGCCGCTCGTCGGACTCCTCCCACAGGGCAGCGGGACGGTTCGAGATCACCTCCCACCCGGGCGGCGCGGTCACGGCGAAGGTGAACGGCGCCTTCATGTTCGGCTGTTCGAAGCACGCGAAGACCCGACGGGCGTCGGCAGGCTCGTACTGGGTGTAGAGGTAGGTCTGTCCGTCGACCGGATCGAGGAAGCGGTGCAGCCCCTCACCCGACCGGCTGTAGGCGCCGGTCGCCCGGACCACGACGGTGTTCGACGCGGCCAGTCCGCGCAGGGCGATGCGGGCTCCGTCGTACTCGACCTCGGCGGGCTCCCCGTTGACGGTGACCGAGTCGACCGACGGTCCGATGAAGTCGAGCCAGGTCCGTTCGGCGGTGGCGTCGAACTCCACCGTCGTGACCGTCAGGAAGCCGGGTCGGTCGTGATCCGGGGCGGACGACAGGTCCAGATCCACGCGGTAGGAGCGGACGGTGACCGCGGCGGCGCGGGCTGCGGTCTCGGCACGGGTCAGGTTCGCGGTGCTCACGGTGTCGATCCTGCCAGGTGATCGGCAGCGAGACCGGGCGCACATATACCCCTATGGGTATTATCGATCGGGAACCGGACCGAGAGGACACCACCATGTGCCAGCCCACCCCCTGCCCCAACTGCGGCAAGACCACCTGGAAGGGTTGCGGCAACCACGTCGACGAGGTCATGCGCCACGTCCCCGCCGACAAGCGCTGCACCTGCGAACGGCCGGCCTCGTCCGGCGGATTCCTGCGCGGGCTGTTCGGCCGCTGATCGGCGGGAACGCCTCGGGATCGCGGGCGACGGAGCATCGACAACCGCCTGCGATCGCGGAGGGGGAGCGTCATGCACGTCGCCACCGGGGACACCCCGCGAACCTGAGCGCTGCCCCTTTCCGGGGGCATCGCGTGGCGGCGGCGCGGTCGTAGCATCGAACTCGACCGACAGATCGCGAAAGAGGTGCGCCATGGACGACGCAGTCCGGACCGAAGTCGACGCCGAGACCGGCATCGGCACCATCACCCTGAACCGGCCGAAGCAGCGAAACCCGTTGGCCACCAGCACGATGCGTCAGGTCACCGCGGCACTGACCGAGCTGTCCGCGGACGCGACGGTACGGGCCGTCGTCATCGCCGCGGACGGACCGGTGTTCTCCGCCGGGCACGACCTGTCGGAGATGGTCGACCGCACCCTCGACGAGGAGCGGGAGATCTTCGATGCGTGCGTCGAGATGATGGACACCGTCCAGCAGATCCCGCAGCCGGTGATCGCCGCCGTCCAGGGCCCTGCGATCGCGGCCGGCTGCCAGCTCGCGGCGTCCTGCGACCTGGTGGTCGCGTCCGAGACCGCGGTGTTCGGGACGCCGGGCGTGCGGATCGGGCTGTTCTGCTCGACCCCGATGGTCGCGCTCAGCCGCGCCGTCGGGCGAAAGCGGGCGATGCAGATGCTGCTGACCGGCGACACAATCGACGCCCACACCGCGGCGGACTGGGGTCTGGTGAACCTCGTCGTCGCCCCCGAGGAACTCGACGCGCAGGTCCGGGCCCTGGCCGCGAGGATCACCGGTGCCAGCCCGCTGACGCTGCAGATCGGCAAGCAGGCGTTCTACCGGCAGATCGACCTGCCGCAGGACCAGGCGTACACCGCGATGGCGGAGACCATGGCCACCAACGCCGTGACCTGCGATGCTCAGGAGGGAATGACGGCCTTCCTGGAGAAACGGACACCGGTGTGGCACGGTAAGTGACCCAGTCCGCGCATCACGACACGCGGGAGCGCCGGGTACCGTGATTCACGGTCGCCGCCGCTCTAGCCTGGGGTTCTCCCCCGGGAACAGCCTGGGGTTCTCCCCCGGGAACCGCGAGAAAGGCACATCTCATGGCATTGCCCACCCTGACCCCCGAACAGCGCGCCGCCGCCCTGGAGAAGGCGGCCGCGTCCCGGAAGGCTCGCGCCGAACTGAGGGAGGACCTCAAGTCCGGCAAGATCAGCCTGGTCGAGGTCCTCGACAAGGCCGACACCGACGAACTCGTCGGCAAGACGAAGGTGCTGTACCTGCTCGAGTCCCTGCCGAAGGTCGGCAAGGTGAAGGCTCGCGACATCGCCGAGTCCGTCGGCATCGCGGAGACCCGCCGCGTGGCCGGCCTCGGTGCCCGTCAGCGGGCCGACCTGCTGGCCAAGCTGGCCTGAGCCGAAGACTTCCCACCACTGCCCGGCGTCCACTCGGACGCCGGGCAGTGGTGCGTTTCGGGGGCGGCGCACCCTTCCGGTGTGCCGGTCGGCGCGACCGGGTCAGGCCTTGAAGTACACCAGCTGGTGGGTGGTGGCGAGCAGCGCACCGCCCTTGCCCCATAGTTCGCCGGACTGGTCGAAGTAGCCCCTGCCGAAGTGCTGGGCGCGGGCGGTCGCGAGCACCGCGTCCTCGCCGTGCGCAGTGAGGGTGTCCGCGTCGGCGTGGAAGTACACGGTCAGAGAGACCGTGCCGGCCGGGCTCATCTGGCCGCGGCGGAGGAACACGCGCGGGAAGAAGACGTCGCACAGCGCGGTGAGGGCGGGGAAGTCGAGCGGCCGCGCGGGCTGGTCCCGAACCCACAGGGTGGATGTCGAGTCGTCCCGCTCGGTTCCGACGCTGTCCAGGCCACCCTCGACGAACCGCATCTCGTAGTTGCCGATCCACCGGATGAAGTCGAGCGCCGGGGCGGGCGCGACCTCCTCCGCCGCCGGGGCGACGGGCGGGGTGATCTCGGTCGACGACCAGCTGTCGCGGCGGACGGCGAACACCGCGGTCGCGGTGGTGGTGACGACGCCCTCCTGGGTCATCTCGATCGACCAGTGCTGCGTGGAGTTGTTGGTGCGCGTGGGTCGCGCGTCGATGGTGAACGGTCCGTCGGCGACTGGGCCTGCGAAGTTGACGGTGAGCGAGACCGGGTCGCCGAGCCGTTCCGGATGCCGCAGCGCGGCGGCGAGCAGCGTGGCCGCGGTGACGCCGCCGAACGGGCCGACCATGTTGGCGTACTCGGCCGCGGTCCGGCCGGTGAAGGTGCCGTCGGCCTCGGCGACGAGATCGAGGGCGGCGTCGAACTGATGGGTCGGGTTGGCGGTCCGTGTCACGTCAAAACTCCTGGCGATCGGAAACTATGTATGACACCCTACATAGAACAGGAGCGAACGAGAAGGGCGAGCAGTGCCGAGACGACAGGACCCCACCACCGGCCCCCGGGCCGCGATGATCGACAGCGCCATCACCCTGATGCGCGAACGCGGTGTCGCCGCGACGTCGTTCGCCGACGTGCTGTCCGCCAGCGGCGCCCCTCGCGGGTCGATCTACCACCACTTCCCGCGCGGCAAGGCCCAGCTCGTGGAGGACGCGACCCGCTCCGCGGCCGACTGGATCGACGACAGGATCGGCCGGATCCTCGACGCCCACGACACCGTCGAAGCCATCCGCACCCTGGTGGACATCTGGGGCCGCGGCCTCGAATCCAGTGGGTACGCGTCGGGATGCCCGATCGCGGCGGCGGCGCTGGGCACCGAGCCCGGCGCCAGGGAGATCGCAGGCACCGCGTTCGGCACCTGGTGCGACGCGATCGCCGCGAAACTCGTCGGTGAGGGCGCCGAACCCGCGCGGGCGGCGTCCCTGGCCGTGCTGATCATCGGGGCGCTCGAGGGCGCGTTGATGCTGGCGCAGGCACAGGGCAGCTCGACGCCCCTGGACGCGACCGTCGACGAACTCGAATCCCTGTGCCGGACGGTGCTGGCGCCGTGACACTCCCTGCCGGAAGGATCGGGGTGCCGCCGGAACGCCCGTCCGACGGCACCCCGCGGATCAGCGGTCCGCGTCGGTGTAGCGAATGATGCCGCGAATGTTGCGTCCCTCCAACATGTCCCGGTAGCCGTCGTTGATCTGCTCCAGTCGGTACTGGCGGGTGACCATGTCGTCGAGGTTGAGCTTGCCGACCTTGTACATCGACAGCAGCTGCGGAATGTCGTAGTGCGGGTTGGCGCCGCCGAAGATGCTGCCCTGCAGGTTCTTCTGCAGCAGGGTCAGCATCGACAGGTTGAGCGTGACCTTGTTGTCGAGCAGGCTGCCCATCGCGGTCAGCACCACGGTGCCGGCCTTCGAGGTGATGCCCATCCACAGGTCGACGTCCTCGCCGTGCACCTCGCCGACGGTGACGATGGTCTTCTTGGACATGCCGCCGGCGGTGGTCTCGGCGATCGCGCCTGCCGCCTCCTCCACGCTCGCGAACGCCTGGGTGGCACCGAACTTCAGCGCCTGCTCGCGCTTCCACTCCACCGGGTCGATGGCGAAGATGTGGCGGGCGCCGGAGTTCACCGCGCCCTGCAGCGCCGAGATGCCGACGCCGCCGAGGCCGACGATCGTGACGTCCTCTCCCGGCTTGATCTGCGCGGTGTGGGTGGCCGACCCGTAGCCGGTGGTGACACCGCAACCGACGAGGCACGCCACCTCGAACGGGATCGACGGATCGATCTTCACCACCGAACTCTGGTGCACCACCATGTACGGGGAGAACGTGCCGAGCAGGGTCATCGGGTAGACGTTCTGCCCCCTGGCCTGGATCCGGTACGAGCCGTCGCTGACCGACGCACCGCCGAGCAGCATCGCCCCCAGGTCGCACAGGTTGCGCAGGCCGGCCTGACAGGACGGACACTTGCCGCACGACGGGATGAACGAGAGCACGACGTGGTCGCCCGGGGCGAGGTCCTCGACACCCTCGCCGACCTCGGTGACGATGCCTGCACCCTCGTGGCCGCCCAGCACCGGGAAACCGGCCATCGGGATGCCGCCGGTGACCAGGTGGTGGTCCGAGTGGCACATACCCGACGCTTCCATCTGAACCTTGACCTCCCCCTTGCGGGGGTCGCCGATCTCGATCTCCTCGATCGACCACGGCTGATTGAAATCCCAGATCAACGCGCCTTTGGTCTTCATCGCTGCACACACCTGCTCTCGTCGACAGTCGGGAAGGCCAGCCTAGACACGTATACAGACGGGTGTCCGGCTAATCGCCGGATCGGCCTTCCCGAACTCCGTCGGTCAGGGCCGGGTCCCGCGAGGTGTCCTTCAGCGCCACCCCGGACGCGCCGAGACGCCGCGCGCCGTCGACCAGCGCGGCAACCACCCGCGCGGCGTGCTCGTAGCCCAGCCCGTCGGGCGGGTGGACGTTGGACACGCAGTTGCGCTGGGCGTCGCTGCGGCCCGGTCGCGGGTGGTGGGTGAGGTAGACACCGACGCTGTCGGCGACGGACAGGCCGGGACGCTCCCCGATCAGCACCAGCATGGTGGTGACACCGAGCGCCTCCCCGATGTGATCGCCGAGCGCCACCCGGGCCTGGGTGGCGATCACCGGCGGGGCGACCGTCAGTCCCGGCAGCGCGGCGACGATCGCGGCGGCCAGGTCCGGTCCGTGCGCGCTCAGCGCGGTCGAGGACAACCCGTCGCACAGGGCGATCCCGAGGTCGTAGGGACCACCCGACGGCACGGGAATCGGCTCGCCGGGTACCCGTCCAAGGTCGGGGCGGCGCAGGTAGATGGCGCGATCCGGCGCGGCGCTGGCGACCACCGACGGCTCGCCGAGGCCGAGCGTCCTCACCCGGTCGGCCACGCGCGCCACGTCCAGTGGCAGGTGCACCGCGTCGCGCGCCGCGGCATGCGCGGCGACGAACTCGAGGTGTCGGCGGGTGGGCAGCGCATTACCGATGCGCCCCAACCCGATCCGCGCCTGCGTGTAGGACCGGAGCAGATCCCAGTAATCGGTCTCGGCACCGCCGAGGTGGTCGGTCTCGGCACCGCCGAGGTGGTCGGTCACGACACGCCGCCGAGCGCCCGCAGCGGGGAGGCAGCGACATCGACCGGCAGCACCCGTCCGGCCGCGTCGGCCATGCCCTGGCGACGCAGCCACTCCTCGAACTCCGGTGCTGGTCGCAGGTTCGCGATCTGCCGCGCGTAGAGCACGTCGTGGAACGAGAGCGACTGGTAGCCGAGCATCACGTCGTCGGCGCCGGGCACCGTGATCACGAACGCGGTGCCCGCCACCCCGAGCAACGTCAGCAGCGTGTCCATATCGTCCTGGTCGGCCTCGGCGTGATTGGTGTAGCAGACGTCCACGCCCATCGGCAGGCCGAGCAGCTTCCCGCAGAACTGGTCCTCGAGCCCGGCGCGGATGATCTGCTTGCCGTCGTACAGGTACTCGGGGCCGATGAAT